>NZ_CP036259.1:3794166-4140000 GCF_007641255.1 Sporomusa termitida
TCCTGTACCTGGAACGGCAGAAAGATAAAGTTCTCCGGCAGGATAATTGCTTCCGGTTGTCGCTTCTCTTGCTTTTTGATTAGGTTTTGATACCATTTACTCTTTATTTGCCGGAGTGGTGGGTCCGTATTATATAGTTTTGCCAGCAGCTGCGGTTGTGGTACTATAGCATCATAAAAGGAGCGCGGCTTATTCACTAAGCTATTCTGATAGTTAACACCGGTTGGATCAAGGGTAGTTGTATCTCTTAGATAGCCATTTTCAAAAAAAACAGTCTGTTTGCCAAGTTTTCTTGCCACCCTGGCGGCAGCTGCCAAGGGAAGATTTATGCCGTTCCATACACATACAAGGTCAATAGGAACACGGCACAGGTATTTATAAAAATACAGAGTTGCATAATATGCCCGGTTTTCCAGCACTGACGGCGAATGCATCCAGCCGCGAAAACCAGTAAAGGCGCGGGACTTTCCCTTTATTAGCAAAAAACGAATGATCTCGGCCAATTCTTCTGCAGTGAAAGCAACACATTCCGGCAGCGCCGGTTTTATCAGCGCGCCAGCAAAATCAGACAAGCCGTAATCAATATGGTAAATATTATAAGAATCATTTAAATTTGCGCCTAGTTGGCGAAAATACCGGCTTTGATGCCGGTTTAAAGCCACAAACAGGATTGATGGTCTGTCTTGGTTTTTCAAGCTATCCTCTCCTGTAAAGAATTATAATTGTCTGGCTAATCACTCCGCACATTACACTATATATCTCCTTGCTTAGCAAAATATATCCACCTTCAAGAGTTTCCTCTTGAAGGTGGTTGTATTAAGAGTATAGAATGATATACAAAATAGTAAGAGCTAATTTTTGTACGCCAGGCGTAACTATCACCGCTTTGGGTATAGTATAAACTACTTTCTTAGAATAATTCGTTGCAGGGTATTTTACAGTATGGGTTTGCCAATGATCCGGTTAGGCAGATTTACAGTTCCTGCTATTCCTTACCATATTTATCTTAGCTGTGGCCAGAAGCAAAATGAACGTCCCCCTGCTTCTGATTAGCTGTGGCCAGAAGCAAAATGAACGTCCCCCTGCTTCTGAACGGCAGTGTTTACTATAATTATAGTGCACGAGTTAGGGAGGGATTACTCTGGAAAGTAACTATCGTATTGCGTATGACAAAGGCTGGCAGGATCTTGAACCGAAAACGCCGGCAGAGATCGCGGCCAGTATGGATGTGCTGTATCTAAGGGAAAAACAGCAATTTGTCGTCCCCTATTTAAACGAAAATTATATTGTTGACTGTGTGAATAAAACCATCTGTAAAGAAAAAGACGGTTCTGTTCCTAAAATCGGGGCGGCGATCCTGATCCTGCATTACCTCACCTTCTTTCAGACCAGGACAGAAATAGCCAACAAGTGGGTCAGTCTAAAAGAGATTCCCAATGGGGGCATGCTCTTTTATCCGGCCTTCCATAAGGAGGCCATCGGCGGCCTGATAAAAACCTTCGGCCACCAGGCCTCGCTCCTGTTGGAGTGCGCCAAGCCCCTGGGTGGTCAGCCTGCCCGTTTTGGCGATGCCTCTGCTATCTTTAAGGTTTTCCCGAAAATCCCCCTGTGTGTGGTTGTCTGGGAAGGCGATGAAGAAATCGCGGCCAACGCCACCGTTTTATTTGACCCCTCCATTGCCCATTTTTTGCATATTGAAAGCGTTATCGGTGTCGGCGGCTATCTGGTGAACAAGTTGATCAAGCTGGCTTCACCGGATTATCGCCCGGGACATGATATTTGGTAATCCCCTGTTACGCCAAGCCCGCCGGAAGCTGAGTAAATACCGCCTGCATAAAAGCGCCACCTTGTCTGCGAAGACATGTGGCGCTTGCTTATTTATAAACCGTCTTGTTAGATTGGATTAATGCCCAGGCCCAGCACTTCATGCTCATACCCTTTAATCGGCGCCCCCATATTCCCGTACAGAGCCACCGCAATCCACTCCCCATCAGCATCATTCCCCGGCAGCTTCGTACCCCGCACAATACAAAACAACAAACCGGCACTGCGCAATACCGTTCCCAGCCCGATCTGCCCCCGGCACATGCCGCTGTAGGCTTCGAACACCGAATGATATAAGGCATGCTCTTCCCGGTAACGCTGGTCAATAAGGCCTTCTTTTTTTGCCGCCGTCTCAACGGCCGCAAAGATCTTGGCCGAATCCATCGAGCCCACTTTGCCTTTATACAGCCGGTAACCGAATTTTTCCCCCTGCCGTTTTAAGGCGATTTCATCCTCACCGCCGGACATGATTGTTAAAATTGCCAGTTTACCCAGGCTGCCGTTATTTTCTATATTGAACATTACTGATCCACCTTTCTTTCACTATCTGCCGCAGAAAAACTCAGGGGTTGGCAACATCCTCTTACTGCCTGTGCTTCAACCAATAATACTGGTACCTTGACCGGGCTGAAATTAGGTTAGGTTGGGGAGATTTGTTCGCCCTGCAAGGCGGAGGACCGCGCATATCGGACATATGTAAGGCGACGACAATGAAGCAGGGCGGGAAAAAATCCACAAGGTAGCCAAAGTTTTAATCCTGTCAAGGCACTAGGAACAGGAGTCCCTCCTGTTCCTAGTATTGTACCATATATAGAGTGTTAATAAATTTTCATCGGCCCGATTGCCGCTTCTACGGCCTTAATCAGTGAGCCATCAGCTAGCAGCTGATAAATATTTTGAATATCAGGTGCTGGTATCCGGTCTTCGTCCAGATGCGGTACCGCCTGACGAATCGCTTTATGGGCAGCGCCGGTTCCCTGCCCCGGGGTCAGAGGCGCGAGAAAATCAATGCCCTGAGCTGCTGCTAAGCATTCAATCGCCAGGATATAGCGGACGTTCTCCAAAATTTCCCTGGCCTGCCGGGCAGCAATGGTTCCCATGCTGACATGATCTTCCTGGTTGGCTGAGGTCGGTATCGAATCAGCACTGGCCGGGTGGACCAGTACTTTATTCTCCGACACCAGGGAAGCCGCCGTATACTGGGTAATCATTAAGCCTGAATCCTCGCCCGGATAGGCTGTCAGAAACGGCGGCAGTTCGCTCAGATGAGCATCCAGCAGCCGGTTGGTGCGCCGCTCTGAGATATTGCCAAGCTCAGCCAGGGCCAGTTTCAGATAATCCATGACCAGCGCGATCGGCTGGCCATGAAAGTTGCCGCCTGATATTGCTTCGCCGGTGTCAGGCATAATCAAGGGGTTATCGGTGGCGGCATTGATCTCAATGTTCAGGGTTTCTTCGACCCGTCGCAAGGCATCCTTCGAGGCCCCATGCACTTGCGGGACACAACGCAAGGAATAGGCGTCCTGTATTTTGCCGCAATTGACATGAGATTCAATAATCGGGCTGTTCTCTGTCAGCCGCAGCATATTTTCCGTGGTCGCCATCTGGCCGATATGGGCCCTTACCTGAGTAATACGGGGATCAAAAGCAGTCCGGGTACCTTTTAAAGCCTCTGTGCATAAAGCGGCGGCCACGTCGGCACTCTTCATCAGGTTAACGGCATCCTCCCATACCATACACCCAACAGCGGTCATGATCTGCGTGCCATTAATCAAAGCCAGGCCTTCCTTGCCGCCCAGAGCCAGTGGTTCCAGCCCGCTTTCAGCCAGGGCCTGGGCTCCGCTCATCAGCCTGCCGTTCACATAGGCCTGACCTTCCCCCAGCATAACCAGCACCATATGGGAAAGAGGCGCTAAATCGCCACTGGCGCCAACCGAGCCCTTAGCGGGAATCGCCGGGCAAATGCGCCGGTTCAAAAAGGTCAATAACATCTCCACCGTCGAGAGCTTAATCCCCGAATAGCCTTTAGACAAAGAATTAGCCCTTAGCAGCATCGCCGACCGCACAACATCTGCCGGCAGATGTTCCCCTACCCCGGTAGCATGGCTGAGGATCAGATTTTTTTGCAGTTTTTCTCTTTTCTCTTTAGAAATAAAAATCTGGCTGAAATTTCCAAAGCCGGTGGAGATACCATAAACCGGCGTCTCGTCTTCCAGAATTCTATCGACAATGGTCCGGCTGGCCACGATTTGGCTGCGTCCCTGCTCACTTAGTCCTACTTCCGCATACTCTCTGGCCACTCTTACCACGTCTGCCAGCGTTAAGCTATATCCGTCTAATAATATCATGTCAGTACCTCCGTTTTTTAGAAACTAAAAAGGGGATAAAACTCATTACTGAGTTTACCCCCTAATATCTCATAACTATGGGCAAGCTATCCGTTCAAAACTACATTTTCCGGAAAATCGTAAAGCAAGCTGTCCTGGCGTATTATCTTTGCCTGCCACACTCTCATATCTAGCATCTAAGGAAGGCAACTTATATATTATGATAGTTGACCTGACCGCCAAAGTCAAGCCAAATATTGTACAGGCAAGGCTGTGGTAAAGCCGGTTCAGGGTGCTAATTTAATAGTTTTCTTCACTATTTGGGTATTGTTGTTGATTCCTGTTTCGCCTGCGGCTTAAATTTGTAGCCAAGCCACAGAAGGATAAGCCATAGAGGGGTCAGGTACATGGAAATGCGCCAGTCTCCGCCTAAATACCACATTATCCCGAATACCATCGCCAAAAAGCCTATGCAGACGTAATTTGTGACCGGAAACCATACTGCCGGGAATTCAATTTTTTCGCCTGCGGCCACCTTAGCCATGCGGAATTTCATATGGCTGACACTGATCATCACCCAGCTGATAATATCCGCCGATACAACCAGGGCCATCAGATAGGTAAAGACCTGGCTTTCAATTAGGTAGTTCAAAAATACAACCAGGCCCATAAGCACGGAGGAAAAAAGTATTCCCACTACCGGTACGCCGCCTTTGTTCAATTTCTTGAACATGCTGGGAGCATTACCTTGCTGCGCCAGATTATAAAGCATCCGTCCATTGCTGTACAGACCGCTGTTATAAGCAGACAGAGCTGCTGTAATTACCACAACATTCAATAGTGCCGCCGCCGAGGAGATACCTATTTTGGAAAAGATCTGGACAAACGGGCTGCCTTCCGCCCCGCCGGCACCTAATTGATTCCAGGGATAGATCATCAGGATGATTAACAAGGCGCCGACATAGAAAATCAGGATCCGCCACATCACCTGATTAATAGCCATGGGGATGGTCTTCTTGGGATTGTCCGCTTCTCCGGCCGTAACCCCAATTAATTCCGTACCGCCGTAAGCAAACATGACGATTGCCAGGGAGCAAAGAAAACCTTCCACTCCATTCGGGAAAAAGCCGCCATAATTCCAGAGATTGCCTACACCGCTGCTGGGGCCGGCCTGCCCGTTCAACAGGAGCAACGTACCGAAGACAATCATGCCGATGATGGCCACTACTTTTATAATGGCAAACCAGAATTCAAATTCGCCGTACAATTTTACATGAATCAGATTAATCCCTGTAAGTACCGCCCAGCATACCAGAGCCGTAACCCAGACCGGAATGTCGGGCCACCAGAACTGGACGTATTTCCCGACTACTGTCAGTTCGGCCATATTGACCAGTATATAAGCGATCCAGTAGTTCCAGCCGGACAGAAAACCGGGGAAATCGCCCCAGTACTTATAGGCAAAATGACTAAAGGAACCTGAGACCGGCTCATCTACCAGCATTTCGCCCATGTGCCGCATAATCCAGAAAATAATAATACCGCCGATCAGATAGGAAAGCATAACTGCCGGGCCTGCTATTTGGATCGCTTTTGTTGATCCGTAAAATAACCCGGTACCGATAGCCCCCCCTAAGGCAATCAACTGAATATGCCGGTTCTTTAGCCCTCTTTGCATGCATTCTGCTTGAGAATTCTCGGACACTTTGTTTTCTCCTCTCCGTATTACAATTTAGCATGTGACTTTCAGAACTTTTGGGTACAAAGGTCCTGAATAATAAAAAGAAGCAAAACTCAAATAGAGTTTTGCCCCCTAATATCTAATAGCTATAGGCATATATAAGTCATTTATATAATTTTCTTAACTTTAAGTATATTATAATTTGAGTACATATCTCTTGTCAATCTTTTTCAGAAATACATTTTACTTTACTTACATTGTGCAAAAAAAGGTTTGTGCTGAATTAATTCAACACAAACCCTAAAGCAACAAGTTTTACAGAAAGTCAGAAAAGTTATCAATTTTTCCCAATACGGTCAGTGTTTCTTTGGCTTCCGCAAACGTAGTCCCCAATTTCTCCACTTTCCTGGTGTTCGTATGCAGCAAGAGAAATTCACCATCGGCAACAGCAACCTGCTCTTCCATGTCATCACTATACCAGAAACCTGTGAAGTCTGACATAATTATGGCCACGTGAACCATCTCCTTAATTTGCTGATATAATAGAATATTCGGCAAAATTTGAGCAATTCCTGCAAACCGGCCAATTAATAACTGATTTATTCGAAAAATACTTTGCGAAAAATAGCGATCACCAGCACCACCCAGGCAATAGCCGCTACGGCAATCATCCCCAGGATATACGGCATACGGCGGCCCCAGGTTTCACTCTGCCGCTTACTCTCCGCCAATACCGGCGCCGGCAGCAGGCGCGTCAGATACAGCGCCGCCGCCGTTAACAGGGTGGCATCATCCGCAATGCCAAGCAGCGGCAGGTAATCAGGCAGGATATCGACAGGGCTGACCATATAGATAACCAGCATTGTCAGCAGCCCTTTTACATATTGGGGGGTCAGTGGATGACGCCATGCATAATATAATATTACTGCATTATCCCGCAGGATTTTGAGCCAGGCCCAAAACCGGAACAGGGTTCCGCTCTTAATCATGTGATCACCAATCCTGAAAGTTTTTATACACTACAACAGCTACAGCATGGGGCCGGCAAGCCGCTTTTATGTCCGTTTAAGGGAAATCAGAGCCCCCAGCACCGCTAACCCGGCCCCAACCAGCAGTGCATCGTGATAACCGGTCATAAAAGCCGCAACCTGCTGGCCGGCAGTGGGCTCGCTCAGACCGCTGAGATAGGCAACACGCCGGTATTCCAGAATCGCTACTGCTACAGCGGTGCCGCACACCATGCCGAAGTTCCGGGCCAGGGCGTTAATGCCGCCGGCCACGCCCAGCTGCCGCGGCTCAACAGCGCTCATTACGCTGTTATTATTCGGCGACTGAAACAAGCCGTTGCCCAGTCCCATCAGCGCCTGGGCCCCCATAATCAGCCACAGGGTGGCATCCAGCTGCAGTTTTGCTGTCACCAGCAGCCCGATAGCCATTAAACTCAGGCCGGCGGTTGTCAATAACACCGGCCCGACCCGATCCGACAGGGTGCCGCTCACCGGGGCAGTGACGGCCATAACCAGGGGAAAGGCCGACATAATTAAGCCGGTTTTCGCCGGGCTAAAAGCCAGCACATCATGGAGAAAAAACGGCAGCAGCATGGTATTGGTAAACATCGCGGTAAAAGAAAGAAAGCCTGCCAGATTTCCGGCCGAGAAGGTAATGTTTTTAAAAATAGCTAATTCCAGCATCGGCTGCTCAATCCTGGTTTCATACCAGATAAATACCCCAAAGACAAGCAGGGCAAAACCAACGCAGCTCATGGTAGTAAGGGAAGTCCAGCCCCATGCAGTGCCATAACTCAGGGCCAGCAAAAAACTCACCATACTTGCCGTAAATAAGGCCGCGCCCAGATAATCGATCCGCTCCCGGCTCAAGTCCCGGTCGGCCGGCAAAATCAGCCGCACCCCGGCATACCCCAGCAAACCAACCGGGATATTCACAAAAAATATTGCATGCCAGCCAAAATGCTCAACCAGCAGGCCGCCGATGCCCGGACCGCTCAGACTGCCCAGCGCTACCACGGTGCCAATCACCCCTAAGACTTTGCCGCGTTCACTCTGCGGGAAGCAGCTGGTAATAAGGGCCATCGAATTAGCCATAAGGGCCGCCGCCCCCACAGCCTGCAGTACCCTAAACCCAATCAGCATGCTGACTGAATTGGCAACACCGCACATCAGCGAACCGGCGGTAAAGCCGATAAAACCAAAACCGTAGAGGTTCCTCCGCCCCCAAATATCTCCCAGCCGCCCCATCAGCGGCAACAGGCTGGTGATAACCAGCAGATAGGCGGTAACAACCCACTGGGCGGTGGCAATATCCGTATGTAAAGCGGCGGTAATCGGCGGCAAGCCGACATTGACGATCGATGCGGTCATTGTCGCCATAAAGGAACCGGTAGCCACAACGCCGAAGATTAACCACTTATAATAACTCAAATTCTGCAACTTTGCCTGCATCATTAGCTCCTCTCGCTGGTTGACCCTTCCTCATTTAGTTTACCTTTATATTCCTCGAGAAATTCCACCTTAGAAAACCATTCTCCTTTGGTAAATTAATCCAAATATTTGTATACACAAAAAAGTAAGTCTTCCAAACCCTTTATATAACGAAAAAGCCTAAGAAAACCACAAAAGCGTTTTTCATAGGCTTTTTATCACTCACTCATAGCCTTACTGACAACTTCAGTCATCTAAACAGGATAATTGCCGGCCGATTTACTTGGCCCGGTTCAGGTGCGTATCACCTCATCATGTTCACTGGCCTTACGTAAAAGAAATGAGACATCGCCAGCCATTGAATACACATTGGCATCAATGCGCGTCACCTTCCGTTCCAGGCTGTCCAGGCTGTCCCGCACCTGATTCACAGCTCCCGTCAATTCAGCCAGATTATGTCCGCTGCTATAAACCTGGGCATTGAGTTCTTCAGTACGATGCAAGAGTGCCTGCACAACCTCGCTGTTATGGCTGACCCGGCCCTCAACAGTATCAAGCCGGCCCTCAATCCGGTCCAGCCGGATTTCAACGCGGTCCAGTCCCTCCTCCAGTTTGCCTAGGCTGTCTTCAAGCCTGTCCAGTCTGACAAAAATTTGTTTCTGGCCTGCGACTAGCTGGTTTTGGCCTTCAAATAGTTGTTTCTGATCATCGGCTAGCTGCGCCTGGCCTGCGAACAGCTGCTTCTGGCCTTCAGTTAACTGCGCCTGGCCTGTGAACAGCTGCTTCTGGCCTTCAGTTAGCTGCGCCTGGCCTGCGAACAGCTGCTTCTGGCCTTCAAATAAATGTGCCTGGCCTGTGAACAGCTGCTTCTGGCCTTCAAATAACTGTGCCTGGCCTTCGCATAGCTGCTTCTGGCCTTCAAACAACTGCGCCTGGCCTGCCAACAGCTGCTTGAGCATTTCCTCCATCTCCACACCCCCACCCTTGCCTTATCAGGTCCTTTTATTTATTATAACACAAACCGCCATCCCATCACATAAATGACAGCTCTTTTTCCGGCCTGTACCAAACTTATCATCACTTCACCATCCTTGCCGTATATTAGGGTACACCTCATAATAATCTCGCGTAAACCGCCTATGAAATGTATTTCCTTTTTAAGTACCACAAGGTGGTGTTTACAATTCCCACAGGCCCAAGGCCTTTCGCCCCTTTTCCTTCAGAAATACTTGCCAGGCATTACATCAGGACTTGCTAAACATAATAATCTAGCCCTATAATATTCTAACAGACCTGGAAAACAATTGCTAAGATACGCGAGGTAACCGATATGAGCAACCATCCTGATTTTCCCCAAGAGCAGCAGCATTTAGCTGACACCATCCAAGCCATGCGGCAGATCATTAAAGATTTAGAGAATGATATGGACGAGCGGGTGCTTAAAATCAGTCAGTCCCGCTCTAAAAAAGATGAAGTAAGCGCCTATGTCCACTCACTGATGAAAAGTGACCATGCCGTTAAGGCATCAGATATTGCCAAAGCCCTGGACAGCCCCTATTTTGGACGCGTTGATTTTCGCGAAGATGGCACCGGGGATTTTGAACACTATTATATCGGCCGGACCAAAGTCGCCCGACTGGATATAGAAACCGTTAAGGATATACTGGTATTCGACTGGCGGGACCCGGTATCGACAATCTTTTATGAATGCCAGGACGGCCGCGCCAGCTACGAGGTGCTGGGCCGCTATACCTATACCGGTGACGTCAGGCTAAAGCGCCAGTATAAAATTGAAGACAGTCAGCTGATCTCTATGGCTGATGACAATATCCTGAGCAAACTGATGAACCGGCAGCAGGAGTCGCTGATTGCCGATCCTTTCCTGCTGGAACGGCTGCTAAAGGGTGCCGGTGACCGCCTTAAAGATATTGTTACCTCTATCCGCTCCGAGCAGAACCAGATTATCCGCGAGCCGCTAAACCAGGTTACCATCATCCAGGGCGTGGCCGGGTCAGGCAAAAGCACCATCGGCCTGCACCGTTTGTCTTATCTCTTATACAATGAAAAGCTGAACCCCGAAAAACTTGTCATCATTGCTCCTAACAAAATTTTTCTGGACTACATCTCCGACCTGCTGCCGGAAATTGATGCCCAGGACGTACGGCAAATGACCTTTGCCGATCTGGCAGCAGCGATTATCCAGTTTGAACCGGTTATCAGCCCGGCCAGTGCTGATACTGAGCCGCTGGCTGCAATGGCCAGATGGAAAGGCACCCCCGAGTTTATTAAAGTAATGGAGATATTTCTGGACAAACGGCTGGAGAAATTCTGTCTGAAACTCAATGACATCAGCCTGTTTGACGGCCAGCTTGTCATCAGCCGGGAACAGCAGCTGGAGAAGGTTGTTGAAGGCGCCAGCGTCCCTTATAATGAGCGCTTGCGCTCCCTGCAGAAATATATCAGCTTCCGGATAAGAAACTTTATCGAGGTGTATGAAGCCAGGTATAAACGGGGTGAAGCGCGGGCCGATGAAAAAACGGCAGCCCGCTATGCTGCCGAAGGTAATCAATTTATGGAACGGCATATTGCCAAATGGCCGTTTCTGGAGCTATTAGCGGGCTATGCCGGCCTAATGCAGGATAAACAGGCCTGGCGCAAAATAAAACCCCATGGGTTCACTATTGATGAACTGACAGCACATACCGGGGCCGTCCTGGCAGCGGGGCAAATTGAACAGGACGATCTGGCCGGATTGTGTTACTTTAAGCTGCTCATCGACGGCTTTACTCAGGTCGGGAAATTTGACCATATTGCCGTCGATGAGGGCCAGGATATCAATCTTCTCGAATATATCGTATTAGCCCGCCTGTCCCGCAACACGTCCTTTACCATTATGGGTGATATGTCCCAGGCCATCCACACCGACCGGGGTCTGACAAGCTGGCAGGCGCTGTTGAAGGATGTGTTCGACGAAGCTAAATGCCGTTATTATGAGGTTAATTTCAGCTATCGCTCTGCCAAGGAAATTGTTGATTTATTCAACAAGGTCCTGCCCGCCGGCCGGTCAAAAGCTGTCCCGGTCTATGAAATTGGCCGTCAGCCGGTCATTGAGCGAGCGCCTTCCGCACTGGCGGCACTTACCAGCACCCTCCGCACCATTGAGGAATTTCGGCAGTTAGGCTGTAAATCTATCGGCATACTGACTAAACTGGAAAACGACAGCCTGAAATTATATGAAGGCCTGCGGGCTGCCGCCCCGCAGCTCGACAACCTGAATCTGATCTCAGGCAATGTTTTGAGCTACCATGGCGGTATTACGGTAGCTCCGATCAGTCTGGCTAAAGGTCTTGAATTTGACGGCGTTATTATCTGGAATGCCGCTGATAATAAGTTCACCAATGATCCTTATGATGCCAGGCTGCTGTATGTGGCCCTGTCCCGGGCCATGTATTATCTCCATATCCTCCACCAGGGCCGGCTTACCCCGTTGCTGGAATAAACCGCTGTCCCGGCGACTCAAAAGAACCGTCCCCTTGATTCACCCGTGAGTCGGTTATCCACGTAGGCCTGCAGCGTGGCCTTGATGGCCCGGCAATCACCGGTATCAGGCAGGGAGTCCAGCTGCCGCTCGAGATGACCTTCCGCAATCAGCTGGGCCAATGTCCAGTCAAAATAAATATCGTAAAACCAGCTCAGCCTGATCAGGCGTTTGTCAGCCAGGGTTTTGACATCCCGGTAGGAGAGGACCCCGCCCGGTTTTAACTGACCGAGCAGCTGGGGCGAGTAATCATGATCCGCCTGGACCGGCGGCAGCAGCCTGAAGATATCCAGCTTATCGGCATCGCGGATCAGCTTGGCAAACAGCAGGGTCTGGGAACAGGCCGGCGGAATCTGCATTTTATTGTGATTGGCAATGGCAAAGCCGATCACCGCCTGCTCAGCCGCGGTAAAATCCGCCAGCAGGCCGCTGCGGGCCAAGGCCGCCGCGCCGGCATCGCCATGGTCAAAAGACTCGGCATCGACAAAGGTACGGTATTCAGCAACCTGGCGAAAGCGGGCAAGGTCATGGAACAGGCCGATCACCTCCGCCAGCAGCCTTGGCCGCTCTGCAAGCTGCAGCTCAGCGGCCAGGCTCGCGGCAATGGCCGCCACCCGTTTGCTGTGTTCCTCTTTCAGCAAAACCCTGGTCATGATGAACTCATCACTGGTATAATACGTCCGGACATGGTCCCGGAACCATTCATACAGATAATCAATTGCAGACAATCCAGTTACCCCCTAATAGGAAGAGACGGTTTTGACGAATAAAGTCAGAAACCGTCTCTGTTGTGTATTATAGAGATATTATCCGGCAGCTATACCGTTCTAATACCTGCAGAGTAAAGAAATTCACCATTTATAAATCTTTGAAGGTATCCCGGATATTCAGAAACTCCTCCAGGTTCGCAAGAAAGAGGTCGACAAGCAGGGGGTCAAAGTGGCGGCCCCGTTCGCAGGTAAAGTATTCGAGAATCTTATCCAGCGGCCAGGCGGGTTTATAAACCCGTTTGCTGCCTAAAGCGTCAAAGACATCAGCAATGGCCGTTATGCGGCCATAAATATGAATAGCTTCCCCTTTTATACCGTCCGGATAGCCTGTGCCGTCATATTTCTCATGGTGCTGCAGGGCGATCAGGGCAGCGGCCTGCAGGATTTTACGGTTAGAACTGCGCAGAATCTCGTAGCCCAGAACCCCGTGCGCTTTAATGACCTCAAACTCCTCCGGCGCCAGCTTGCCCGGCTTATTGAGAATAGAATCGGTAATCCCCAGTTTACCGACATCATGCATTGGCGAGGCCAGTTTGATTAATTCGGCTTCTTCTTCCGGCAAGCCATATTTTAAAGCCAGCAGCTTAGAGTATTCAGCCACCCGCCGCACATGATTGCCGGTCTCCTTGGACCTGACTTCCGAGAACTCACCGAGGGTAAAAATAATTTCCTTCTGGGTGTCCTCAATCTCCTGGGTAAGAAAGCTGTTATCAAAGGTGGCCGCTACTGTCATCCCGAAAATATTGATCAGATTTTTTTCCCAGTCCGATAAGCTGTCTAAGCCTTCTAAATAGATAAAACTTTCATGCTGATTTTTTCCCTTAAAATACTGAATGAAGCAGTTGTCCGCATGAATGCCGCTTTTACTCTGCCGGGCCTTGTCGATAATGGCATCAAGATCGCCGGCCGCCATCTGTCTGGCCGGGCAGCCGACTATACCACAGTATTTCTCGGTGCCATCCAGGATATAAAACTCACCGTTAGCCTCTTTGACTGCAACAAAACCGGCAATGGCCGCGGCCCGGTGACTGGCATTAATACTAAGAATTGATAATAACTGTGTCAATACACAGGCTGCCAGACGTTTCAGCGACTGGGCCTCCAATAAAGCCGCCGCCGATTCCAGGGTCTTTTCCAGTCCTTTGCGATTATTGTCAAGATTGACAATATCCCGGTAAGACCGGAGCGAGGCAATGATGGTCGTCGTCAGTTTCCGGGCGGTAAGCTCCGTCTTTTCTTTGTAGTCGTTAATATCATAGTCGCGGATCACCGTTTCCTCCGGTGCTTCCTGCGGCTGACCGGTCCGCAGAATAATCCGGACGAGATGATTATTCAAATCTTCCCGGATACACCGGGCCACTTCCAGCCCGGCCTTATCACCGTCCATCATAACATCCAGCAAAATTACGGCCACATCCGGGTTACGCCGCACCAGTTCTTTGGCTTCGGCCTGCGAATAGGCGCTCAAAAACTGTAAGGGCTTGTCCTCAAAGGTAAATTCCCGGAGAATTGTTCTGGTTATCTGATGAATTCCTTTGTCATCATCGACGATAATGATCTTCCACCTGGCACGGTCACCGGGTTCAAGCTCCGGGGCAAATGCCAGCAGGCTGTCCTCATCTTCTGTGTCAAAAATCAGGTTATCGGCTTCATTACTCATGTTTCAACTCTCCTATTGGCAACCTTATTGTAAAAATGGCACCCTTACCGGCAGGGCTGCGGCACTCGATTGTGCCGCCAAACCTTGTTGTGATGATCTCTTTAATAATACTAAGCCCCAGTCCTGTATTGCCCTGCTCCCGCTTAGTCGTAAAATAAGGATCAAAAATATGACCAAGAGTACTCTCGCTTATGCCTTTGCCATCATCGGCATATTCAAGTACCGCCATCCCGTCTTCCTGCGTTAGCCTTAACAGCATATGCCCCTGTTCCCCCTGTTCATAGGCATGAGCCAGGGAATTAAGGACCAGATTGGCAATGATCTGCTGCAGGCGGCCCGGGAAACCATGCATGCGAATATCCGCATCAAACCTTAACTCCAGCGTGTGCCCGGCCTGAGTAAGCCGGGGCTTCAGGGCCGTCAACACCTGATTAAGCTGGGCGGCAATACTGAATACCCGGCGCTGTTCACCGCCGGTTGCTGGTTTTCTGAAATCAGCAACCAGTTCGGCTGCGGTTTGCAGGTTGGCCAGGATACTGCCCGCTGACTCACTATAAAGGGTAAGATGTTTTTCCAGATCGGACTTCCTAACCGCCCCCTGCTTATATAACTGGGTTAATGTTTCCACTTCCTGCCCCAGATAAGAGGCCGCCATTATGCCTGTTCCCAGAGGTGAATTTATCTCGTGGGCGAAGCGGGCGATTTCGTCGGCAGTAACAATTGTACCGGCTGTCTGCCCTAACGAACTGTCCGTTGCCGGCAGCGGCTCTGCCGGTTCTCCAGGCACCAGTTCCTTCGCCAGCGGCGCTTTGCCGCTCCTAAGCCCCGCCTCACGCCCCGGCTCATGTAACGTTCGCCAGGTCCTGGCCAGAACCCGCCGGCTGCTGGCGTTCTCTTCTGATAACCGGCGCCGCAGCAGCAATAAAAAAATCAGTACCATAAGGCCATAGCCCCAGTAGGCCGCGTATGGCCCCGGCCAGACTGCTCCCCCCGCCGCAGCCAGCAGGCCCAACCCGTGTATGACGGCCAAAATCCCCAGGCCGGCGGCAACAACTCTGGCGGCAAAGCTGCCATAAACGGCCCGGCCGACAATAATCCCTCCGGCAGCCAAACCGGTGCCTGCTGTAATCCATACCAGTAAGCAGCCGGCCTCAGTCCCGGCCGCGGGCTTGGCCGCTACCCATAAGAGGGCAGTTACCGCATACACAACATGCAGCCTGACAAAACGCGCCAGCCAGACATGCGTTCCCTGGCATACATAGTGCTCCAACAAACGGTAAAATGCGGCCGGCAATAAGCAAGCGGCCAGCAAAGCAACATGCTCCCACAAGAAAGGGACAGCAATAAATTCCCGCTTGATTTCCACTTGGGCCAATAACCGGCTGCCTATGCACAAAGCCAGCCAGCTAACCGCCGAAAACAGACTGCTATTTCGTTTGCCAAGCAAAAAACCGGCCAGCGGCATAGCCACGGCAATAGCAAAAAAAAACAAAACCAACAGGGCCCCTTCCATATTGCTATACCCCAACACCGCCGCCTCCTTCCGCAAGTCAAATAAGGATATCTGTTATTCAAAGGGATTCTATTCTAGTCAAATTCTGTATAATCCTGCCGGCACTAAAATAATAAGTCGGCCATTGTAGGATAATCCAGAAATTGCAGGAATTTACATGTAACTGCGTCGAAATTAGCCATAAATTACTGGCAAATGCATTAAACCTAGCTATATACCCCTGAAGGAGTCAGCCATACCTATGAATTTTTTAAAAGGTTTCCTGCTGCCCGCTATTGGCTATGATCCTGGATACCGTTTCTTACGCCTTCAGGACGCAGGTACTGCAAGCCATCATGACGGCATGACACGGAAATAAATAAAGCCAAAGGAGTGGTGTATCCCATGAAGAAACAAATTGTATTTATGCTGATCATCCTTTTGGTCCTGACAGCGGCAGGCTGGAGCATAAAGCAAACAAACCGGCCCGCCGCTCAAAACCCCGCCACTATCAATATTGCCTATGTCAAACTGCCGCTCAACGTCCCTTCGATTATTGAGAAAAAACTGGAGCTGTTTGAAAAAGAATTTGCCGGCGACAATATCAAGGTTGCGTTTCCGGAAATAACCGAAGGTCCGAAAATGACAGCCGCCTTAGCGTCCGGTTCACTGGACTTCTGCAGCGCCCTGGGCGGAACCTCGGCTATACTGGCAGCAGCTAACGGCCTTGACATTAAAATCATCGGCATCCATAGCCGGGCCCCCAGGGCGTTCGTCATTATGACCAAAGATCCGGCAATACAAACCGTGGCCGACCTTAAAGGCTGGACAGTGGCCGGACCGAAAGGAACCATCCTCCACCAGTTGCTGCTGGCGGCCCTCAAACAGCAGCGCATTGCCGGTGATACTGTTAAATTTGTCAATACGGGCATTCCCCAGGGGGTTACAGCCCTGATGGCCGGCAATGCCGATGCGGCGCTGGTGGCCGGTCCGGCTGTGCCCCAAGCAGTGGCAGCCGGTGCCCGGATTATTACCACCGGGGAGGGCCTGCTGGACGCCACGATTGTCATTGCGGTGGAAGGAAAGTTTCTCCGGGAACACCCTGAGCTTGTTAAGCGCTATATGAAAGTCCACCGGCAAAGCTTAGCCTATATGCAGAGCCATCCGGACGAGGTATACCGGCTGACGGCGGAGGAAACCGGCATAGCGGTGGAAGATGTCCAAAAGATGTATGGCTGGTATGACTTCAAGCCGACAATCACCGGCGACGACATCCGTGATTTGGAAAAAACCCAGGATTTTTTGCTGCAAAACGGCTTACTTACCCAAACGGTTGAGATACCGAAGTTAATCAAGGATATGAGCACCGAATTTTAATTGCCCCTTTGACTTGCCTTGCATTATTTTTTATGATACTATAAGTACAAATTAACAATGAAGCATGTGATGACAGGGACAGTACCAAAACAGTCTTACCCTCCAGAGAGCCGGCTAGGGTGAAAACCGGCGGAAGCTATTTTGGGAAAGCCACCCTTGAGCTGTAGGCTGAAATCAGTAAGTGCTACCGTTGCCTGGCGTTAACAGGTCAGAGCGAGCCGCTTGCCGGCTAATCTAGGTGGTACCGCGGGAACTATGATCCCGTCCTTTTCTAAGGACGGGATTTTTTATTTTTATTACACCTTTAGGAGGCTATCTATTCATGAAAGAGTTACTGGATCTATTGGAAAAAGACTGTACCCAGCCGCTGGAACAGCTGGCAGCCCTGCTCCGCCGTTCCCAGGACGAGGTTGCCGCTCAGATTAAACAGCTGGAAGCCGAGAAAGTCATTGTCAAATACCAGCCGATCATTAATTGGGAGCAGGTCGGCGAAGACCGGGTAACCGCCATTATTGACGTGCGCATTACCCCCCAGCGGGAGGTGGGCTTTGATGCCATAGCCGAACGCATCTGCCGGTTTCCCGAGGTAGTCACCCTGTATCTGATGTCAGGCGCTTATGATTTGAGCGTCATGGTGGAAGGCCACACCCTGAAAGAGGTTTCCCAGTTTGTGGCCACCAAGCTATCGACCATTGACGGTGTTATCAGCACGACAACCCATTTTATGTTAAAACGCTATAAATATGCCGGTGTTATCATCGAAGACCGGGAAGACGACCGCCGGCTGGTGGTGTCGCCATGAACTGGGCCGACCGCCTGTCACCGGCCGTTAAAGCAGTTCCCCCCTCAGGCATCAGACGGTTCTTCGATATCGCCGCGGAAATGAAAGGGGTTATCTCGCTCGGTGTTGGCGAACCCGACTTTATCACCCCCTGGCATATCCGTGAAAGCTGCGTCCATGGACTCCATAAAGGCTACACCACCTACACCTCAAATTATGGCCTGTTAGAGCTCAGGGAAGCCATTGCCCAGACGATTTATAATAACTACAACGTAAACTATGACCCCCGCCAGGAGGTCCTGGTCACCGTTGGCGTCAGCGAGGCTCTGGATCTGGCAGTCCGGGCCCTGCTCAGCCCCGGCGATGAGGTGCTGATCCCCGAACCCTGTTATGTATCCTATAAAGCCTGCGTGCTGCTGGCCGGCGGTGTGCCGGTACCGGTGCCAACAACCATTGACCACGAATTCCGCGTCACTGCCGGACAATTGGCAAAGCTGGTCACGCCCCGCACCAAGGCATTATTAATCGGTTATCCCAACAACCCGACAGGGGCCATTATGCCCCAAAAAGAACTGGCGGCCATTGCCCGATTTGCGGAAAAACATGATCTGATTGTTATTTCGGATGAAATATATGCCGACCTGACCTACGACGGACCCCATACCTGTTTTGCCAGTCTGCCGGCCATGCGGGACCGCACAATTCTCTTAAACGGGTTTTCCAAAGCCTATGCCATGACCGGCTGGCGGATCGGCTATGCCTTATCCAATCCTGACTTTATTGCCGCCATGAATAAGATTCACCAGTACACCATGCTCTGCGCGCCAATTACCGCTCAATTGGGGGCCATCGAAGCCCTCCGCCACGGCAAAGACAAAATGGAAAAAATGGTGGCCGAGTATAACTGCCGCCGCCAGCTCATGCGGGAGGGAATGCAGAATATTGGCCTGACCTGCTTTGAGCCGAAAGGCGCCTTCTATATCTTCCCGTCCATTACAGAGACCGGCCTGACCTCCACGCAATTTGCGGAAGAACTCCTGGTGTCGGAAAAAGTAGCGGTTGTTCCCGGCGATGCTTTCGGGGCCAGCGGCGAAGGCTTCATCCGCTGCTCTTATGCCTCCTCCATCGGCAATCTTACCGAAGCGTTGAGCAGAATCGGGCGTTTTGTCCAACAACACCGTTAAATGATTAACAGCCGTAATTGGCCGCCAGCTCACGGCAGCACCTAAAACCTGCCAGCGGTGCCGCCTGGGTTACAGCCCGGATGACGGCCTGGGCAACAGCCTGAGCGGCCAGGATGCCGACGGCATTGACATTGGCTGCCGTCCGGCCGGTAGCCAGAGTAAAAATAGTATCACCATCCAAGAGAGTATGGGCCGGGCGGATTGTCCGGGCATAACCATTATGGGCCATGGAGGCCACCTTATTCGCCTCACTTTTAGTTAATGCCGCATTGGTGACTACGGTACCGATTGTCGTGTTGGCGGTGAACAGGCCGGCATGCTGTTCGTACCGGTCAATCAGCCCCTGCTCACAGTTGAGAAAGCGAAACGGAGTTTCGTTAAAAGCACCGGCCAGAATCTTGCCGTTTACAGGGTTAACAACATCGCCGAGGCAGTTTACAGCCACAATCGCCCCCACCAGCAGCGGCCCGGCCGTCAGGCAGCAGGTGCCGATCCCGCCTTTCATAGCCTGCTCCATACCATACACCTTACCTACCGTCGCCCCGGTCCCGGCCCCTACCGACCCTTCAGGCACCACCGGCCCCGCAGCCGCCAGGCAGGCGGCATAGCCCATGGCCTTATCCGGTCTGACCCGGTAATCGCCGCAAGTCAGGTCAAACAGGACCGCCCCGGCCACAATCGGCACTTTGGTTACGCCAACATCAAACCCGGCCCCCTGTTCCTCCAGATACTGCATAACCCCGGCCGCGGCGTCAAGACCGAAAGCGCTGCCGCCCGCCAGTAATACGGCCTGCACCCTGTCAACATGGTTTACCGGCTTCAATAAATCTGTTTCCCGCGTACCGGGAGCGCCGCCCCACACATCAACCCCGGCCACAGCGCCCTCCCGGCACAGGATAACTGTACAGCCGGTGGCGGCAGTAAAATCCTGGGCATGGCCAATCTCAATACCGGCAATATCAGTCAGTTTTGCCATCGTTCTTACCATCCTTTCGGTAGACCAGATATTCAGGGATTACTGCCGCCGCTGCACCAACAACAAAGCCATTATTGCCCTCCTCTTGCAACCTATTATTCCCCTTGACTTCTTGGTTCAGCAGAATATTTCCTCCAAAGGCTAACCAAAACCGCCCCGCCCGCATACAATGCAACAAATCAACGCTGGTTAGCGTAATAGATTAAGAGGGGGACTACTCAATGAGTGGGTTTGGCAAAGGCAGTAATTCGTGTTCAATTATCATTATTATTATCATTCTGTTGTTTTTCTGCTTCTGCGATAACGATTCGACAAAATGTTAAGCTTTTAGTACCTTGACCGGATCAAAACTTTGCTTAGCTTGCGGATCTTTTCCGCCCTGCTTCGTTGTCGTCGCCTTACATATGTCCGCTATGCGCGGCCCGCGCAAGTAATAAGCGACCTCTCGCCTACCGGCTCATTCAAGCAGATCTTAATGAATCAGCTAGCGTCCTCCGCCTAGCAGAACGAAAAATCTCCCCAACCTAACCCAAATTTCCAACCCGGTCAAGGTACTCGTACTTTACCGACAGGCCGCAGTCCACTCCGGGCTGCGGCCTGTTCCATTAATGCTAGGTTTTATTTACCAGACTGTCGGCGGTTGCCGCTATTTCCTGGCACTTTGCCGTAACCTCCTGGATAGTTGCCGAAATGCTGGTGATTTCCGAGCTTACTGCATCCATCTTGGTTTCCAGGACATTGGATATACTAAATATGGCTTCGATCTGCCCGGCGATCGCATCTACACTGGCTTGCGTGGAGGCAACCGTATCTTTAGACCTGTCAGCCAAAATTCGCACCTCGTTGGCCACCACCGCAAACCCTTTGCCATGCTCGCCGGCCCGGGCCGCTTCAATAGCCGCATTCAGGGACAGCAGGTTGGTTTGGCCGGCAATACCGACAATCTCATCCGAGGCCTGGGTAAAGCTCTGCAGCTTGGCTTCCACCTGACGTACACTATCCCGGAGTTCATTGGCAGTCTGGAGTAAGGACAGCACCTCCAGGTTAATGGCCTCAATACTCCTGGCATTTTCACTGCTGCCCAGCGAAACCTCCTGAATAGCGCTGTTTATATCTCGGACCCGTTCCTCCAGCCGGCTGGCCGCGGCCGACCGCGCCTCACTCAGGACTTTCACTTCCGCCATCATTTCTTCAATCTCCCGGTTCTTCCCCATTGCCTCCTGGTGTTCCCGGGCCAATTCCTGCCGGTTATAATCAATACAGTTATCAGGATGGTTAAACCCGTTGGCAACAGCCTGCGCAAAATTGCGGCAGTTGCCGAAACCACAGGCATAACAGTTTATGTTCTGTGAGTCCTCAGTCGTTTTATGCAGCCTGGCAAATACCGGCCTAATGGCTGCAGCGGACGAGTCCGGAACCGTAACACTGCCGGACTCGTCCTGATACTGGCAGGTAAAGTCGCTGAGTCTGAGTTCTTTATCAAATTTTGCAAATAAGGCATATACCTTCTTATAAAACATCTTTTTACTCTGCTCTTTAACCTTGGCCGCTTTCAGCCTGTTCATCATATAGTCGATGTCATCAATAGGGATATCCTTGGCCGTGCCTGTTCCTTTATTGCAGCCATTCATGCAGTTAAGGATATCAACCAGCAGGGGCAGCGGCTTGCCGTCCTTGACCCGCTGGGCATATTCCGTCAGATAGTGGTAGGCATGCTGCGGCCCTTCCACCTGCCGGATCCAGATGCCGCCGTCGCCGGTATGGTGCTCGACATTTTCCCGCAACCCGCCCGGCCGGCTGAAAGTAAGGCCGATCCCACAGGTGTCGCCGTCAAAATCGGCCTCAGGATACTGGGATAAAACAATGTGATTGCGTACAAGGTATTCTTCTACTTTCCTGAAAGTAACATTATACTCAACCAGTCCCTGGGTGGTCGTTTCATTGATCTCGTCAATCTTGCCAATGCAGGGTGACAAAAAGGCCAGCTTATCTTTAATCCCGGCATATTGCCTGAGATAGACGGCAGTACACAGCATCGGGCTGTGAATAGGCGCCAGCCGGGATATTAATTCCGGTTTATACTTCTCAACATAATTAACAATCGCCGGACAGGGCTGGGCAATAACAGAATCAAGCTTATATTCTTTGATTGCCTTTAAATAAGCCCAGGTAGTAATATCAGCACCAAACGACACATCATAGATTACCTTTACCCCGAGTGACCTTAGATAACCAAATAACCTTTTATAGTCAAAATTAAACCGTACAGCCGGAGCGGCAACCACTGAGATTTTACCGCCCTGCTTAAGGTCGGCAAAAAACCTTTCCGTGTCATCGGCGAAATCCCGGGCCTGGTGATCGCAGACATCCAGACACTCCCCACAGTGAATACACTTGACCTGATCAACCTTGACCTTATTCTGTCCGCCAACAGCATAGGCAATATTGGCACTTACCGGACATTTGGCAATACATTTGTTACAGCCGGCACATTTTTCCTCATTAGTCAGTAAAATATCTGACATGCGACTCCCCCCAATACAAAGTTAATTTAAAATTACAACAAGTTCATTCTATCACATAGCCCGATAAATTTCGCTAAATAATGGCAATTTTCTGCTTTATATATGTATTTTATTACATAATCTGGTATTTCAACATTATTATAGAAGGTTTTACGCTTATAACAAACGATTACTGCAAAATTATCAAAAATTAATAGGAAATAACTATATATTTTTTTGGAATATAATGTTATAATTATTATTCAGGGTATAGCTTATTCTCAGGCTTTACCATTAGAGCATAGTCAAAGCCATTCTCTTTAATTGCGTTGCGTCTCTTATTACGGCAAAAATTGATTTTGAGTTTACAGATAATCACCGGACTCTGAATAATTGTGGACTTCGGAATCGATATAAGGATGTTCAGGGGTGACATTCACAGACGGTTGAGCGCAGCACCCTACGTATACAATATGTTATCTACTGGCGATACTATGTAAAAGACATGAATAAAAGGAGGCAACATTCATTGGAAAAATTCAAAGAGCTAGGAATTAGTGATTTGACAATTCGGGCTCTTACTGATATGGGCTTTGAAGAACCAACTCCCATCCAGGAACAGGCTATTCCCACCTTGCTTACAGGCAGGGATTTAGTCGGACAGGCACAAACAGGCACAGGCAAGACAGCCGCATTTGGTATTCCTTTATTACAAAACCTGAAAAACATCCTCGGTGGTATTCAGGGCATCGTATTAACCCCGACCCGCGAACTGGCGATTCAGGTTGCGGAAGAGTTGAATAAACTTGGCCAGTTCTCACAAATTCGCGCCCTGCCTATTTACGGCGGACAGGACATACAACGGCAGATCAGAGCCCTGCAAAGAAAGCCGCACATTATTGTCGCAACCCCGGGCCGGCTGATGGATCACATGGACCGGCGCACCATCAGGCTTAACGACATCAAAATGGTGGTGCTCGATGAAGCCGACGAGATGCTCAACATGGGTTTTATTGAGGATATTGAGAAAATCCTGAGCACTACCCCTGATTCACGCCAGACTTTGCTGTTTTCGGCAACCATGCCCAGACAGATTCAAAACCTGGCGCAAAAATTTCTGAAAGATCCTGTCCTTATCAGTACTAAATCCAAAGAAGTCACTGTTCCGCTTATTGAACAGCATTATTACGAACTGCACGACAGGCAGAAATTTGACGTACTTTGCCGTCTCCTGGACATCCAGTCGCCGGAACTGGCTATCGTTTTCGGCAGGACCAAACGCCGGGTGGATGAGTTGACCGAGGCGTTAAAAAAACGCGGCTATTCGGCGGAAGGCATTCATGGCGACCTGACTCAGGCTAAGCGGGATGCCGTACTCCGGCAGTTCAGAGAAGGTATCGTCGATATTTTAGTGGCCACAGATGTTGCCGCCAGAGGTCTCGATGTCAGCGGCGTTACCCATGTATATAATTTTGATATCCCTCAGGACCCCGAAAGTTATGTACACCGCGTCGGCCGTACCGGCCGGGCCGGCCAAACCGGCTTGGCAACCACCTTTGTCATTCCCCGCGAGCTGGAACAGCTTCGTTCCATTGAACGAATTACCAAGCGGAAAATCGTGCGCATGACCGTCCCCACCGTCAATGATGCTATCGAAGGCCAGCAACGCCTGGCCATCGAGAAGCTGCTTAACCAGATCGAGGAAGGTAACCTGGAACGCTATCGGGGCCGGGCCGAGGAACTGCTCGCTGAGACCGACTCTGTATCCCTGCTGTCAGCGGCGTTAAAGCTATTAACCAAGGAACCTGACAACACTCCCATTAAAATTACGGAAGAGGCACCATTACGGACCCGCTCCTTTGGCAGCAAACGCCGCCAGCCAGAGCACCGGAAAGATACTGCTTCCGGCAAGCCACGTTATAAAACAGGCGGTTACAAAAAATAAGACCGACCAGAGGGCTTACCTCCCGGACAATAGCGAAGCCAGCCCTATTAAAGCAAACAGACAGTTTCCCTGAGGGAAACTGTCTGTTTGCTTTAATAGCAAAAATCTATTTTCCGGCATGGCTGGCTTTCATATTATCTGCCTGCGGAACATCATTTTAACCTCGGCCTGCCCATTATTTTAGTTGTTTTTCTCATAGTTTCTGGCAATATCATACATGGAGTCAGCAAATGTTTTGGGGGTAACGGCGGCAAACTTAGCACTCTTCTTGGTTTCCTCCAGTAACGTTCCCTGTTCGCTGAATACCCGGCTCTCGGTCACAGCATACTTTTTTCCCCTGACCTGAAACACCATCTGCATTTCACTGTAGGCGACTTTATCATTTGCCGGCAGCTGCTGTTTGTACTTTTCGGTCAGCTTGCCAATAACCTCAGGGTCCGTAAAAATGGTTTTAACCAGAACATAAACCAGCTTTTTGTCGGCTTCATCCTTACGCAGCGACTTGTTGTCAAAGGCATACCTGCCGATATCATTGGCAAAAACATAAGACCAGCGCTGCCGTTCAAGATCCTCAGCCGTTGGTTTTTTCAGCACACTAATCTGCCAGTCCAGCGGCGAAGTTTCGGCCTGTTCCTCAGCCTGTACCGGCCCTGGCAGCAGGAAGCAACACAAAAGCACCAATAATAATCGTTTTTTTATGACAAAACCCTCCTTTTGCAGCATTATTTGGCCCGAACTGTTAACTTAATCCTTCGCCGGGACAAAGCCCGATTCCTGTAAGCTGTAGTCCTGTTATAAAAAAAATAGCGATCCCTGCCTGTTCAGAAACACAGTTTTTTCAACTATCTGGCGCTACACACCCAGGCTAAAACCGGAGGCCGGCAAATCTCCGGCCCGGTTTTAGTGGTAGGAATATCGTAAGCGAACATAGAATTTTAATACAGGCTGCTTTACGTTTGGAATGTATAGTCTGTTAAAATTTATCGATTAGTTTAAGCTTTCAGGCCAAATCCGCCTATTACGCAGTTGGAGGAGATGTATGCGTTTCTTTACTATGATGTTCATCCTGCTGGTGGCAACCGGGCTAATCGGCTGGCTCAATTACTTGCTGCTGAAACAGCGGTTTTCCGTTTACCGCCAACCGGCTGTTCGCTATACCTATCTGTTGATTACGGCAGCAGCCGTCGTGGTGATGATTTATACCCGGCGGCGGAATTTATCGCCAATGAATCCGGACGATGAAATATTTTATTGGCTGCTCTATCTGGCCTTAGCCTGGTTATTTGGACAGTTGGTGCTCATCCTGCTGCAACTGCTCTGTTATGTGACAGAACGGCTGCTAAGCCTGCGCCAGCCAAAGCCGGCAGCGCCGTATTCAGGCCAACCGGCTATAACAAGACGGAGCTTTTTAACCGGCTTGGCCGCTGTCTTGCCGCTGATTTCAGTAGGAACGGGAGCAAAAGGGATATACGAGGCTCAAGCGGAAATGCTTGTGCAGCAATATCGGCTGACTTTTTCCAATTTGCCTGCTTCTCTACAGAATTTTAAAATCGGGCAAATAAGCGATACCCATCTGGGGCCATATTTTAGCTTGGATCGCCTAGATACTGTGATCCGGCTGATCAAAGAGCAAAAACCCGATGTGCTGGCTATAACGGGGGACTTCGCCGATGATCTGCGCCTGCTAAAACCGGCCCTGGCGCGGTTGGATCAGCTCCAGCCGTTTATTCCCTGCGGTATTTATTTTTGCATCGGCAATCATGAATATATTCGTGATATTGAACGGTTTCGGGCAGAAGTAGCGAAAAGCAAGGCCGTGCTGCTGGAAAATGACAGTCAGTTAATTGTGGCCGGGGCGCAACCTCTTTATCTGTTAGGAGTAGACTATCCTGGTTCAGATGTTTCCCGTTCGGCCCTGGACGTCAGCGTCACCCGCCGGCTGCAGTGTTTTGCCGCCGCCAGCAAGAACATTCCTGCCAGTGCCTTTAAGATTTTACTGGCCCATCATCCCGATTTTCTGATTGATGGTTTTGCTGCTCAAATCCCCCTGACACTGGCTGGTCACACCCATGGCGGCCAGCTAAACATCGGGGGCCGGCCACTGGTTAGCAACCATCTTTATATGCGTGGCCTGTATCAGGAAAATGGCGTGTACGGTTATGTCAGCAGCGGGGCCGGCCACTGGTTTCCCTTCCGCCTGGGCTGTCCGCCGGAAATCAGCATGTTTACCTTGACATCATAGCGAGGCGAGCTGAGGACAATCAAAGAACCGTCCCGCTTCACACGGTGAAGGCCAGGACGGTTCTTTTTGTTCGTCTTTTAGCCGAGACTGAAATTACCGTTCGCAAATACCGTAACCGACTCTCCGGCTGCCGTAATGCCCGTGATATTAAGATCGGCGGTGCCGATCATAAAATCAACATGCACAATCGAGTCGTTGACCCCGGCCGCTGCCAGCTCGCCGGCATTCATCGCCACGCCTTTTTCGATACAAATCGGGTAGGCCTTGCCAATCGCCAGATGGCAGGAGGCATTTTCGTCAAACAGGGTATTATAGAACAGAATATTGGCGTTGGAGATTGGTGAATCATAGGGAACCAGCGCCACCTCGCCCAGATAGTGCGAGCCTTCATCTGTTTCCACAAGTTTCTGTAATACTTCCTGCCCTTTGTCAGCCTTACAGTCAACAATCCGTCCCTCTTTGAAAGTGAGCGAGAATTTATCAATCACCGTGCCATTGTAATTCAGCGGTTTGGAGCTGACGACAGTCCCGTTAACCCCGGTTTTCTTAGGCAGTGTGAATACTTCTTCGGTCGGCATGTTGGCGACAAATTCGATCCCCCCTGCCGTATATTCCGGGCCGCCGAGCCAGATATGCCCGTCCGGCAGCTCAATCTGCAAATCGGTGCCCAGTGAATTCTTATAATGAAGTACTCTAATTTTACGGTCATTTAACCGCTTCATATTTTTCTTCAGGGCCTTGCTGTGTTCCTGCCAGGCAGCAACCGGATCAGCCGTATCCACCCGGACGGCTTTCAGAATAGCAGCCCACAACTGTTGCACCGCCTGGTCTTCAGCAGCCTCCGGGAATACCTTCTTCGCCCAGGCAGTGGTGGGTACAGACACAATGCACCAGGCGTTTTTGTTGCTCATCAACCTTTCCCGGTACTCTTTCAGGGCTGTATTACCGGCTTTTTGCACCCGCACTACCCGGTCCGGATCCACATCTTTCAAAAGTTCAGGGTCAGACGCAGCAATACTGACAAAGGCTGCCCCCTGACGGACATAGGACAGATAAAACTCTTTCTGCCAGTCCGGGAATTCGTCGAATATTTCTTCCGGGGCCTGCAGGAACCTGATTTGGGAAGATAGTTCATCCTTCCAGTTCATGACAACCTCTCTGGCCCCAGTCTGGTAAGCCACCTCGGTGATGGCCCTGGCAAAGGGTGCACACTCAATCGGCGAATTAATGACAAGTGTCTGGCCTTTTTGAATGTTTACGCCGGTTTTAACAACAAGCTGCGCATATTTATTGAGAGTTGAAGTGTTCATAATGGGTCTCCTTTCATGAGCTCATCTTACCATTAACTATTCTTATCATATAGTATGCTCTTTATCATACAATCAGTAGCTATTGTATCTTCTTTGCCACTCGCCTGCCTAAAGGCCGAGGATTCTTAGGCTTCAGCACCAATTCCCGGCGGCGGCCCGCCCGCTCCTGCCCCAGCCAGGGCAATACACTTTCCAGCAGTACGCCTTCCCGGATAGGTGTCCCGGCGGCAAAAGTCGCTTCAATCGCCGTAACCACAAAATCAGCAGCCAACTGCATAGCCGCCGGTAAACTAAGCTTAGCCAGCAGGGCGCCGGCCATAATACTGGCTGAAATATCACCGGTTCCGGGATAGCGGTCGGGAATATAAATAACCTAAAATAGCTGAAATCGCCAAATTGTAATGTTCGCTGTAAACTTTATCATTCCTGCCGGTCTATATGGCAATTCGGGGGGCTAGGCGCTCCGGTACGCAGTGGTCAGACTGATCAAGGCCCTGGCCGCCAGGTAAAAATTCTGCAATTCGCTATATCACGCAGAATTCGACTATTTCCCGGGAAATTCCATTTGTTTTTCAGCATTGCGCTAGCTGCCGGCGGTGTTTTGGGCCTGGCCTGACAGAATTCATGACCACAATCGCAGCAAGTGTTAAAGCCCCGCCAGCCGGTTGGGACCGGCAGGACCCTGGCGGATGAGCGCCGGCGTAACCGGCGGCACTCCGGCAACAGCAATTTTTATGCTTATACAAGAAATTCCCCATAAGACAGCAGTCAGGAAGGAGCAGCATGAGATTGGCCGGCAAATACCGGCGGTGCCGTAAATGAATCGGTGGTAGTCTGCCTATACGCTTTTTGTCCTATAGTACCCGCCTGCTTTTTCCGCTATCTATTGAAAAAAGCAGACAGGTGGATTGTAAAAAATTGCGGTGCCGGTTATCGCAGCCTCTGGTATTTTTCCGGCGTCACGCCGGTATGCCCTTTAAAAACTTTGATAAAATGGCTTTGGTCATAGAAACCGGCCGCATAAGCGATCTCGGTCACAGGCTTGTTTTGGCGCAGCTGCCTTTTCGCATAGTTAATCCGCAGTAGCGTTTGATAAGTATGGGGCGGTACCGCAAATTCTTCTTTAAAAGCCCGAAGCATGGTAAACCGGTTTAACCCGGAGACTTGCTCCAGTGCGGCCAGGGTAATCTTTTGCCGGAAATGAGCGTGCAGATAGTCTCTAATGACAGCCAACTTAGATAATTCTTTAGTCCTGCGGCCAGGGAGCACCGGGCTCACAGCATTCGCAGCCTGCTCCAGCAGCGAGATAATGCTGGCCTCTTTTGCCAGAGGGCCGGACGGGCCTGTCAGGCTAGCCACCATATTGCCGATAACGGCCAGGGCTTGCTTGTCCGTCATAGCTTTTACGGCCGGGCAACCAGCTGCCGGCCGGCCCGTGGCGGCAAAAAACTGATTCACCCAGCCAGCATCAAGAAACAGCATTTTATAGCGCCACTGATTTTCCGCCTGTGGATTGCAGGCATGGATCACGCCGGCCGGAATAAGCACCACCGATTGGGGGCCCACCGCCAGCAGCCGGCCGCCACACCACAAGGTGCTGCGGCCAGCATCCACAATGCCAAGCGAATACTCCTCATGAGCATGCTTTTTATAAGCAAGCCGGCTGGAATCACACAGCTTCAGTTCAAAAAACGGTAAATCACTATCACGGTAAAACTGAACTTCAGTCACAACACACCTCTTTCAGTCATCAGCCGGTTTTGCCACTGGCTTCTTCCGCCACCGCGTCTGCAGACCGCAGGCTCTGCAGCTGTGTTAACAGCATCCCTGCCAGCATTAAGGCACAGCCGGTTAATTCTTTTTCCCCTAAGCGTTCGTCAAGCAGCAAAAAACCGCCGATAGCGGCAAAAACGGTTTCCATACTAAGAATAATGGCAGCATGAGCAGGAGGCGAATATTTCTGGCCAACTACCTGCAGGGTATAGGCGATGCCCACCGAAAAAATCCCCCCGTATAAAAGCGGGATGAGGGCCCCGGCCACCCCCTCGCTGGTGATTGTTTCCCAGTAGAATGCAGCGCCCAGGCTAAGCACAGCACAGGTAATAAATTGGCAGAGCGACAGCTTCAACACATCTACCCTGTTGGCAAAATGGGCAATCAGCAAAATGTGCACAGACCAGAACAAGGCACCCACTAATTCCAGGAAGTCACCATAGGCAATGGAAAAATTCTCTTTGACACATAACAGGTACAGGCCGCTAAGGGCCAGCAGTGAGCTGAGCCAGGTAGTCCTACTGATGCAATGTTTTAAAAAGATGCCCAGAATGGGGACAATTACAATATAAAGACAGGTAATAAACGCCGCCTTGCCGGCAGTGGTATAAATAAGACCAATTTGTTGCAGGGACGCCCCCGCAAACAGGACCAAACCGGCTAAAATCCCCGCCTTCACCGCGTCTGCAGGCTCGCCGGCCCGTGTCGGCTGCCGGTTGCGGCCAAAGTGGAAGATCAGCGGCAGCAGCGACAGACTGCCTAACACAAACCTTATCCCATTAAAGGCAAAAGGCCCGATATGATCCATGCCCACCCGCTGGGCTACAAAAGCAAGCCCCCAGATGGCTGCAGCCAGTAACAACAACAGATTCGATCTTACAGCACTCATTGTATAAACCCCTTTATCATTTCCTAGGTGCAGCAAATGCAGCATGATTGTCCACACCATCATATTTACACTCAATACTACAAAAGCACGCTAATTCCTGCCTTCTGTAACGTTTCGCTGCAGCCGGACCAGCCTTAATAGCAGGACTACCGCCCCTACGGCCAAGCCGGCGATTAAGCCCACCCAGTAGCCATACGCAGCCAGGGCCGTATATTTGGCCAGCAGATAGCCGACAGGCATGCCGATGACCCAATAAGACAAAACAGCCATCAAAAAGGTTACCCGCACATCCTTATAGCCGCGCAGGGCCCCCTGAATCGGCGCGGCAACCGCATCTGACAACTGAAAGAACACAGCGTAGATCAGAAAATTCCTGATTAACGCCAGTACGCCCGGTTCCTGGGCATAAAGCCCGGCAATCTGCCGGTTAAACGCTAATAAGCTGATGGCAAAAAAGCCGGCGATCGTTACGGCAATACCAATACCAAGCTTGCTGTAAACCGCTGCGTCATGATACCGGCCGGCGCCGGCTTCAAAGCCGATGACGATTGTCAGGGCCATCCCAATACTCAGCGGCACCATATACACTAAGCCGGCAAAATTAATGGCAGCCTGGTGGGCAGCAATCACAGCCGTGCCGTATTCGGCCATCAGCAGGCCCACAACACCAAAAATGCTGACCTCGCAGAATATCGCCAAACCGATTGGCAGCCCCACCGTCAGCAGTTCACGCCAGGTTTTAAGAGAAATGCCGGGGAGGCTGGCAAAAACACGATACTCTTTAAACGGCGGCAGATAATGGATAACCCCCATGCTAATAAGGGCCAGACACCAGTAGGTTATGGCTGATGCATATCCCGCCCCGGCCCCGCCAAGCCGGGGAAATCCCCAGTAGCCAAAGATCAGCAGATAGTTCAGGGCAATGTTAATAGGCACCGCACACAGCGTAATCAGCATGGTTATGCGTGTATAGCCCAGGGCATCAATAAAATTCCGGCAGACCGCCGACACAAACAGGGGTAATACCCCGGCCGCCAGTGCTGCCAGAAACCGGTAGGCAATATCATGGACAGCCGGCTCGAGCTTCATAGCCTCCAGCAAAAGGGCAAGCACCGCCGCACCGCCGGCAATGACAAGACCGGCCAGGGCCAGGGCCAGATAGATACCCTGGATCAGCAGGAACGGCAGCTCCTGCTTCCGGCCGGCACCATGGAGCTGGGCCAGAATCGGCGTCAGCCCGGCCAGCACCCCGCCAATCCCGGTAAAAACGGGCAGCCACAGGTTGGCGCCAATGGCAACACCGGCCAGGTCATAGTGGCTTACCCGGCCGGACATGACCGTATCAAAAAAGCCGGTGGCCATCAACGACAGCTGGGTAATAAATATCGGTAGCAAAATAAGCAGGAATTGCTGTACTTTCTCTTTAACGGAACGGGTTGCTCTCACTTGGCACCTCAAAAGTAAGAAGCCAGACCAGAGTCTGGCTTGTCTCCATATTCTGTAATTATATTATCACTAATCCCCACACCGCGTCCAGTCAAACCCTGAGTATTGGCCATTTGTTTTATTGTCGAGGATATAATAACAATACTGCGTACCCGGGCGGGCAGTTATACTCACCTGGCCGCGGTTGACCAGGTCGACGGAATACAACCCCAGATTGGCAATAAAGGCACACAGATGATGATGAATAAACTCCACGCTTTTCAACTCAGCAGCCAGGGCTTTGTCCATATATTGAGGAATGGCGGCAGGCTGGAGAATACTGCTGACCGACTCACCGTTTTCATCGATATACTCCAGCCACTGCCATTTGAGCGGCAGGGTTTGCAGATACCGTTTTTTTATAAAGGGCCGGGCCTGACAAACCCAGGCGAACGGCCGGTTGACACCATATTTTCCGGCCCATTCCGCGGCTTGTGCCGTTTGCTCCCGGTATGTTAACGCCACCCCCAGGTGGGCAGGCAGCTCAGCATCAACGACCTCAATCCAGAGCGACCGGGCCGGCGGTAATAGATTGCCATACTCTACCTCCCGGGTAACAGCAGCAACCACCGGCGATGCTTTCGCAAAAGGCGCCAGCAAAGAAGAAGCCTCGAATATTTTCGCCTTCATATTATTGTTATTAATATTTTGCCAGAAGGCAGCCATCGTATCAACTACCTGGAACCTTGCCCCCGGCGGCTTGTCAGGCAAAGCGGCTGCCTGCCTGACAATATCTTTTAATATTTGCATGTATCACTTGCTCCTGTTGCCTTTTCCTCTAATTTCCCCACCCGGCGGCCGGTTTATGTAACCTGTTTTTTGGGCTGAGCCCTGTCTGGCCCCTGAGCTCAGCATAATATTTGACTTCTGCCGCCAAAGAAGATACAAATCTGTTTAGATATTGTTGTTTTCCCACTGCCCACGCCCTATTGACGGTATATGAAACAATCTCTATAATAATTAACAGGCACTTATATCTTCGTACAACGAACAAAACAGGGGGAAATCTAAAATGCAAACAACACCAACAGCCGCAAGCCAAACGGCAGAGTCTGCGCGGCCGACAAGACAGCGGGTAGTGTTAGTGGCCATTCTGCTCCTTACCTTGCTCGTAGCTTACCTGGACAGGGTAAATGTCTCGGTTTTACTGGCCGACAATACATTTCTCACGGAGATGGGGATTAAAGGCCAGCCTGTCCAAATGGGTCTGTTAATGACATTATTCTTAATTGCCTATGGCGTGGCCAATGTGGTGCTCAGCCCGCTTGGCGATTACATCGGCCCCCGCAAAGCCATGTCTATCTCCATATTGCTGTGGACCATCTCGGTTATGATCGGCGGCTGGGCAATGACTTTTGGCACCATGCTGGTGGCCAGGGTGATTCTGGGAATCGGCGAAGGCATGCACTGGCCAATGCAAAGCACTTTTGTAAAAAACTGGTTTCCTCCCCACGAGCGGGGCAAAGCCAACGGGGTCTGGCTGATCGGCCTGATGGCTGGACCGGCTCTGGCAATGCCTTTTTTCAGCTGGATTGTATCTACCTGGGGCTGGCGTCCGAGCTTTTTTATCCTGGGGGCCCTGGGCCTTATCCCCTTGGCCTTACTCTGGTTTTTTGTCACCGATCATCCGCGGCAGCATAAACGGATCAATGCGGCTGAGCTGGAGTATATCGAAAGTGCCCTTAAAATTGAGGCGGAAGAAGAAGCCAAAATTAAAACAGAAAGCTTAGGTGAACGGCTACGCTCCTTTGTGCTCAATTACCGGTTCTGGCTGCTGACAGTCAATTACTTTTGCATAGCCTGTATCTGGTGGGGCACCATGGCCTGGCTGCCGTCCTATCTTAAAGCCGCCCGCGGTTTCTCCTGGGCAGAAATGGGGGCCTTGGCCTCTTTACCCTATATTCTCGGCAGTATCAGCATTCTGTTCTTTGGCCATCTGGCTGACAAACTCGGCCGCCGCGCCCCGTTCATTGCCATTGCTCATCTCGGCTCAGGCCTCGGGCTCTATTTCGGCGCCACTGCCAGCGATAATCTGACCGCCGCCCTGCTGATCTCTGCCGGCATTGCCTCAGTTGCCATCGCCCTGCCCTCCTCCTGGGCTATTCTCCAGCGCATTGTGCCCGGTAAGGCAATCGGCGCCGGCGCCGGTATGATGAATGGCCTGAGTAATGGCGGTTCAGCCTTTGCCCCGGTGTTAATCGGTTTTTTTATCAGTCTGACCGGCAGTTATGTGGGCGGGCTGATGTTCCTGGTTGGCGTTGCCGCCCTGGGCTGTGGCTGTATGACCATCCTGTCCCTGCAAAAATATTAATTGGGCAAAGCCCCTGCTGCTTGCAGGAAATAGTCAATCAATCTAGTATATGGTTACCTGGAGGGATGAAAATTGCTAAAAGAATTTCATTTAAGGCTTGGTGACAGCCAGGTCAAACTAGCACTGCCTGAAGAACAAATAATCCATGTTGTCGAAGGTAAACCCGCGGCAGCAATTACCGATGTACCGGCAGCAGTTAAAGCGGCGCTCCAGCAGCCGATTGACTCACCGCCCCTGAGCGAGGTGGTACAGGCCGGCGATACTGTGGCTATCATTGCCAGCGATATCACCCGTCAATGGATTAAATATGATCAATTCCTGCCAACCCTGTTAAATGAACTGAATGCCGCCGGCATACCTGACAGCAATATTACACTGATCGTCAGCCTGGGCGCTCACCGTCACCACACTGAGCAGGAAAACATTCTTGTATACGGCCAGGAAGTAACCGGCCGCGTCCGGATTGAACAGAGCTATGCGCCGGCCGGCGAGGACTTCATTCATGTCGGCACTACCACCCGCGGTGTGGAAACATATATCAATAAACATGTCGTTAATGCCGACAAGGTCATCCTGACAGGCGGCATTGTCTATCACCTCATGGCCGGATTTGGCGGCGGCCGCAAGGCCATTATGCCTGGTGTCGCCGGCTATGCCAGCATTCAGGGCAACCACAGCTTCTGCCTGCATGAGGTTGTCGGCCAGGGCATCAGTCCCAGTTGCATCTCCGGCAAACTGGAAGGCAATCATATGAATGAAGATATGATCGAAATGGCGGCCATGGTCAAACCGGCCTTCCTGCTCAACGCTGTTTTCACACCGGAAGGCAAGTTTGCCCGCATTGTGGCCGGTCACTGGCACAATGCCTGGCGTGAGGGCTGCAAAACGGTGGAAGAGATCTTCGGTGTACCCATTCGTGCCAAAGCCGATTTGGTCATTGCATCGGCCGGCGGGTTCCCCAAAGATATCAACCTGTACCAGGGATCGAAAACTACCGATAACGCCTATATGGCCGTTAAAGAAGACGGTGTCATCATCGTCCTGCTGGAATGCCGTGACATTATGGAACCGCCTGATTTCAGCGGCTGGTTTGACTATGAATCATTGTACGACCGGGAAACAGCGCTGCGCAAAGCCTTTACTGTTCCTGGCTTTGTCGCCCTTAAAACCGGCCTGATGGCCCGCAAAGTCCCGTTCATTATTGTCACCCTGCCGGAAAACAAGGCCTTTATTGAAAAGGCCGGCCTGATTGCCGCAACCACAATCGAAGAGGCAATGGCGATTGCTGAACAAAAGCTGGGTCGCAAAGAATATACCATCACCGTAATGCCCCATGCGGCCAATACGGTGCCGCTGCTGCAGGGATAATGGCAGCCAAAAACAGCCCGGACCTGTACCAATCAGGTCCGGGCTGTTTTTTACCCGGCGGCAGCCCTACCCCGCACTGCTCTTAAATATAATCCGGATATCAACAATCTCGGGCTGATTGCCAATCCGGACAGGCGGGCCCCAGGTGCCATAACCGCAGGAAACAATAACCTGATACGCGCCTTTGCGCAAATACCCCCAATCCAGCTCAAACAGCCGCTCTGTCACCAGGTTATTGGGAAAAAACTGACCATGGTGGGTGTGACCGGATAGCTGCAGGTCAACCCCCTGCTGCTGTCCCTCTGTCAGATTCTGCGGCTGATGATCCAGCAGAATAACCGGCAAGGACCGGTCAATTCCCTGCATAACGGCCGGCAAGGTCAGGCGTTTGGCCCCCTCCATCCGGGCCACCGTCGGATCATCCCGCCCTACCACATAAAATTGCTCATTAACCTTTACATACCGGTCACGCAACACCTGCACCCCGGCCTGCTCCAGAGCCTGGACAGCCAGCAGGGCCTGCCCGCCAAGATACTCATGATTGCCCAGGACGGCATAAACACCGTACCTGGGAGTCAACCGCTTCAGCAGTGTCGCCATTTTCCGCTCGATAAACAGCTCGGCATCCTCATCTATCGTATCGCCGGCCAAAAAAACAATATCCGGGTTCAGGCGGTTGATCTGATCTACCATGGCCGTCAAACGGTCCTTGCCAACAATAAGCCCCAGATGGATATCCGCCACCAGGACCGCCCGCAGGCCTGTCAAGCCCCCCGCAGATTTCCTGATTGTCACCTCATAACGGCAAATCCGGGGGTTGCGGCCATTCCAGACCCCGTAAGCAAGCAGACAGCCAACCGTTACTGTTACGGCAGCGCCTAACCAGGCTGGCGGCAGCCCCGGCGCTGCCGGCCACAACAAGCCGCCGGCCAGGCGTATGCTGTCAACCAGCGCCCAGCTTACCACCAGATAATACAGGGCAGCCAGCCAGTAATTGCCGGCAACAGCAACCAGGCCGTTAAGCCAACGGGGAATCCAGCCCCGGCCCAGCGGGGAGATTAAAGGCGTAGAGGCCAGCAGCACATAACAGCCCCAGTAATACCCGGCGTAAGCCGCCAGGACCCCGCCCCAGGACTGGTACAAACGTAGGCCGGCGTAATAGCAGGCGGCTGCGTAAACTAAGAAAAACAAGCTGACAATAGCAATAAAGGACTTCATCTTTTCTCCTGTAAAAAATAAAAATAAAGTACATCCATCTACATCTTTCGCGCCGGCGCCATATTATCCTGCCGGCCGGCAGTCTGCGGCCGGTCAGCAGAGATCCCACAATTACATTGCACTGCGCTTTGCCGCTCACAAAAACAACTTTTCCCGGCGAGGCAGGATTTTCGCTACTTTTGCAGTAATTATTAGATTACAAATAACTGCCGGAGAAAAATATTCCGGTTTATTTGTTGACCCCCTGCAAAAATTTAATGTAAGTGAGGAGATTGTCATGAAATCATTACAAGGTACAAAAACTGCTGAAAACCTGATGAAAGCATTTGCCGGCGAATCACAGGCCAGAACCCGCTACACCTACTATGCCGCCACCGCCAAAAAAGAAGGTTATGTTCAGATTTCCAACCTATTCACGGAAACAGCCGACAATGAGAAGGAACACGCTAAGCGTTTCTATAAGTTTCTTATCGAAAGCTTAAACGGTGAGATGGTTAACATTCATGCCGATTATCCTGTTGCCTGGGGTGACACGAAGGAAAACCTGCTGGCGGCGGCCAACGGGGAAAACGAGGAATGGTCAGAATTGTATCCTCATTTTGCCGCTGTTGCCGACCAGGAAGGCTTTCCGGCGATCGCTGTCGTATTCAGGAAAATAGCCGAAGTGGAAAAACACCACGAAGCCAGATACAGAAAGCTATACAATAATCTGATCAACGAAACGGTGCTCAAAAAAGACTGTGCCGTGGAATGGAAATGTAACAACTGTGGCTATATCCATACAGGCGACCATGCCCCCGAACTCTGTCCTGCCTGTATTCATCCCAAAGGCTTCTTTGAAGTATTTGTGGAAGCATATTAAGCGTGTTTCTATAAAGAAAGGAAACACGGCTTACACGCTGGCGAAAGCAGAAGCCGCTGCTGCCTTTATCCGAGAAAGCTACCCTTTTTATCGGGAAACAAAGCCGGAACCCTTTCTATCAGGGTTCCGGCTTCTTTATTATATCCGGTTTTCAACCTTACTATTATATTTTACTTTACCTAAAATCGCTCAGGCAGAACCTCCAGCCAATACCCGTCCGGATCGGCAATAAAGTAAATGCCCATTTCCTTGTTTTCATAACAAATACAGCCCATCTGCTTATGGAGCTGATAAGCCCGGGCAAAGTCGCTGGTGGTAAAGGCCAGATGAAACTCGTTTTCGCCGAGGTTATACGCAGTCTGCCGCTCCTTCAGCCAGGTCAGCTCCAATTTATGCGGTGTCTGCCCATCGCCCAGATAGACAATGATAAAACCTGGTCTTTCAATACGCCGGGTTTCTTCTAATTCCAGCGCCTCTTTATAAAAGGCCAGGCTTTTTTCCAGGTTCAGCACATTAATATTGTTGTGCGCAAATCTAAAATTCATTACGATTCCTCCCACTTATATCTTATCCCTGCCGGTTCCGGGTCCCGCTCAGCCACAACTGGTTAATAAAATCCTGAATATCATCACGTAAAACAACACCATGGCCTGTACAAAAAAAATCAGGCTGGTAAGCACGTAGCCTGCCTAAGCCGGTGATAAAGGACGCAAACTCCGTACCGCCGGCAGCTGCCTGGCCGGCAACATACTGGCAGGACCCCCGCCGGATATAGTCACTGGCGGAAACAAGTTCGCCGGCCGGCAGGGCTTCGCCAAAATAGCAGAAAAAATCACCAACAAACAGGGCCTTCGTGATGTGATCATAGATGGCAACCGAGCCGGGAGAGTGAGTATTGACGAAAATTATCGCAAAATCACTGAGACCAGCGGCTGTAAGACGGAAGCCATCAGCCAGCGGCGCATAAGCAGCAAACTGGGACGCCAGCGGCGCCGGCAGGAACGGCAAATCGTCCGCATGCACAAATTTCCGGGCCTGGCCAAAACATTCAGCCCCCTCAACATGATCATGATGCCCATGAGTCAGTAAAATATGAGTAACCTGCGCCGGCGTCACACCAATTTCAGCAAGCGCGGCGATGATGGCCGGCTGATATTGCTTCAGACCGGCATCGATCAGGATCGTCTGGCCGTTCCGCTGCAATACATATAAGTTTGTATAAGAGGGAACATCCCAGGTATAGGTATCTTCAACGGCGATTACATAGGCGCCGTCAGCCATCCGGGACAGTAAATAATTCATGCTTTCACCGCCATATTGTTGATAAAATGTGGTTAATTTATATTACCACATTTTACAAGCCGGGGCAATAAACGGCCCGCTCCGGGCTTATTGCCCAACCGGAAACCGTATTTTAAAAATACTGCCTGCCCCTGGTGCGGACAGCACAGTGATCCGCCCCTGGTGTCTCTCCAGGATGCTAAGGCTGACGGCCAGCCCCAAACCGGTATTGGTCGCTTTGGTGGTAAAAAACGGGGCAAAAATCTTGCTTTTCTGTTCCCGCGGAATGCCCCGGCCTTCATCCTGGACATACAATATCACCTCCTGTTGCTCATGAGCGGTACCCAGCGTTAATCTGCCGCCTGCCCCCATTGCCTCAATGCCGTTGCCGGCCAGATGCATAATCAGCTGTTCAATCTCAGCGGTATCCAGATTCACCAGCGGCAGTCGCTCAGCTAACACCAGCTCGGCGGCAATACCGTTGGGGGCAGCAGCCTGCTGAATGGCCGGATATACCTTTTTTACAATGTCATTCAGGTTTTGCGGGCTTTTTTTACTCGTTTTATTATGAGCCAATAATATAATATCGCTTATAAAATCCTCAATTTTGCCTAATTCCTGCAGGATGATTGCTAACGATTCACCGCTGCAACAGACTGCCCTTTTGTCCTGTAACTGCAAATAACCTTTGATCACAGTCAGGGGATTTCTAATCCCATGCGCTACCCCCACAGCCATGAGCCCAATCAAATCCCGGCGGGAAATCCTGGCTGCCTCCCTGTCATTTGCCCGCGGATAGATATTAATCACCGCCAACGCCCCCTCTCCATGTAACTCATCTCTTTTCAGTGTCATTAAGACACTTAAATTCGGCAGTAATTGTAAAATTCCTCTCCGTCAATGTCTTATGGACACATTAATTGAACCTGGGACATAAGCGCGTTATGGTAATAGTGAGGAGTGTGGGCTTATGAAAACCCTGGGTACAAGAATCAAGCAATTGAGAAAGCATCTAACGCAAGAAGAGCTAGCCGCCATACTTAAAGTAGACCGTTCAACCTTAGCCTCCTGGGAAGTAGACCGCCGGGAACCGGATATTGCCACCCTAAGCCGCATTGCATCCTACTTCCAGGTTAGTATTGACTGGCTTGTCGGCCATAAATCTGCTAAAGCCGACAATGGCGCCAGAATGGTTTTGGTCCGGGAGACTGCCGGCGACTATCTGCTAACAATTGACAAAGCCTGGGAGAAAGTGATTGCCACTGCCCAGGCCTACGGCGTTGAACCCGATATTGTTCAACAGCTGGTGGAGATAAACGCTAAAATCGCGTTAACGATGAACCACAGCCAACAGAAAAAGTAATTCGGCACCAACGGGATATTCGCCGCCGCTAACGGCCGGATATCCCGTTCACTGTTACGCCTGAAGCTGATACCGCTACCTGGCAGCAGGTAGCGCTCTTTCCGGCTGGAATATAGCAATAATCTATTCTTTGTCAGGAGCTGTTGTCATATGCTTGCCATCCTAAAAATTCTTGTCACCCTTGCCCTGATTGTCTTCCTGCTGAACCGTAAAGTAAAAATGGGCAACGCAATGCTGGCCGGGACCACTGTCTTATGGCTCCTCTCCGGCGGTAACCTGCTGCATGCCCAGACGGCAGTAATAAATACCGTGCAGAGTCACAGCACCTGGGAGATCGTGCTCGCCTTGTATTTCGTCATGTGCCTTGAATATCAGCTGCGTACCGGCGGCATTATCGACGGCTTAATGACCACCGCCCGCCGGGCCTTGCGCAGTGAGCGTATCCTGCTGGCATTAATGCCTGCTTTTCTCGGCTTTTTACCCTCCCTGGGCGGGGCAATTTTCTCGGCGCCCTTAGTGGAAAGCGCCAGCAAGCCCTATCAGCTGACCCCGGAGACGAAAACAGCAATTAACTATTGGTTCCGCCATATCTGGGAATATACCAACCCGATTTTTACCGGTATGCTGCTTGCCAGCCAGCTTTCCAATATTCCGCTCAGTGCCCTGATCGCCAATATGGCCTGGCTGACAGTCCTGGCGACCGTGATCGGCTGGCTGTTTTTCCTGACAATGCTGAAAAAACAGCCGGCACCAGCAGCACCTGTCAATACCAGCCAGGCTGCAGACCGCGGGTATTATTATGTTACACTGGCAGCAGGCCCTATCATTGTGAACTTTATGCTGGTCGTTTTCCTCAAACTGGCCGCTGCCGTTTCTATGGCCCTTGTCGTTGCCGCTATGGTCCTGCTGTTACGGCAGAACCTGACCGGTATCCGGGCTATGCTGGCTCATGCCCTGGACCGCAAACTGCTGTGGGGCATTGTGGCGATTCTTTTCTTTCAAAACATCCTGCGGCAAACCGGCGCCATTGAGGATATTGCCGTACTGCTCAACAACCTGGCAATCTCCAATGCTGTCGTTGTTGGGGCAATTGCTTTTATTGCCGGGATTTTAACAGGTACCTCCCAGGGCTTTGTTGCTATAACCTTTCCTTTCATCGCGGTTTTGTCACCCGGTGATATCACGCTGGCGATGGTCTGTTTTGCCCTGGGTACGGCCGGACAGATGCTGTCCCCGGCCCACCTCTGCCTATTGGTGACACTGGATTATTTTAAAGCCGATTTCCTGAAAACGCTGCGCCCGGTGGCCTGTTTAGAACTCATTATGATTATTGCGGTCTGTGTTGTCACAACCTTCCACTAGCTGTTTGTTGTTTCCAGGCCAGCATCCCGCCCTTAAGAACATAGACCCTGTCAAAACCGGCCTTGGTTAAGATTTGAGCACCGGTAGTCGCCCTGGCGTCAGACCGGCATACAACCACAATCTTTTTAAATTTATGTGCTTGCAGCCCGGCCAGACTGCCTGCCAGCCGGCCGATCGGGATATGGAGTATCCCGGCCAGCTGCCCAAGCGGGCCGGTCAGTTCCTCCTTTTCCCGCACATCAATCAGCACTACATCGGTTGTATCGGTCTGCAGCCAGCGGCTTACTTCCTGCGCTTCGATATACCGGACTTTAATCTCATTTACACCGGCAGCCATAGTACCCCTGAGCGCACAGGCCGGCGTATCAACAGGAATCCAGGCCGCCTGCGGATCTTGGGCACAGGCGTAATTAGCCGTAAGCACATCACGCATCCAATCGGCAGGGTCCGGCTGCAGGTCGTCCAGATATTTAATAAATTCTTCTTTGCTGCGTTGCTGCAGATGGGGATTGCTCTGCCGCTGCCTGCCAAGGGTTGACGGCTGTCTGTTCCTGTATTCATGGGCCGGATAAACGACCAGTTCAGCCGGTAAAGCCCGGAGTTTGTTCAGACTCTCCCAGTGGTCGCCCGGGCTGCCGCCCGGCAGATCGTCCCGGCCGGCGCCGGCATCGTCAAGAAACAGAAAATCTCCGGTCAGCAGCTTGTCCCCAATCAGCAAGCTAATCGAATCAGGGGTATGACCAGGTGTATGCAGAACGGTAATCTCCAGGGTATTGCACCTGAGGATATCGCCATCCTGCACGCGGGCACTGACACACTGCGGCGGCGCCGCTGCATGCATCACATATTCGCAGCCGGTTGCATCCCGTAATGCCGAACCGGCAGAGATATGGTCGGCATGGCTGTGAGTGTCAATAACATGGGTAAGGCTTAATCCTTCCCCTTTTAATAAAGCCAGGTAATCACTAAAATGGTCAATTACCGGATCGACGATAATAACCCGCGGATCGTTTTTGCTGCCGATAAGGTACGTACGGCAGGCCTGCGGGTTTAACTGCCTGAATATCATAACTCACCCTCCTCCTGACCAAAGTTTGATTTGATTATACTATAGCATGGATATTGTTCGTAATAGCTATGATATAATAAAGAAAAATGGACAGGAGGCGGTTACCGTGGTTGTCATTAAATTAAAAACCGGCGCCCAGCAGGCTTTGCCTGACAAATACAGAACCATCGAGGATTTTTATGAAGATATCAACACCTATGAAGAAATAATCTTTGCCTATAACGGGCAAAAATATGTTGTTACTTATTACGATCATATATTGTCAGTCATGCAATATAATGCTGCCGCTACAGAACAGCACTACCCATCCCCGCAGGCTTTCGCCGAAAACTTTACCCTTGACGGTACCAGCTTCCAGGATCTTGTTACCAAAATTAGTGTACTTGTCCGGTAAACAGTGTGGCAACAAACAACCGGCCTCCGCTTCGGAGAGGCCGGTTGTTTGTTGCTATCGCTTATTGCTTAACGAATTCGCTTTCCTGGCCGCAGAGTAGATTTTTTCCACAACGGCCTTCATCACACAAGGCATAAGGATATAGATGGGAAAACCATAGCTGTGCTGCCAGTTCAGCGGCATATATACCCCCATTGCCTCCAGTACAGGCTCACAAACAAAAGCAAATACGCCAGCTGTCAGTACGCTGATGCTGATAAATCCCCGCCAGCCTGGAAAATACTGATATTCCAGCATATAGATCACCGGCAGCGGGCTGGAGTCAATAAACGCAACAAAGGAAGAAAATGGCAGCAGCTTGTAGGGATATGTCCAGAATCCGGTTTCAAAGCCGATGGTATCCAGCCTCATAATGATTAAGTGCATGAATAGCCCGAATAACCACAGCTCCGGCAGTTTTCTCCGGTCAGCCGTGTAATAGAAGATGATCCACGGCACAATAAGCAAGGCTAAAAGAAACCACCATTGCCAGGTAAACAGATTATATGCCAGCCAGTATTCAATCCGGGCCTGGGTTAGAGCCTGGGTTAACTGCGTTAATTGCTCATTTGTGGGCACACCAGACATGCCATTCCTCCTCAAGGTTATAGACATAATATAACCTGCTGTAGGCGGGAATTATTCAGGCAGCCTGCGGGCAATCTCCGCAGAAAAATCCCCCGCCCGTCATACCTCCTGGCTGTTTTGACGGTGCATAACGCCCGTAAGATATCGTACCCTAACTTAAAAAATTAAAGCTCCGCTTGCTTAATGGCAAAAAAAAAGCACTATCTGGGCCTTGGCTGCCTCACATAGTGCCTTATTGCAATTTATCCTTTCGGTTTATACGGCAGCCCCTGGGTTCCCTGATATAACATAACCTCACGGTCAGCCATTACCTTGACGGTAACCCGCAGTACAACCGCGACATCAAATCGCCGGGTGCAGCGACGCGGTCTTTTGTGCGGTTTGCAATGATGGTCATGATCGTGATCGCAGCCACAGTCAGGCTTGCACTTATGTTTTTTATGCTTCTTGTGCTTATGATGACCGTCATCGCAGTCGCAGTCATCATCCCAGTCGTCGCAGTCATCATCATAATCATCGCAGTCACAGTCATCATCCCAGTCATCACAATCATCATAGTCATGACCCTTTTTTTTGTGCCAATAGGCACGGCAGTGCTTATCAACATCATAATCCACAAACTCTACGAAAACGCCGGCATCGGCGTCCATCCCCCGCCTGGCCCCCGGGATATCGGCGTGGGCCGTGAAACGAATCGGCCACACTTCCACGGCGTGCACCGGCTGCCTTGGCCGGCAGGCGACATATAAGGCCTTAACCTCGAATTTTCCTCTGACAATAACCTTATTGTGTATGACATCAACACTGTTAATTTGCAGTCTTTTAACAAAAACATCAACGATTTGCTCAATGGCAGGTTTGTGGCGCGGCACCACCACATGCACATCAATTGATTTTTGAACATCCTGTGCGCCCAATACCTGCTGGACGACAAGAGACTTCGAGCCGGCGCTGATGCCGGCAGTACAATATTGCGGCCGATCCCATGGTTCTATGTGTGTCATTGTTACCCTCCTTTCGCGTCTTATACCATATATATGCAAAAGGACGGAAGAAGACAACAGCAGTTTGCGGTAATACTATTTGTTCATGGTTTTTCCAGTCCCCGGAAGCTGGGCGACTTAGTATAAGCAATAATAAAATCAATAAAAGCCTGGGCCGCTTTTGACAGATATTTTCCCTTCTTCCAGGCAAGGCCGATCGTGATTGTCAAAGGCTCAGCCAGCGGCACACCAACCAAATTAGGCTGGTTACGAACCACCATGTTCATTAAAAAAGAAATGCCGGCATTACTTGCGACCATTGCCTTAATTGTCTCGATCTGATTGGAAGAAAACACAATACGGGGGGTAAAACCGTGGCGCGCACATTCTTCAAGTATTAACTGGCGGTGATAGAATTCTTCTTTTAACAGGATGAAAGGCTCGGCCTGCAATTGACTGAAAGCAACCGGCTTGGCAGTATGCAGGCGATGCTCAGGCGCCAGACACAGCATGATCTCTTGCTGAGTAACAGGAACAGTATTGAGCACGGTTGAAGACTTAGGCAGGATAATCAGGCCTAAATCCAATTCTTCTTTTTCCAGCATTGACCGGGCCGCCAAAGAACCTTCTTCATACACCGCTAAATCGAGATTGGGGTAGGCACTCTTAAACAGGTTGAAAATATTGGGGAAAAGATAGGCCCCAATCATTGGCGGAGCCGCAAATTTAATACTCCCCCGGTTCAGCTTGCGAAAATCCTCCATTTCATGGACAGCTTGACGGACATCAAACAAAATTTTTTTGATTCTAATCTGAAAGGCTTGCCCCTCAGCAGTGATAGCAATCTTTTTCTGACTGCGGTCAAACAGGAATACCCCCAGTTCTTCTTCCAGCTTCTGAATAGCGTTAGTAATTGATGGCTGGGCCACATGCAGCTCTTCGGCCGCCCTGGTAAAGTTCTGCAGCCTGCTAACAGCCTCAAAATATTCAAGTTGACGCAATTCCACGTATGATTCCTCCATTTTTAATAGTCACTACCTATTGTACCATAGAATATCGATATTTTAATTACTTATGTACCGGTGCTAAAGTATAGATAATCTCTGTCGTGAACCTGATTGTCCTTGATAAAAGGCATACTGGCAAAGCTAACATGGCCGGCTGCATATAGGTTGCGTTATATATAATACTATCATCGAGGTGAACTATGCTTAACTTTGACGTACTCGTTATCGGCAGCGGCGGCGCGGGCATGCGGGCGGCCCTGGAAGCAGGCCGGCAACAGGGCCTCGCGGTCGGTCTGATGACTAAAATGTTCCCCACCCGCTCAGCCACCGGCTGTGCCCAGGGCGGCATCAACGGTTCTTTGCAGAATGCCGATCCTAATGATTCTATTGAAAAACATATTTTTGATACCGTAAAAGGCAGCGACTATCTCGGCGACCAGGATGCCATTGAATACTTTATCAGCAGCATGCCTGCCGCCATCCGGGAACTGGATTACCTGGGCGTCCCCTTCTCCCGGGACGGCCAGGGCCGGATTGCTCAGCGCAACTTCGGTGGCGCATCCTCACCCCGGACCTGTTTCTCAGCCGACGTAACCGGCCATGTTATTTTGCACACCCTGTATGAGCAGTGCCTGCAGCATGGCGTAACCATGCTGGCAGAATGGTACCTGCTGCAAATTGTTACCGACCAGGGCCGGCTATGCGGGGTAGTCGCTTATGATTTAAAAGGCGGCCGGATTGTTCCCATTGCGGCCAAAGCGATTATTGTCGCCACCGGCGGCGCCGGCCGCATGTACTGGCTCCGTACCACCAATCCATTTACCTCGACCGGCGACGGTATTGCCGCTTGCTTTGAGGCCGGCATCCCGGTCAAAGACCCTGAGTTTATTCAGTTCCACCCTACCGGCCTCGCCGGCACCGGCATCCTGATGTCAGAAGCCTCCCGCGGGGAAGGCGGTTATCTGCTAAACAACCAGGGTGAACGCTTTATGGCCCGTTATGCGCCGGCAAAGATGGAGCTTGCCACCCGTGACCTTGTCTCCCAGGCCATTGAGACCGAGATTAAAGAGGGACGCGGCTTTGGTGAAGGCCTGAGCGCCTACGTGCAACTGGATCTGCGTCATTTGGGCCGGGATAAAATCCTGGAGCGTCTGCCCCAGATTCGCGAGCTGGCAATCACCTTTGAACAGGTAGATCCGATTGAACAACCAATCCCGATCCGCCCCAGCTGCCATTATTCGATGGGCGGCATTGATGTCATTGACTACCGCACCTGTGCGACCGCGGTTGAAGGCATTTTTGCCGCCGGCGAGGCGGCCTGTATCTCAGTCCACGGCGCTAACCGCCTTGGCGGCAACTCGCTGGCCGACATTGTTGCCTTTGGCCAGTTTGCCGGTCAGGGCGCGGCCGCTTGCGCCCGGCAGCGGCAAGCCGTCAATCAGGCTCCGGTTGGCCAGGCCGCCCGGGCCTGGGAGGTCAGGTATGACTCGGTTACCGCCAGAAAAACAGGCGTTACTACCGCCTCGATCCGCGACCGGCTGGCGGAAGTCATGTGGAATAAGGTCGGCGTATTTCGCAGTGGCGAGGAAATGCAGGCTGCCCTCACAGTCGTTGACAGCTTGCTGCAGGAGTACCAGGCCGTGATGGTGCCTGACCAAAACAAGCTCTACAATACGGCCTTTGTCAGCTACATCGAACTCGGCAGCATGCTTACCGTGGCCAAAACAGTCGTCCTTGGCGCCCTGAACCGTCAGGAGAGCCGGGGCAGCCATTGCCGGGCCGATTTCCCCGGCCGTGATGATGCCAACTTCCTGAAACACACCCTCGTGTCCCGGGCAGGCCAGTCGTACAATATATCTTACCGGCCAGTTGTCATCACCAACTACCCGCCGGCAGAAAGGAAATATTGATGCGCCAGATAACCTATAAAATTGAACGCTTTGACGGAGCAAAAAATTTCATCCAGGAATATACCTTCCCCCATCAGCCTGGCAAAACCATTCTCTGGGGCCTGATCACCATCAAGGAAACCATTGATCCCACCCTTGCTTTCACCGCCGCCTGCCGGACAGCGGTCTGCGGTGCCTGCGCCGTTCGTGTCAATGGCCAGGCCTTGCTGGCCTGTGAAACCCCGCTTGACGGTATCCTGGGCCGCTGCGGTGATACGCTGACCATCGGGCCAATCCAAAACTTCCAGGTTATTCGCGACCTTGTCGTTAACTGGGAGCCCTAGGCCGAGCGGTTACTGGCCGCCAACACCTGGCTGAACCCCAAAGACGAATTCAACGCCCGGGAAGGCTGTCGTCAAAACGCGGCCGACTTTAAGAAAATCAACACCCAGGCCGGCTGTATTCTCTGCGGTGCCTGTGCCTCCGAATGTTCCAAGCTCAGTGCGAACAACAAGGATTTCCTCGAGCCTTTTACCTATTCTAAAGTATGGAAATTTGTTGCCGATACCCGGGACAAGTCGGCAGCCGAACGTGTTAAGGCGGTTGTTGATAAAGGCCTCTGGCGCTGTCTGCACTGCGTCGAATGCAGCACAAAATGTCCCAAAGGGTTAGCTCCCGGCGAAGATATTGCCCGGCTGCGCCGGTTATCCATCAAGCTGGGTTATACCGATAATCCCGGCGCCCGCCATGCCCTGGCCTTCCTGCAGGACATTGAGGCTACCGGCCGCCTGAATGAAACTAAATTGTCGGTACGCAGTGTCGGCCTGCGAGGCTCCATGGCCAAATTCCCGTTGGCCCTCCGCCTGCTGCGCCGCGGCAAACTCAATCCTTTCCAGTTCCCGCACAAGGTCAAAGGCCATGCGCAGCTTAAGGCCATCCTCAACGCAGCAAGGGAGAGTGAGCAATAATGAAATACGCATTTTTTCCGGGCTGTGTACTGGAGGGAGCGGCCAAAGAAAACTATCTGGCCACTACTGCTGTGGCCAAAGTACTGGGGATTGAGCTTCGCGAAATCCCCGGCTGGACCTGCTGCGGCGCGTCCCATGTGCAGGACGTGGACGATCTGGCGGCAACAGCCATTAACGCCCGTAATATCGCCTTAGCCGAGCAAATGGAACTGCCGCTGTTAACGGTGTGCAATACCTGCACCTTAATGCTGCGCCAAGCCAAAGCCAAGCTCGACAACGGCCAGCAAGAAACCGTCAACAGACTCCTGGCTGCTGCCGGCCTTACCTATCGGGGCACCAGCGATATCACCCATTTACTCTGGGTGCTGCTGAGCGACTATGGCCTGGACCGGCTGCAGCGGTTGGTTAACCGTCCCCTAACCGGTCTTAAAGTGGCTGCCTACTACGGCTGCCATATCCTCCGCCCCCCGGTCCTGATGGATTTTGAAGACCATGCTAATCCCCAGTCGCTGGAAAACCTCATTCGCGCCCTCGGTGCTGTACCTGCCGACTATGAGGCCAGACTGAACTGCTGCGGCTTCCATGCTACCTATACGGCCAGCGAGGACCTGATTCGCATTACCGGTGAAATCAATCACAGTGCGGTCAACGCCGGAGCGGACTGTATCGTAACCCCCTGTCCGCTGTGCCAGATGTCGCTGGACATGAATCAGCCGGAAGGTCAGACGGCGGTGGGCTGCCGGCAGGAGATGCCGGTATTGCATCTGGCCCAGTTAGTAGGACTGGCGCTGGGACTTGCCCCGGAAAAATTGGGGTTGAATATGCACATTGCCGGCCGCGAAGCCATAAAGGGAAAACTAGTGTTAAAAAGTTAAACGACAATCCACAGGAAAACGGTCTGAAGCCGCGCCAGGGTCCAGACCGTTTTTTGCATTGAGCCGGCTTACACCTGAGATTTTGCTTAGGCGTTACAGCCGTTTTTGCTTGCTTAGTATGCATAATTCACTTCAATAGGTCAAATAAAGTCAAAAAGTCAGAAATAGTTATACAGGATGCGCATTATGATCACCATTGCCTTTAATTGCCTGACAAAGCCGGAAATCAGCTTAAATCAGATAATTAGGAACTCCAATCAATAACAATTATCTGGTAATATGTAATTGTAAACATTTGCATAAAGTGAATATCCAACCGCAATCAGTGCATATGAATATTAACAAATCAGGAGGCGTATAATTATGGCAAAAATAGTGGGTATTGATCTAGGTACAACCAATTCGGTTATTGCCGTACTGGAGGGAGGACGGCCGACAGTCGTTGCCAATGCAGAAGGCAGCCGGACCACGCCTTCCGTCGTATCCTTCCGGGATAAGGAGCGTCTTGTCGGCCAGCTGGCCAAACGGCAGGCAGTACTCAATCCGGCTAAAACCTTTGCCTCAGTAAAACGGTTCATTGGCCGCCGCAATGATGAAATCTCGGCCGAGGCTAAGCTGGTGCCTTATAAAATCAGCGCCGATGCCAAAAATGCGGTAAAGTTTGTCGTTGATGATACGGCTTACGCACCGGAGGAAATTTCCGCGCTGGTATTGCGCAAACTAGTAGACGATGCCGGTAAATACCTGGGTGAAAAAATCACCGAAGCAGTCATTACCGTCCCGGCCTATTTCAATGATGCCCAGCGGCAGGCTACCAAAGACGCCGGGCGGGTGGCCGGTCTCAACGTACTGAGAATTATCAACGAGCCCACAGCCGCGGCCCTGGCTTACGGTCTTGATAAAAAGAAAAACGAAACTATTCTTGTTTTCGATCTGGGCGGCGGCACTTTTGACGTTTCCATCCTGGAAGTGGGCGACGGGGTCTTTGAAGTCAAAGCCACCAACGGCGACACCCACCTGGGCGGTGATGATTTCGATAAAGTCATCGTCGACTGGCTGGCCGCCGAATTCAAAAAAGATCACGGCATCGACCTGCTGGCCGACAAACAGGCCCTGCAGCGGTTAACCGAAGCGGCCGAAAAAGCCAAAATTGAATTATCGTCAGTGTCGGAAACCTCGATTAATCTGCCGTTCATCACGGCCGATGCCAACGGACCCAAACACCTTGATACCAAACTCAGCCGGGCGAAATTTGATGAACTGACCCATGCCCTGGTGGAACGCTGCCGGCTGCCGGTGGAAAAAGCGCTGGCTGATGCCAAGCTAACGGCGGCCGCCGTCGATGAGGTTATTCTGGTAGGCGGCTCCACCCGCATACCGGCGGTCCACAACCTGGTTAAAACCCTAACCGGTAAAACCCCCAATCAAAGTGTCAACCCCGATGAGGTCGTGGCTGTGGGCGCGGCTATTCAGGCCGGTATCTTAAGCGGTGAGCTCAAGGATGTAGTTTTGCTTGACGTAACCCCGCTGTCCCTGGGGGTGGAAACAATGGGCGGCATTATGACCAGGATTATTGACCGCAACACCACCATTCCGACCCGGCACAGTCAGGTGTTCAGCACCGCTGACGACAACCAGCCCGAGGTGGAGATTCACGTGCTGCAGGGCGAACGGGAGATGTCGGCCGACAACCGGACCCTGGGCCGGTTTAAGCTTGGCGGCCTGCCGCCGGCTCCCAGAGGTGTGCCGCAGATTGAGGTCACCTTTGATATTGATGCCAATGGCATCCTGACGGTAAGTGCCAAAGACCAGGCCAGCACCAAAGAGCAGTCTGTCACCATTACCGGCTCCAGCAATCTGGACAAAGCGGCTGTCGACAAAATGGTGGACGATGCCAGGCAGTATGCGGCTGAAGATAAAGAACGCCGCCGCCAGGGGGAGCTAAAAAATGATCTGGACAGTCTCAGTTATCAGGCCAAAACCCTGCTGGACAAAAATACAGCCACCCTGCCGGCTCATCTGAGCGGCCGGCTCAGCGAGGCGGTGGCCCAGGCCAAAGCGGCGGTCGAGCAAAATGCTGCCATCGATAAACTGCAGCAGACCAAGGCCGAACTGGAACAAGCCTATACCCAGGCCAGCCAGTATCAGCCCCCGGCCGCCAACCAGCCACCGCCGGCCGGTGACGACAATATTATTGACGCCGAATATGAGTAAAATAAATCAGCCCCGGTAAAGGAGGGCGATGCTGATGAAATACATCGACTATTACGAGGTTCTGGGCATACCCCGGACAGCATCTGACAAAGAAATTAAGCAGGCTTACCGCCAGTTGGCCCGTCAGCATCACCCCGACCTGCACCAGGGGGATGCCAAACAGGCTGCCGAAGAAAAATTCAAAGCCGTCAATGAGGCTTATGAAGTGCTGGGTGATCCCGAGAAGCGGAGCAAATACGATCAGTTAGGCCGCAATTGGCAGACTGGCCAGGACTTTGAACCGGCCGGCACCGGTTTTGCCTACAGTACCCATAACACAGCCGATTTTGATCTGGGCGGCTTTGGCTTCAGCGATTTTTTCGCTAACATATTTGGTCAGGATTTTGCCCAGCGGCGGCAGACAGGCCGGCCGGCGAGCTTCAAAGGCGAAGATATTGAGGCCGAAATCAGCCTGTCGATTGAAGAATTACTAAACGGAGCGGAAAAAGACCTGCATCTGACCACGCCTAATGCCTGCATTGCCTGCGCCGGCCAGCGGTTCACCAGCCGGGGCGTCTGCCCGGCCTGCGGCGGTCTGGGCATGACCGAGGAGAGCAAGACTGTCAAAGTCAAAATCCCGCCCGGTCTGCACCCCGGGGCCAGCCTGCGCCTCAAAGGCCTCGGCGGTCAGGGCCATGGCGGCGGTGCCGACGGCGACCTTTATCTCCACATTAAAGCCGCCTCCCACCCTTCCTGGCAGTTGGCCAACAAGGCGGATCTGACCATGGACCTGACCCTGCTGCCCGAGCAGGCCGTACTCGGTGCTAAAATACCGGTGTCAACCCCTCACGGCCAGTTGCAGGTAAAGGTACAGCCAGGCGTCCGCTCCGGCCAGCAGCTGCGCCTCAAAGGCAAAGGCCTGCCCCAGGGACCTGGCCGCTATGGCGATCTTTTCCTCAAAATCCGCATTGATATTCCAGCCAGACTGACAGACGAAGAACTGGCGCTGTACCGGCAAATCCAGAAACTAAAAGCGCCGGCAGCAGAGAATTAACCGTCCGGACGATGCAGCAGGCAGCCTCATGCTGCCTGCTGCATCATTTTTCCCCATCAGAATTTATAAAAGTTCAAGGCTATGAGCTTAAGAAAAATCTTTACCCTCAAGGGCACAGGCGGCTTCATATTATGATTTTTCATAAACCTGACTCCCTTCTGTTGAGGCTGTTATTAGTCCCTCCCCCGCTGGCGGCAGCACTGCCGTGCTCCCGGGCCGCTGAATAAAACCGGTATTTGTTCTTACCATTATTTTTTGCCATGTACATAGCTATATCGGCATTTTTAATCAACGTGTCTGCATCCAGACCATGCTGCGGACAAAGGGCAATCCCGGTGCTTACCGACAAAAAAAATTCGCAGTTATCCAAGCAAAAAGGATACATAAACACCTGCCTGATAGAAGCTGCTGTTGTGGCGGCCGCCGCCGCCACTTCCTGCCCGCTGCCGCCCTGCAGAAGCACAAGAAATTCATCGCCGCCAATTCTGGCCAGCATCGCCCCGGGACCCAGAACAGTCTTAATCCGCTCAACCACCTGCTTCAATGCCGAATCGCCGCAGGCGTGGCCTAAATTGTCATTGAGCAGTTTAAAATCATCCAAATCAAGAAACAGCACCGCCAAGGTCCTGTTATCCCGGTCCCCGGCGAGCGCCGCGGCGATCTGCTCGTAACACCGGCGGCGGTTAGGCAAACCGGTAAGATAGTCATAATTGGCATGATATTGGACCAGGGCGGCGGCAGCCCTGCTGTCTCTGATTTCCTGCTGCAGGTCCGCATTACACGCCTCTAGCTCCGCGAGCTTACGCTCTATTTCCGCCGGGATTACCCCTAACTGCGTATTTCGCCCCCTGGCCCGGTCACAGCGGTCCGCACTATAAAGGAGAAATTGCCAGAACACGCTGCAGAAGACACACCAGCTGCAGGCGGCAAGAAATCGCCAATAAGCCGGGACATTCCTTATCAGGGCAGCAGCAACCGCCAAAACCAATACACATACTATTCCATATACCAGCAGCAACAGGCGGCTCAGCTTACGGGTACGGCTGGCCTGATACCCGCGAAAGCCGTTGTAGAGGCTCATAATTGCGCTGCCAAAAGCTATAAAACCAGCAATAAGCAAATTATCCTCTCTCATTTTGTCTTACCTCGCAACCCTGAGTTAATAATTGGCCACAACCTGGTCATGGGCCCATAATAAGGATTCACGATAAGATTTGGCCACATCCTGCTCATTGATTCCCAGCTCAGCCACACACCCGGCATAAGCCTGCCATTCGCCTTGCTCATAAGTCCTGATCAGCTTATACAGCATTAATAATGGCCGCATCCGGGATAATATCTTCCAGAATCTCTACAGCTACGAATTTTCGGGGCAGCATTGCGGAAATTTTTTTTTAATGAATTAGCGGTAAAATTAATAAATGCTTTTTTACCGCTTGTCAGTGTTTCCAGGCCAAATAGCAAAAAGCTGTTGGCAATGACATCATGCGTGGCATGATCACCGTCGGCACGGTCATAGCTGTTGATAAAATGGCTGCGAAACAACAGTTCGTAGCCAAAAACATTCAGCTTATTATCAAATATAGGCTGCCGGGCCACATGAACTTCGGTTTCCTGTGCCATAAGCCTCCTCCTTTCGGCTAGTATTCCTGTTACCGGTTATGTTGCCGGTAATCAAATTCCGTCAGTTCCACCAGCGTGACCCCCAGAGCAGCCGCCAGCTGCTGCAGATAAAAAATTCCCGGATTCTTGCGCTTGCCTGCTTCAATTTCACTGATAGCCGATTGCGGTACTTTTGAGATAATTGCCAGTTTGTTCTGAGACAGGCCTTTACTTGCTCGCAATCGAGCCAATTGCTTGCCGAGGTTAGTCATTTCCTCACCTCCGATACAAACTTAATCATATTCTTATACTTTTTGGGATTAATGTCAATACTTATAAGTATATAAATCTTGAATTTGCTTGTGTTACACTAGCTATACGAATCCATATAACAAAGGAGCATGCTTATGAAAATAGGGCAGAAAATCAAAGAAGCCCGGGAATGCCAAAACATCAGCATGAATCATTTAGCCCAGAAATGCGAAGTTTCCCAAGCGAATTTGAGCCGTATTGAAAGTGGCCACCAGCAACCGGCTTTCGATACACTGGAGCGGATTATCAGTGCGTTAGGGTTCTCTCTCGCGGAATTTTTTGCCGACGGCACGCCTGACATCACGCCTGATATAAGAGCTCTGCTGCCGATTATCCAGACACTGACCCCCAGGCAAAAGCAAGCCTTACAGAGATTTTTGGAAGCAATGCAGCAATAGTCGGCTTATAGGCTGCTTGCGAAAAGCGCCAAACCTGCGGTTCCCGCCAGAAACAGACCGGATATGCCAAGCAGGGAACAGGCTTACCTCCATTATGACAGTGCCGGCAAACCCGTTCAATCTCTCAGGCATACAACAAATTAAGCAAATAAACAAAGCTCACTATCCCGCAGGGATAGTGAGCTTTGTTTTGGCGGCAAACGCTTGAAGGATAAACAGGAAAAATGTCTAATGTAACAATGTTCCAGTATTGGAGGAATAAGCAGGGAGGTATCCATAATGACGCAACGATATAAATTCAACTGGGATCTTTTGGGAGATATTGCCGAAGGCAGGCCAAACCTCGGACCAATGGTCCGGACGGAAATTTACCGCTTGATGCAGTTTAGCTTCCGGGATGTCCTCGAACAAACATATGGTACAGAAGCGGCAGACAAGCTGTTTTATCAGGCCGGCCTGCTGGCAGGCAAACAGTTTTATCAGAACGTAATGAAAGCAGCGGCAGCATTTAATGATTTCAGTGATTTTATCAAAACATTCCAATCCACCCTGGCTGAAAAGGGGATTGGGATCCTGCGGATAGAAGCAGCCGATCACGCCCGGGGCAGATATGTGCTCAGCATTGCCGAAGATCTGGACTGCGCCGGCTTGCCTGAACTGGATTATGAGATATGCGTGTATGATGAGGGCTTCATTGCCGGCATTTTTGCAAGCTATACCGGCCGGGAATATACCGTCAAAGAGGTCGATTGCTGGTGCACCGGTGACCGGACCTGCCGGTTTGTGGCTGAAGTTGCCGCCGCTAACAAACTTGCCGGCCAACCGGCAGATCGCAGGGAGGTCTAATCATTGAACCCGGAGTTAAAAGCCGAACTGGATGAAATAATAAAGCTCATCCATAGTCTGATTAAGAAAAAAGGGCTGCCGCCGGGACTTGCGGAATACGCGGATAAATCACCGCTCCTGGGACAATTAGTTAATGATCTTACAGCAATCTGCGAATTTGCCAACACATTATCGAATGGGGATTTATCCCAGACCCTGGGGTTGCGCGGCTACTTCCCGGGAGCCCTAAAAGCCTTGCAGGCCAATCTCAGGCATTTGACCTGGCAAACCAGCATGGTAGCTGCTGGCGACTACAGCCAACGTGTTGATTTTATGGGTGACTTTTCTTTATCTTTCAATACTATGATTATCCGGCTGCAGCAGGCAACAGAAAATGAGCAGCGCTACATTGCCGAGCTGGAAAAAAGCCAGGCGGCAATTGCTGAAAGTGAAAGAAAATACAGGCTGATTGCCGAAAACACCGATGATGTAATCTGGCTGCTCGACAAGTCTATGAAAGTCTGTTACATCAGTCCTTCCATAACAAAATTAACAGGCTATGCACCGGAAAAGTTTACCGGCAAAACAGCAGTCGAAACACCGATGCCATGCTTGCAGGCAATTTTTCACGAAGCCAGTATTGCCTTTGCCAATGAAGCTGCCGCCAAAAAACCATTGATCATTGAGAGCGAACAGGTTCGCCACAATGAGAAAATCATTTGGACAGAATCGCTGGTGAGTATTGCCAGCAATAATGAAGGTGACTTTGTTGGTTATCTGGGCGTAACCAGGGATATTAGTGAACGCAAAAGAAACGAGAGCCTTGTACGCCAGGCCTATGAACGAAGAAAAAAAGCTGAGTTTTTCAATCAGCTGACCCTTGCCAAAAGTGGCAGTGAGCTGGAGATGCTGCATATAGCCAGGCAAAATAAAATTTATATCCCGCAAAATTTTTCTTGCTTGGTGTTGACTATAACCAGCCTGGATACACTAGTGGCTGATGAGCATAACTTACACCGCAAACAGCAGATTATTGACGCACTTGTTGACTTCCTCAGCCGGAAGGAAAGCACAATTGCCTGGGAAACAACCAGCGGTATTGCTGTTATTGTCCCGGTTCCGAAAACAACTGACCGTAAAACAGCCGAATTGGAAACAGCCCGGGAATATAGCAAAGAGATATCTCTGTATTTTCCCGACCTGCAGATTGTCATTGGGCTTGCTAACTATGCCGCCGGCTTAAGCCTGTTTGCAAGCCGCCTGCATAATGCGGCGACAGCGGCGGCGATTGGAACCCGCATCTGGCCCGGCCAGCAGATTTACCACTATGACGATTGTGGTATTTATCAGGTTTTAGCCCCGTTTGCCAGAACAGATGACGCGCATAACTATATAAAAAGATTGATTGGCCCGCTTATTGCCCATGATAAAGCCGCAGGCACCCATCTTGTCGAAACCCTGGAAAAACTCCTGTCCGGGCTGAGTTTTAAAGAAATAGGCGGACAGATGTATCTGCATCATAAGACCATCCAGCTGCGCAAGCAACGGATTGAACAAATCCTGGAGCTTTCGCTGGATTGCCATGAAACCAGGCTGACTTTGGCAACGGCCCTGCAATTACACAGGCTTACTCAGCCAACGCAAGAGCCTGCTGCTGTTCATACGCAATACTAAGCCGGCCTGTTGGCCACTGTAACGGCTTCCTCCCTGCAGCCAATAATTCCCGCTGGGGACTTACCCTGTAACAGCAAGTAAGACAGTGCAATTTTATGATTTGCCCAGATAATGTAAAATATTTCGCTGTATTTTAGCAAATTAACAATATTTGATCTTATATTACTTTTTGACTTTTGCTGACTTTATGCTATCATATGTATAAGAAAACCTGCTAAACTGCAGGCCAAATACATTACATTATTGGAGGTTGAGATTATGTTTGATCTGGTACCGTTCCGCAAAAACAGCAACAATCTGGTAAAGCGTGGTGATTACTTTAATCAACTGGTCGAGAACTTCTTTAATGAAGACTTTTTTGCCCCCCTGACTCACAACGGCGGGCAGTCCTTCCAGGTGGACCTCACCGAAACGGAGGATGCCTATCTCATTGACGCCGACTTACCGGGCATCAACAAAGAGTCCATTGAGGTCGATTATGCCAATAATTATCTGACCATCGCTGCCAAACGGGAGGATGTTGTTGAAAATAAAACCGGCTCTTACGTCCGGCGGGAGCGCAAATACGGTGAATTCCGGCGGGCATTTTTCATCGATAATGTCCGGCAGGACGGCATTGAAGCGGCCTTTGACAACGGGGTGCTGAAAACAACTTTGCCGAAAGAAACGAAAAAAGCCGGCCAACCCAGCCGGATTGAGATTAAATAACAGCACCGGGCAGCAACCCCATCTGCTAAGGATATATCGGCCGCGATTTTAGCCCCTGCCGTTGCCAGTTGGCAACAGCAGGGGCATTGTTCATAGCTCTAGCCTGTTGGCTGGGCCTGCGGCCCCTGGTCCCGCCGGCTTTCACGGCCGCCTCAAATCTGTTTGGGCATAATAACTTCCTCCTGGAATAAAAATCAACGGCTTATCGCCTGCCGCTTAGTCATCTGACGAACCCTCAGCAGGTTTTGAGGCCATCGTACTGTTTTTGCGGCTATAGGTAAAATACACGATCATGCCGATTATATACCAGACCCCAAAGAAGGTCAGGGTTTCTACCGGCAAATTCATCATAAGGTACCCGCACAGCAGCACGGCCAGCGGCACAACCACGCTAACGGCCGGGCAGCGGAAAGGTCTGTGTACATCAGGCTGGGTCCGGCGGAGCACCCCTACGCCGATGGAGACCAGAATAAAGGCAAAAAGGGTGCCCATATTGCAGAGCTCGGCAATAATGTTGATCGGCAGCAAACCGCTCAGCACCGCCACTACGGACCCGGCAATTATTGTAATCACATGCGGGGTGTTATATTTAGGGTGAATCTTCACCAGACTTTGCGGAATCATGCCGTCACGGGCCATCGCCAGGAACACCCGGGTCTGGCCATACATAAAGACCAATAGTACTGTGGTAATGCCGCAAATGGCCCCCAGGGCCACAAGAGCACTGCCGAAGTTCATCCCAATGGCCCGCAAGGCATAAGCCACCGGTTCGCTGTTGTTCAGGCTGGAGTAAGGCACAACCCCGGTCAGGACAGCCGCAACGGCAATATACAGCACGGTGCAGATAACCAGCGAACCGACAATGCCGATCGGCACATCCCGGTTGGGATTTTTGCATTCCTCCGCAGCAGTGGATACAGTATCAAAGCCGATATAAGCAAAAAAGACGATGGCGGCCCCGGTGGCCACACCGCCCCAGCCGAAAGGCAGAAACGGCTGCCAGTTTAACGGGTCAACATGAGGCGTGGCCATAAACAGGAAAAAACCGATACAGGCTAATTTGATAAATACCAGAATTTTGTTGAGCCTGGCGCTCTCTCTGGTTCCCAGCATTAATAAGTAAGTAAGGAAAGCAGTAATTACAATCGCCGGGACATTCAGGATACCGCCGTCAGCCGGGACCGCCGTCCAGGCCGTAGGCAAGTCAATGCCGGCCGACTTGAGCAGCCCGACCATATAACCTGACCAGCCGGCTGCTACCGCCGCCGAGCCGATCGTGTATTCGCAAATCAGCGCCCAGCCGACCGCAAAGGCCACCACCTCCCCCATGGACACATAAGCAAACGTATAAGCACTGCCGGTAACCGGCACCATGGCGGATAGCTCGGAATAGGCTAAGGCGGCAAAAGCGCAGGCCAGACCGGACAAAACAAAAGACAGCATGATGCCGGGCCCGGCGTATTTGGCCGCAGCAACCCCGGTAAGCACAAAAATCCCGGTGCCAATGATACAGCCGATGCCTAATAAAACCAGGTCGGTCGCCCCCAGCGTCTTCCTCAACCCATTTTTCTCGCTGGTCCGGATTAGTTCCGCAATATTTTTTTTACGAAACAGACTCATGTATTTCCCTCCTATTATCTCAGAATATTCGGTTATTTTTTTCTTTACCTCTCCCTTATGGCTAAATCATGACAACAATCCCCTCCCCGCCGGCCGACAACTACTATAATACTGATTCCGGCAATTATCCCGGTGCAGGGAGGGGTGGTATGAACCAAACTATGGTAATAGCGTTTTTTTCACCTTGCCGATCACGGCAATCCGGGCCTCTGCCAAAATGTCGGCCGCTTTATAGGTCGGAATCCCTTCGCGTTTGGAGATAGCAATGACCTGCTCGATATTATTGTAAATACCGTCTACCTTGCGCAGGGCCCGCTCACGGTTATAACCGCCTTGCTGCAGTTCATCGGCCACATTGATAACGCCCCCGGCATTAATAATAAAATCAGGCGCATACAGAATTCCCCGCTCCTGCAGAATATCACCATGGCGCGTTTCCTGCAGCTGATTGTTGGCAGCCCCGGCAATAACCCGGCATTGTAACCGGGGCAGGGTTTCATCATTGATTACAGCCCCCAGGGCACAGGGGGCAAAGATATCGCAGGCAACCCCGTAGATCTCATGCGGAGCAACGGCCCGGGCGCTAAAATCGGCAACAATCCGGCTGACATTCTCCTCACTGATATCGGTCACAATCAGCTTGGCTCCTTCGTCATGAAGATGCTGGCAAAGGGTATAGCCCACATGCCCCAGTCCCTGAACCGCCACAGTTTTCCCCTGCAGGGAATCGGTTCCCCACACCTCGGCGGCACAGGCTTTCATCCCTTTCCAGGTACCATAGGCGGTAACAGGTGAGGGATCAGCCACACCCCGGCCAACCACATGGGCGGTTTCGATGTGGATATAATCCATGTCTTCGACGGCGGTGCCGACGTCTTCCGAGGTAATATACCGCCCGTTCAGACTCTGGACGAAACGGCCAAAGGCCCGGAATAAGGCCTCACTTTTATCGGTTTTGGAATTGCCGATAATCACTGCTTTGCCGCCGCCGATATTAAGCCCGGCGGCTGCATTCTTATAGGTCATGCCTCTGGCCAGGCGCACCACATCGGTGATGGCCTCTTCCTCACATTCATAATGCCACATCCGGGTGCCGCCCAGCGCCGGCCCCAGCGTGGTATCGTGGATGCAAATAATGGCTTTTAAGCCGGAAGCCGGATCGTGGCAAAACACCAGTTGTTCGTACCCATGCTGCTCCATCCTTGTAAAAATTCCCATTACAATCCCCTCCTTAAAAGTGAGTGATCAATCTGACCATTATTAATCGCAAGAAATATGCCAGACTCAGCAAGCCCGCCAACTCAGTATTGACCACTCAGACAAAACAAATTCACTGCAAGACTTTGCAGCAATTGCAAAATCCTGCAGTGAACTATTTTGCAGCCCGGGGTTATACGGGGCTGCCGCTTAAGCCGTATTTCTCCAGCTTGTAATACAGGCTGCGCAAAGATATATTGAGGTGACGGGCGGCTTCCGCCCGGTTGCCTCCGTAACGGGCAACAACACCGGCAATGGCCCGCCGTTCCGCCTCCGCCAGTATTTCGGCCAGCGTCCGGCCGTCAGCAGATCCGTCGGCCGGGTTCTTACACTCTGCAGGTACGCCGGCCCCGGTGGCAAGCGGCGGTAAATGGGCCGCCAGCATCGTATATTCATTAAACTGCATATTAATCAGCGCCCGGCCAAGGACATTCTCCAGCTCCCGCACATTGCCCGGCCAGTTGTAGGCCGCCAGCACAGCCGCCGCCTCGTCGGCTATCCCCTGCACGCTGCGCCCATACTCACGGTTGAGTTTGGACAGCAGATGCCGGGACAGCTCCGGCAGGTCGCCCCGCCGCTGACGCAATGGTGGAATCGTTATCGGCAAAACACTAATCCGGTAAAAAAGATCTTTGCGAAAGTTGCCTTTTCTCACTTCCTCTTCCAGGTTTTTATTGGTGGCGGCGATAATTCGCAGATCAAGCGCAAAGGCCCGGACACCGCCCACCCGGGTTATCTCCCGCTCCTGCAGCACGCGCAGCAATTTTACCTGCAGGGAAGGCGGAATCTCGCCAATCTCATCCAAAAACAGGGTACCGCCGTCGGCCTCTTCAAACAGCCCCTTTTTACCACTCTTAAGCGCGCCGCTGAAGGCGCCGGCCTCATAGCCAAATAGCTCACTCTCCAGCAAGGTTTCCGGTATTGCCGCACAGTTTACCCGGATAAACCGCCGGTATTGCCGCGGGCTGGCACTGTGGATAGCATGAGCGAACAACTCTTTGCCGGTCCCGCTCTCGCCTGCCAGCAGCACAGTTGCCGGCGTCAGCGCCGCCCGGCAGGCATTTTCCACTGCCGCCCGCATGACGGATCCGCTGGCCACTATATCATTAAATGTATACCGGGCTGGCCCCTGATTCATCAGGCAGTGAGCGCTGTTAAGGCCGGCGGAAAGAAATTTATATTCGGCAATATCATGGGCCATAGCTACACTGCCGCGCAACCGGCCATCGACGATCAGGGGCGCCGCGTTAATAATGACCTCGCGGCTGGCCGGTCCGACCTTGAGCGGCACGCCCCGTACCGCTTCCATGGATTGCATGACACGCAGGTGAACACTCTCGCCCTGGCGGATATCTATGGTGGGAGGCTGCCCCATGACCTCGTCCTTACGCATTCCGATCAGCCGCGTATAGGCCGGGTTGACCAGGATAATCTTGCCCTGGTCATCCACAACCGAGATAACATCCTGCGAGGTATTAATGATCGCTTCCAGCAATTTTTTCATTTCTTTGATGCAGGTCATCTCTTCGGCTAACTGGCGGATTTCCGTCATATCCCGGAATACGGCCACCGCTCCCACAATCCCGTTATCCTCATCCCGGACCGGAACCCGGTTGGTAAGGATACAGGCATCACCGATCTCCTGCCGCTGGTTAAGCTCAGGCCGGCCGGACTCCAGCACACAGTGCAGGCGTGAGCCGGGGATAATGTCCCGGGCGTATTCGCCATAGGCCTTCCAGGCCGCAATCCCCAGCAACCGCTCGGCTGCCGTATTAAACAGGATGATGATCCCTTTTTTATTAACAGCGATAATGGCGTCATGGGTTGAATTCAAAATATCCTGCATTTCCCGGCTGCTAATACTCCAGTCGTTGCTTGTGATTAACTTACGAACCTTCACCACACACAACCCTCCCCGGCTGCCTTTCTCCGCAGATGTAAACGTCCACTCATAATACCATATTTCTCTATGTCTCTTTTAATTCCTCTCCTGGGAGTGGACAAATACAATAAAAAAGCATAAAGTGCTGTTCAGGCACTTTATGCTAAAGCGGCTGGGCCGCAGTCACCAGAGAAGGGCTGGCCCCCAAATACAAAATTTACTTCTTACGCGGCAAGGCTATACAGGCCCCGACAAGCAGGACGCCACCGGCTACGGTCAGGGCATCAGGCACCTCGGCCCAGAAGAGGTAGCCCCAGCCGGCGTTAAAGACAATCCCGATATAACGGACCACTTCACAACCACCGCATTCTCATGGGTAAAAGCTTTGGTCAGGAATACCTGTCCCAGCAGTGAAACAACGCCAATGCATAACAAATAAAATAGCTCCAGCCGGTCAGGAATGACAAATTCCTGACCCAGCAGCGGTATCGATACCAGGGTAGCAGTCATCATAAAATAAAAGATGATCTCGAAGGTATGATGTTAGCGCGCCAGTTTTTCCTTCAGAAAAACAGCCGCAAAGAGCATAACAAACACCGGTGACAGATTAGCTTTACTTGTCCTTGCAAGCATATTTGTCTTATTATTTAACAACTGAAAAATTGTTGACAAATCGGACGTCCTACCGTCTCTTTCTATCTCGCGATTTTGACCAAATTGAGTTATAATCGATTCCTATTACCGATTTAACTTCTTGGAGCGTCGCACGCACAACTTCCTTCGCTTTTAGTGTTCCTTCTTGAACCACCCGAATAACTTCGCCTGGGTCCCTTTCCAACCGTTTTCTCTCGGCACGAATCGGGGCAATAACTTCTTGCAGTATGCCATTAAGCCGATTTTTTACGACGCCATCTCCTAAACCACCTCGCACATAATTAGCTTTAAGCTCCTCTAGTTTTTCTTTTTCAGGATCAAAAACGTCAAGATAAGCAAATACAACGTTACCTTCAACCTTCCCAGGATCTTCAATGTGAATATGATGAGGATCAGCGAACATCATTTTTACTGCTTTTTCAATCTCTTTTGGCTCAGCTTTAAGATTAATCACATTACCTAAGCTCTTACTCATCTTGGCTTTGCCATCAATACCCGGCAAACGTCCTATCTTGGGAACAATAGCAGTAGCCTCTACAAATACTTCTCGCCCATAAATACGGTTAAATTTTTTAACAATCTCATTGGTCAGTTCAATCATAGGCAGTTGGTCTTGCCCAACAGGAACTATCGAGGCTTTAAAGGCTGCAATATCTGCTGCTTGACTGACCGGATAGGAAAAAAAGCCAAGCGGAACATCATGTTTGATCCACTTCTGATTTAACTCTTCCTTAACAGTTGGATTCCTTCCGACTCTTGCCACTGAAATAAGATTCGAAAAAATCATGCTTAATAGCGCAATATCAGGTAGTTGCGATTGGACAACAAATTTGGATTTTTCGGGATCAATACCCACTGCCAAATAGTCGGTTGCCACCTCTAATACGTTCTGACTAACCTTTTCCGGCTTCTCGGCATTATCGGTCAGAGCCTGCATATCGGCAATAAGGATATATTGATTGTAGTTTTCCTGCATCTTGACTCTGTTTGAAAGAGAACCTATAAAATGCCCCAGATGCAAAGGCCCGTAGGTCTATCTCCTGTTAAAATTATTGGTTTTTCTTTTTTACTATTAACATCAGCAAGCACGTCTGTAACCCCCTATATTAAATTCTAAGAAAATCAAAAACTTTGTCCTTATTAATATGGTCCAGGAAATAATGGCTTACTTTAAAACTTTTTACAACTATGAGCTTAGACCGAATACGCCGGCGTAGTCACAGGTCATAGGAAAAACCGGCAGTCTGAAATTTCAGAGCCCCGCAGGGTACCTGTCGCAGCATATGAGTTTTGTTATAGTTTAGTAAAAAATGTAAAAAATAGTCAATAGGGACTCTGGCCCTATTGACTATTTTAATTATCTACGCAACACATGCTTGAAGCTTGGCGCTACTTATTATATATTGGAAACAATCCTCTAAATCCTCAGGCCGGCGCTGCCGGCCGCGGCAAGCAGCCCGACAAAACAGGACACCAGTTCAGGATCAAACTTAACCCCGGCCAGCCCCTGCAATTCTTCAACAGCGGCGGCCGGCGGTATGGCTTGGCGGTAGGGGCGGCCGTAGGTCATAACATCATAGGCATTCACTATTTGAATGATTCTGGCCTCAACCGGTATCTCCCGGCCCTTAAGACCAAGCGGATAACCGGCTCCGTTCCACCATTCATGGTGCTTAAGAATCCAGTCGGCAACCGGGGCCAGTTCGACCGTCAGCCTGGCCAGGTGAAAGCCGGTCTCCGGATGGCGATGCACAGCAGCCCACTCATCGGCCGATAAGGATCCGTTTTTTTGTAAAATACTCTCCGGTATGATTATTTTGCCGATATCATGAAACTGGGCAAACAGCCGTAAATGTTGCATTCTTTCGTCTGTAAAACCAAGAGCGGCCCCCAGACCGGCCGCCTGCTGCCGGATGCGCTCACCCTGTCGGCCCAGGCCGGCATCCTGCAGCAACAGCGGCTTGATCACTGTGTTCAGCAAGCTGGCACTCATCGTTTGCATGTGCTGCATTTTCTCCCGGTACATCCCTGCTTCAGCCCTTTTAACCAGGGAAAAGAAGTCATTCTCTGTTAAATCACCCACAGCCTGGCCAATTGCCATGGTTAACGGCAGTAATTGATCTTGCTTATTCTTTTCTGCCAGCTGCTGCCTGATGCCCTGGCTGACAGAAGCCAAGATTTCCGGGGTGGCATGGTATATCACAATGGCAAATTCGTCACCGCCGGTACGTATCGCAATGCCCTGCTGACTGACGGCATTTTTAATAATGTTGGCTACTTCTTTTAGCCACTCATCCCCGGCATCACGGCCAATGATATCATTGACCAGCTTCAAATTGTCAATATCACAGATTAGCACCCCTGCAACCTGGACCTGCCGCTTGTACAGCTTATAGGGCATTTCCTCAAAATAATTACGGTTATACAGACCGGTTAGGGGGTCATAATAACTGAAGTATTTTAAATATTCCTTAATGCGAATCTGACTGGTAATATCCCGCCCAATGCCAATAATGCCGGTAACCTGGTCGGTTTCGTCACAAAGAGGCTGCTTGTTAATCTCAAAAAAACGTTTTTTCCCATCGGCGGCGATCTGGTAATCTTTAAAAGTGGCAGTCAACCGCTGCTGGCAGACCAGTTGATCTTGCTTCTGGTAGTCGATGGCCCGCTCAACAGGCTGAAAATCAAAGTCTGTTTTGCCAATAACATAGTTTTTGGGCAATCCGAACAAGGTATTAAATGAATCGCTGACAATAATATAACGGCCATTTGTATCTTTCATCCAAATAATGTCCGAAACATAATTTAACATCGATGCCGCTAGCTGAAAGCTATGTTCCATACGCTGCCTCCATACACGGCAGGTCAAATTTTCTTTTTATCCAGCCAGATACAACTTGTCTGAATAAAGGCGGCACCGGCTTGCGCTGCCGCCAAACGCCGTGATTTCTTTATCAAATTATAAATCGTTTAGCCGTATTTTGCAATTCTCCGCCATTGTAACCAACGCTTTACCGGCTGCGGCTAGCTCTCCCGCTGCTGCGAGTTATTCCTGCGTAGCCGCTGTTACAGATTCAGTATGCCCGGTGGCCTCCTTGCTGACACGATCAATTTGGGAACAGCGGTCACACTGGGCTGGCTGCCTCAAATTCTACCGCATTCACCCTCCCCAGCCCCCTCGTCCATATTCCTGATCTCGGGAAATATAATTACCTTACCCGGTAAAACTGCAGGCAGACATGCCTAGCGGCTGCGTGCAAGATTCAACATAAACTACTTTTTTTCGTCAAGTATTGCACTTATAATTATATTTCTTTGAAATTAAGAATGTCAATGATTATTTCATAAATACTAAGAAGATGTCCAGAAAATCTTAAATTGAAGCTATATAGTAAAAGGAGGCGTACCATTGAATCCCAAAATTGCATCAAGGTTGAAGCTCGCCCGGGAGCGCCAGAATCTGACTCAGGTAGAGGTCTATCAACTCACTGGGATTAACAACAAAACTTTGTCCGGCTATGAAAATAGTGTCAGTGCTCCAGATCTCAATACACTGGTAGTTCTTGCAAATCTATATGAAACTTCTTCTGATTATTTATTAGGCATCGTGGATGATTACACCCCGAGGGCATCATCCCTGGCGCCCCTTGATCTTGCAGAGGAAATACCCAATCTGCCAGACGAATATAAAGAGATTATCTATGCTGTGATCCGTTTGCACAAGCATACTAAAAAAGGGGCTCGCTGCTGCAAGAAATAAAGCTGTTGCTATATTCGCCGCCAAACCTGCGTAACTGACTAAAGATGCCGGCGACTTCCTAGCCGCCGGCCGCACAAGGCAAAACAGCCGCCCAAAGATTTTGATTAGCACCAGGCCGCCGGCCAGGACGGTCTGCACCGACAGCAATAAAAAAAAACTCATTCTCCCTTGATTATGTTATTTATGCCGGAGAATGAGTGTTTGTTTGGTTTTTTTATTTCACAATGTCACACATTTGTCATATTTATCTGCTATGATAAAGCCTGGCCGTCGTCAATGTACCGCTTTTTTAGTCGTGATAAATACCAATAGAACCAGCAATGCGGGTACGGAGGCGATTTGATATACATAAATTCTCCGTCTGTAAATTTACTGAAGAAAAGAGGGATTTCCATGAAAAAAACGATATTTGCGCTGTCTGCTTTACTGCTTGTCAACTGTGCCCCGGCCTTTGCCGCCCCGCTCAATGACCTGACTACAGGCCAGACTGCGCTTGGTGTTGACAGCGACACCTTCTATCTCGAACACAAACTTGCCGATAACTTCACGCTCGGCTATCAGGACGTGGACCGTGGCCGTTATGGCAGCAGTGATGATATTTACGGGCAGCTGCAGATGACAAATGAGCTCAGAGGCATTATCGGCCACCGTGATTTCGGCTCTGGCTCCATGTATTTAGGCCTGGGGCTAAACGGGCCGCTTTCGCCTAATGCCACAGGTTATGCCTCCTTTGTCGCCAGCAACAACTTCAAGGAATTGCAGGCCGGTGCCAACTTTAATATTGCCCGCAATGTTGACCTGAACGTTAACTACCATGCTTTTATGCCTGACAGGGGCAGCAATGAGAACGGCGTGGGTGTTGGCGCAACCCTGAAATTCTAAATACAAAACTACAAAAAAAATCTGACCTGCTTGGCTGCAGGTCAGATTTTTTTGTTACCGGTTGCTATACATTTTGGGCTATTGGGCTCCATTTTACAACTAAAAACACAACCGCTATTGCGATATTATCGCAATGCGTGCGACAAGTAAGGCAATGCGCCAGCCACGCCACCAGGAGGCAGCCTTGTGCTAATACCCGTTGAGCAGCACAGATACCTCGCCTGTATGCGGCTCAAATATTAAGCCATGTATCGGTACATCGGCCGGGATCAGCGGATTATTCCTTATCCGGCCAACGACTTGCCGCACATTGTCATGAGGATGGTGGAAAGTATCCAGCCAAACTGTCAGCTCATCTTTGATCATTTTTATAGCATCAGGCGAGATTCCCCTGTCCAGCATTTTATTAATTACGGTACCGGCGCTGGAGTGAGCCACACCGCAATCTTCATGGCCAATCACAATGATTTCCTGCACACCAAGTTCGTAGATGGCAATAACCAGACTGCGGATGGTTGCCTCAAACGGCCCTGTCACCGAATTCCCGGCATTTTTAATGACGACGGCATCTTCACGCCTCAGACCAAGAGCCGGCTCGAGAAATTCCACCAGCCTTGTATCCATGCAGGTAAATACGGCCAGCTTCCGTTTTGGTACTTTGCCAACATAGCTGCCGATTTGCTCATAAATCAGCGATGTACTGTCCACAAAAGCTTTGTTTTTGGCAAGCATCTGTTCTAAGACAGTCATATCTTTCCCCCTGCTTTCTTGCGGTTTAATCTTCATGCTTTATTGTGTGGTAACTAATAGGCTTGTATCAGCTCGCGCGGGTAATCGGTGAGCAATTCAGAACCATTGTTTGCTATATAGATACAATCCGTCACCCGGGGTCCGCCAATGTCCTGTCTGTAGATGGTAGGCAACAGCAAATCCACCACCATACCGGCTTCAATCCGTTCCTGCCGGCCTTTGCCGATGAGGGGATAAAACTCAGATTGCCGGATACCCACGCCATAGCCGACGACATCAAGAAAGCTTTGGCCGTAGCCGTGCTCCTCAACAATCTCCCGGGCGGCAGCATCCACCTCAGCAGCGGTTATTCCCGGCTTAAGCGCGGCAATGGCAGCTGTCTGTGCTTTCAGCAACAGCTCATATACAGCTCTTTTGGCCTCGCCAACGTCACCTACAGCCACGGTGCGGCACAGTTTGGCGCAATACCCCTCATACGTGGCGCCCAAATGGATAACGACAATCTCACCTGTTTCAATTTTCTTGCTGCTGGCGCAGGGATGAGTCAGCAGGGACCGGCTGCCGGCAACAACCTGAGGACGAAAGGGAGATCCGCCTGATCCTGCTTTTAACATGGCATACTCCGCTTCGGCCAGGACATCCAGTTCGCGCACGCCCGGCACTACCGCCTGCACAGCGGCCGCCATGCCCTGTACGGCAATCCTCCCCGCCTGGCGCATATACTCTATCTCCCCGGCGTCTTTCACCGCGCGCAGGCGATAAAAGAGTTCACCGGCGTTTTTGAACCCATTTTCGGGAAAATGGCGACGCAACGTATCATATACGGCAAACCCGACAAAATAACGTTCAAACCCGATACTGGGTTCGGTATAACCGTAAGCCTTGATCCGCTCGACGGTTTTAGCTGCCAGACTCTCTCCCGGAAAGAGATAGCCGTACGTTTTTATGCCGGTCTCATTCCCTACATAACCGGCATCCAGCCATAACGTTACGGCACATGGTTCACCCTGGCGCGGAATGATCACAGCCAGGCATTCAATCTGGGTCAACCCGGTAAAGTAGATCAGGTTCTCCCGGTTGGTTACCAGCAGGACATCAAGATTGTTCTCCGCCATCATTTGCTGGGCTCTTTGCAGCCGGTCCTGGTAAGGGGCCTTGATCATACGGCCCCCGGCCGGCGTTGTTTGCTCAGTTCAATGGCAACGTCAATAATCAGATCCTCCTGACCGCCTACAGTTTTGCGCCGGCCCAGTTCCATGAGAATATCCCGGGAATCAACCCCGAATTTTTCTGCGGCGCGGCGGGCATGGAGCAGGAAGCTGCCATAAGCACCGGCATAGCCGATAACCAGCGCGTCATTGCTGATTACCTGGGGGCGATGCAGCAGCGGGTCAATAACCTCCTGACCGACATCCATCAATTTATAAAGATCAATGCCGGTTTCATACCCCATTTTAGCAAGCACTGCTGCCAATACCTCCAGCTGGGTGTTGCCGGCACCGGCCCCCAGACCGCGGACCGAGCCGTCGATAATAGTAGCCCCGGCTTCGATAGCCGCCAAACTATTGCCAATCGCCAGGCCCAGATTGTTATGGCCATGGAAGCCAACCGGAACCTTGACAGCCGCCTTCACGGCCGCAATTTTTTCTTTCACTTCCCCCGGCACCATGGCGCCGCCGGAGTCGGTCACATAGACAATATCCGAGCCATAGCTCTCCATCAGTTTGGCCTGCTCAACCACTTTTTCCACAGAGGCCATATGGCTCATCATCAGAAAACCGATAGCCTCCAGCCCATGCTTCTTGGCAAAATTTATGTGCTGTTCGGCCACATCGGCCTCTGTAACATGGGTAGCAACCCGGACGGTGTGAACATTGTATTCCATGGCAACCTTCAAATCCTCAATCGTCCCGATGCCGGGAATTAACAGCACATCCAGCTTGCAATTTTTCAGCGCTTGCGAAACTGCCGCAAAATACTCTTTGTCGGTAGCTTTAGCGAAACCGTATTGCAGGGATGATCCGCCAATCCCATCCCCATGGCCAATTTCAACAGTAGTTACACCGGCCTCATCCAAACGCCGGGCAATTCCCGCCATTTGTTCGGCCGCCAGCGAGTGGCTGATGGCATGCATGCCGTCACGCAGCGTAACGTCAATTAAACGGATATGCTTCATGAATTAACCCCCTTCAGTTTGTTCTGGGCATAACGCTCAGCGACGGCAATCGCGGCCGAGGTAATAATATCAAGGTTGCCGGAATACTTGGGCAGATAGTCGCCGGCCCCTTCCACTTCCACCATGGCCACTACCCGTTCCCCGTCCGCATAAGGCTCGATTTTTAAATGATAGCCGGGAACATATTTTTTTACTTTCGTCACCATAGCGTTAATCGCTTCTTTGATTTTGTCAATATTACGGGTGTCACACTTGCAGTAAATTGTGTTGCGCATCATAACCGGCGGTTCCGCCGGATTCAGGATGATAATGGCTTTGCCTTCCTTGGCCCCACCCACTTTTATCAGGGCGCTCCTGGTGGTTTCGGTGAATTCATCGATATTTTGCCGGGTACCGGGTCCGGCGCTTTTACTGGAGATTGTGGCCACGATCTCCGCATATTCAACAGGGACCACCTGGTTGATTGCGGCCACAATCGGGACAGTTGCCTGCCCGCCGCAGGTCACCATATTCACATTGTCCACACCACCCCCTAAGTTAAGCTCTACTGCCGGTACACAGTAGGGTCCCACGGCTGCCGGTGTTAAATCAACGGCAAAAATCCCGGCTGCTTTTAAGAGTGGCGCATGCATTTGGTGAGCCCGGGCGCCGGTGGCATCAAACACTATATCAATATTCGCTTCCTGCAAAATCCCGTGAATGCCCTCAATTGTGGTCTTAATTCCTCTTTCTTCTGCCAGCTTTAATCCGTGAGAGTCGGGGACAATCCCGGCCATTATCACCAGTTCCAAATGCTCGCTACGGGCTATTTTCAGCATTAGATCTATTCCTATATTACCTGGTCCAACTATAGCGGTTCTTAACTTCACAAAATCCCCTCCTGTTTTTTAAAACGCGCAGATACGCTGCCGATACGGTCAAAATAAAATGTTATATTATCACCGTCAGCTACCGGGCAGGCGGCGGTAAAGGACCCGGACATAATGACCTCGCCTTTTTTCAGACTAATGTTATATTGGGCCAGCTTATTGGCCAGCCAGGCGACGGCGTTGGCCGGGTGTCCGAGAACGGCAGCGCCGGCCGCGGTAGCAACTACTTCACCGTTTTTCTCAAGCACCAGCCCCATATACCTCATGTCAATATCCGCAAGGGGCGTCAGCTTCCCGCTCAGAATAACCCGCCCGATGGAAGCGCCGTCGGCAATTGTGTCCTGAATCTTGATCTTCCAGTCTTTTATCCTGCTGTCAATAATCTCGATGGCCGGCATAATCCCGGCGGTAGCCCGTAAAACATCGGCAATCGTAATCCCCGGGCCCTGGAGGTCTTCCTGCAAGACAAAAGCAATTTCCGGTTCGACTTTCGGGGCAATAAGCTCGCTTAACACAACGGCATCACCTTCATAGCCCATCATATAATCGGCAATATAACCATAATCAGGCTCAAATACGCCCAGCGCATTCTGCATAGCCTTACTCGTCAAACCAATCTTTTTCCCGACAATACGATGTCCGGCGGCCAGCCGCAGTTTCATGCCTTCAAGCTGAATGGCATAAGCCTCGTCGTTGGTAAGCGGATACTGATCGGTGAGAGTTGCAATCGCTGTACCGGTCTTCTCCGCCTCATAAAGCGCGGCAGCCAGTTGATTAATGGTGTTTTTTTCCATGGTGACCCCTCCATTTTTGCTGTAATTTTCCCCGTAGAATCCGGGCCAGCTCAGTGGCCAGACCAGCCTGATCCACCAAACCGGCACGACAATATTGTTTTAGAACCTCAGTGGCTGCTACCACCTCATCATGCGGCCCTGGCAAGCTGACAATAGTAGCAAGCCCTACCTTGCCGATACCAATGCGTACCCCATCCTTGACATGTCTCCCGGTTCCTTGTTCAAATTGGACAATATAGGGCGTCAGTGCCGCCGGGTCAACCGCTAATAACGCCTCAACGCTAAAATCCTTGTCCTCGGCCCCCACACCGCCGGTAGTAATAATCAGACCAAAGCCACGATCAATTGCTTCCATTATTTTTCGGCTGATCGCCCCTTTGCTGTCGGCAATCACACCGCCGAACTCTGTTTTATAACCGTTTTCCTGCATAGCTTTACAGAGATACGGGGAATTCGTGTCTTCAATCATGGCCTGTTCAAGTTCAAACCCGGTGGCGTAAACCAGCGCCCGGGCCAGAACATTTTTTTCGATTTCCGTCAGCATAGCCTGCGTCCTGGTCACAATCTGCCCGGACTCCACCGCATCGCAATTAATCAGTCCCATAATCCCCTGGGAATCAATAAAAGTCTCAGGACTAATCGTAAGGCCGGTGATTTGTCCCAACCTTGCCAGCAGCAATTTTTCCTTACCGATAATCTGGTTGATGGAAACCTTCTTCTCCAGGATATCCAGACAAAAATGATCTTGCCGTACGTCAATAACCAATACTTTTTCCGGTGGTAATTCCAGAACCTGGGCTACGCTTGTGGCAATATCACTTAAATTTACATCTTTCATAAGGACATTCTGAACCCGCAGTTCCGTTTTCTCAAGCAGATTTAAATTCATGACAGCTTAGCTCCCCACCACATCAAGTTTCATGTCTAATAACGGTGCGTCGATAATTTCCATGCCGATATCCAAAATATCAATATCTTCGGCCTGTAAGCTGCCGATATTCTGCAGGGAAATTCCTTTGGCAAACGCCAGTTGAACCTGGGACCGCCGGCCGGTTTTTCTCAGACCGGCGCTTACCCTGCGTAAGTCTTCCACATTGCCGGTATCGACCATGATAATGCCGGCCCCGCACTCGGCCGCCAACACCGCCTCAGCCGCAATATCACCGGTTTCCCCTTTTAACTGCAGAACCTTTAACTCCGGTCTTGCGCTCACGGCAGTCAGTGTTTCCTTAATGCCGCCCAGCATGCGGACAAAGTTTTTGTCCAGATACAAAAACGGGACATCCACAATCCGGAAATGCGCGCCGCCATGATTGACCGCCTCTCTGACAAGCTGCTTGATCTCCGGCGGCATTTTTTTCCAGGCGCCGCTCACAATGCGCAGCGAACCAGCGCTGGCCACCGCCTTCCGGGCGGCAGTGGCAATCCCGGATGGCTTACTCAACATACCGATAGCAAACTCTTCGGCAACGGCAATCTCTTTCGGTGTGCCGGTCAGGGTAAGAATGACCTCGCCTGCGGCTACTGTATCGTTGTCTTGTTTGTGCAACTGATAGCTTAGCCGTTGCTCCTCCAGGACGGTTTGGAGCCGCTTAACGCCCGCCACTACCCCGCCTTGTTCCGCAGTCAGGCAGGCAGTATAGGTTTTGTCCCGCACCGAGGCAAAAATCGTGTCACGTATGTCGTTTGCCAATGTCATCCCTCCCATCAATTGAACTAGGCATTTTGCCCATTTTCACGCTCAAGCAGCAGTTCTTGCTCTTGCTCCTGTCGCTGAGCCACAAAATCCTCGCGTTCCAATATAATTGAGAACAGGAGACCGGCGATTAGTGCCCAAAATGGCGAGCCGATGTTAAATATGCTGATATTGGAAACAGCGACAATGAAGGACACGAACGAACCGTATTTGAATCTGCCGGAAAAGGCACCGGCGAAGGCACTGATTAATACGCCAAACATAGCCAGACCGGCCAGCATCGCCGTCAGTTCTTTCGGCACAAGCCCGGCAACAGTAATGGCAACGCCGGCGGAAAGGGAGAAAAGAATCCAAAAAACGCCTTCGGAAATAGCAGCAATAAAGCGGAGCGACTTATCCTCTCCGGCGGCCGGGCTGGCGCAAATGGCAGTACTGGGACCGGCAGTAACGCAGGGATGAGCCCCAAAAATGGCATTCAGAACAGTGCCAAGGCCAGGCGCGATGAAGATCGAATTGATCGGCAGATTTTTATAACCTTCCGCCATCAAAACACCCACCGCCTGAATGTTTTGCACGCCAAGCACCAAAATCGTCAGCGGGACTGTCAGTTCAAAAAATGCCCTGACCGTAAATTCCGGGTGCAGAAACAACACCGGTGTCGCTAATTGAAACTCGAGCACATCCCATTGGGCCATGCCCAGCGTTGTTGCCAGAAATCCGCCCAGAATAATGGATCCCAGTATCGGGGGGAATTTCTTAGCGAACCCTTTCAGCGCCGTGAGGGCAAAAAACAGCAGCACCGGCGGACCAATAAGCACCGGCTGCTCCTTGATTGCAGTGACCAGATTAACGCCGAAACTCATCATTACGCCGGCAATCATTCCCAGCATTACCGGCAGCGGCAGATAATCAATAGCCTTTTTTATCAGACCGGAAACACTGATGACAATGACAAGCACGGCCACCATATAGTAAGCGCCTACCGCTTCCGCGTGAGGCAGGTGAGTTAATGACTTGCCGATGATAATCGCACCGGGAATACTGTAAGCCGCTACCAGCGGCAAACGATACTTCAAAGCGTAATAAATAGTTAACAGGCCACCGGTCATATAGATCGCAAACAGCCAGGAAGTAGCAACCTCAGGGGAAAGCTGCCCCTGCTGAGCAGCATTCATGACAATAACACCCGGGCCCATAATGCTAAATATTGCGGCAACAAAACCGGTACCAATTCCTGCGGCATTAGCGTTTTTTACTGTAACCTTCAGACTGTCGGTAAGTTTATACCCTGGTTCCATCCATGCCATAATAAAATCCCTCCTCATAGCCTTCATTATTTTACTCATTTGGCAATAAACTTGCTTCGTGCAGAACAGGCACCGGCTTTAGTGTCTTGATAGAAACAACATTGAGCCAATATTAAACGTTGGCTGGTTGCCTAAGGTCAAGCGGCGGTTATTGCCGCTTAACCCCCAAAGGTGAAATGCCGCGTTGCCGCAGCCATTTTGGCATTAATTCCTCATCCACCCGTTTGGAGACAGCCGGTGCTTTTGCTTGCAGCAGCTGCAGGAGACTATGGCTAAGGTTCAGCCCGCCAATGGCGCCGTCAAAAATTAACACTTTATCGGTGTTGGCCGTTTTGTAGGCAAATTGCATGGCATTGTCAAGGCTTTCAGAAATCACCGCATGTTTGGTATACTCCAGATTCTGGGGATCATTGTCAAAAAGTTCCGCTTGTTCTTTCTTAACAACAATTGTTGGTATCTGTTCCGAGAAAAATGCGCTTGGGTAGCCGCCCCAGGCATAGTTGTGAATGACCATTTTAACTGCCGGATTAACCGGCGCAATATCGTCAATCAGCGGCTTGCCGTTTTTTCCGTAAAAAGCCTCAGTATACCAGGTATAGGGTGGCAAATCACCATCAAGATCAAACAAATCGACGTTGGCCCCTACCATATTGGCGTAAATGACGCCGGCGGCAAACACATAGGGCACCGGGCACGGGAAATCCAGGCCCACAATACATTCGTCAATCTCGCCCAGCAAGGTCATGATCTTCCCGTAATAATTAAGACCGACGAAAGTAAGATAGTCATTCAGTTCAAAGAGATCATTGGCAGCCACAACACCAACCACGCCGCTGGGTGCCATATCCAGAAACGCCGTAAAGGCAAATTTTGATTTAACAAACTCTGACTCAAAAATCGACCGGGCTGTAAAATTGGCGCCCCGCGGCCCCAGGTTCTGGTGATAGGTGGAACGGGTTTCAATCCGGGCATAACTCATACCAAACGGTTTTACGGCCCGGTCCACATGGCGGTGAAAGTGCACTTCCCGGACATCACTATTATGGGCATGTACAATCCAGTCGGCATCATACACCGATTTAAGCCCGTACAATGTCCCAATTTCTGTTTTAATCGGAATCCCTTCATCAATGGGGGCGATACATCTGGCTTTCCCTTTAAAATGAACGTTCAGTCCATACTGCTTGATATACTCTTCGGTCTCACGGAAACGCAGCCCGTTGCCGGCCCGCAGCCTGATATCGGTGGCGCCTGTCTTGCTCTCGATCTCGTCCCGCACCACTTTCAGGAAGGTCGCATAGGGCTGGCCGCCAAGTAAGGTAAAGCCATGGTGCGAGGCCAGTACATTGACAGAATGCCCCGGCTTAATCATAGACATATCAACATTTTGCAAAGCAGCGATTGCCGCCTTTTTAATCAGGTCAAGCCCGTCTCCTGCCGCACTGGGATAAATGACCTCCGGTGCATCAGGAAACAGCTCCTTAACCATTACCGAAGTCATCTCCGGATATTCAGCCATCCTTTTTGTCAGAAGATCCGGATGAATACCATATTGTGATATTTTTGCCGCTGTCGGTATAATCGGTTTGCGCATCAACGATCCCCCCTGCTGCCTTTTGCTTTAATTACCTTTTCTAAAATCTTGATATCTTCGTCAAAATAGAAACCGCTTGTTTTATATTTTTCTTTGATTTCCGGCGAAATATCCCAGAGTGTAGGCGTAATACCATACCATTGATACCCGTCAGGACGCTCGGGATCAATGCCGGCTGCTTTCAGGATTCGCAGTATCGGCTGGATACACTCCACCTTGCACCCCATACGAATGCCTGTCCGGCGGGATATTTCCTCTGGTGTTTTGGCGCCCGTCAGGACGGCTGCTGCTACTTCTTCCGCCCGGGTAGCGGTACAATAGCAGATGATCTGTTCCGGATGCATATGGGCAGTTTTACATAATTCCTTAATTTTTTCGTAAGGAACATCCTCTACATTAACGGCTACCGTATAAGGTTTTTCCAGCTTGACCATCGCAATGGCATATACGGGGCAGCGTTGTTCACAGGCGCCGCAGCCACGGCAAAACTCTTCATCTACAATCGCTTTTTTATCCTTGATAGCAATGGTTGCGGCCGGGCAAACCTTACTGCAGATACCACAGCCAATACATTTATCGGCCGAAATCGACGGTTTTACAGAGATGAGTTTCAAATGAATACCTCCCTTTTGAAATAATAAAATCATTTTTACCAACATTTATCTTTCTTGTCGGCATCCCCCCTTATATTGCGCGATACATCTATATGATATTACAGCTAATGCAACAATCGCTCTCGTCTCACATTGTCGCACGCTGTTCATATATCTTCGTAAAAAAACACAGTAGCGTGTGCAGTAAGACACTTCGTTAGTGTGTTTGTATTATTTATCTTCTATAGCCTAACTGGATTGAGATTGTATTGGCAGTATCAACGACATCGGCAATAATCTGATCTAATTTTTCCGGATTCATACGCTGCGTAGGGCCGGACATGCTGATTGCTGCAATCACGCTCCGGCGATGATCGCGCACCGGTGCGGCAATACAGCGCAGTCCGCTTTCAATCTCTTCATCATCCACAGCATAGCCCTGGCGGCGGATTGTCTGGAGGTGCTGCTGCAAGGCCGCCCCATCGGTAATTGTTTTTTCCGTAAATTTTTTTAATTTCTTTTCCGAAACTATTTTTTCGACTTCCTCATCAGCCAAACCGGCCAGCAGCATTTTGCCGACACCGGTACAATGGGCCGGGTTGCGGCCGCCAATTTGGGATGAGATACCAATAGATTGCAAGCTGGCTACTTTGTCAATATAGACAACCTCCCCCTGCGACAACACCCCCAGATGCGCTGTCTCGCCATGTTTGGCAACCAATTCCCGCAGCGGCGGTACGGCAAGTTTCCGTATATCCATACTGGCGTGAACAATCTGTCCCAGCTCGAACAGCTTCATTCCCAATGAATACCGGGCAGATGTCTGATCCTGCTGTACTAACCCCAGTTGTTCAAGGGTAGCAATAATACTGTAGGTGGTACTCTTGCTCAGGCCGATAGTTCTGCTGATATTACTCAGGCTGTCTTCATTGCCGTTAGCAGCCAGATGGTCTAAAATACTAACCGCCCTGGCAATAGATTGAATCTGCTTACTGTCATTTGTCGAATTTCGCATATTTACACCCTTTTCATTGGTACCGGCAATTTCGGCTGAAACCCGGTCTTTATGAATCCGCTGCAAACTACTTAAGCATCAGGTCCAGCATGGGGCCACAGCTGCGCAATACCTGCAGATGAATGGTTTTCAGGGGAATTTTATGTTTGACTGCAATGGTTTTGCAGTCTTCAAATTCCGGGGCGATATTCATGACTTTGTCGTTCAGCTTGCCAACTTTGACTTTAACCGTTCCCCACTCGGTCTCGATATTCAGCATTGAGACATCAATATGCGTGGTTTCGCAGCCTAGGATACGAACCCCCAGGGTACTTGTTTCCGCCAGCAGGATCTGCACGATGTCGCTGACCTTACCGGCTGCTGCCATAACAGTGATTTTGGTGCCGGGACGGTTCTTCTTCATAAGGATCGAAGTGAGATACACCTCATGGGCTCCGGCCGCAAACAGGCGCTCCATAACATAGCCATAAACCTGCGGATTCAGGTCGTCAATATTAGTCTCAATGATCTTAGTTTCACCGGCAGCGCCTAAGTTATTACGCAGTTCCTTATCTCCCAAATATAAGCGCAGAACATTAGGTATGTCAATATCCCGGCTGCCAGACCCATAACACACCTTCCTGGTTATAAAATGAGCCGGGGGTGACCCAAAGCCTTTGGCCAGCGCAGCGACAATGGCCGCACCGGTGGGAGTCACCAGTTCCTTCTTAATACCCTCGGCATAGAAAGGAATTCCCGTTAACAGCTCCGCTGTTGCCGGGGCCGGGACCGGCATAAGTCCATGACTGCATTTAACATAGCCTGATCCGACATGAAGGGCTGAAGCATATATTTCCACGATTCCCAGATATTCCAGACCGATTGCGGTTCCCACAATGTCAACAATGGAATCAATCGCACCTACCTCATGAAAATGAATTTTATCAACAGCAACCCCGTGTACTTTGGCTTCGGCAGCAGCTAACCGGGAAAATATGGCTAACGAATGTTTTTTGACCTGATCGGACAACAGGCTATCTTCAATAATTAACCGGATATCATTAAAATTACGGGCAGGCTGGAACCATTTGTTAACATCGACATTAAAATATCTGGCCCTGATGCCATTTTTTGATACTTCCTTATCAATGAGTTTATACGATGACAAGGCTAGTTTTTTCAGCTCCGCTTCAAGGTATTCCAGCGGCATGCCGGCGTCCAGCAAGGCACCAACCATCATATTGCCGCTGATACCCGAAAAACAGTCAAGATAGGCAATCGTCATGCTGCTTACTCCTTTTGTGTAGGTGGTTGAATAAACATCACCAGGTACAGTACGACATTATCGCATATTGTTCGATAATTTAGATATATCTCTATTCTACATAATAATTGCAATTCCTGCAATAGTAAAAATTTTTTTAATAAGAAAAACCGCTGGCTCGGTCTTTTGGCTTTCGGCAATGGCCGGGGGGTTACCGGGGTTGCGGGACCGCCGCCTCCTTGCCCAAGCCGGGCCATTGACCTTAGCGCCCCTTGTTTTATAAGTACTTTCAGCCTCTCAACTTATACTTTCTGATCTTATAAAAAAACCTCCCGCTGGCAGGGAGGCTTTATCCTGTATAGCTTTTACACTAATGTACGCGTTCTTCATAAACACGGACGATAACCAACAGCGCTAATAATGGACCTGCCGCTAATATCCACCAGACATAGTTGAAATTGCCGGTAAAATCCAGCACTTGCCCAATAACCCAGGGACTCAGCAGGGATGCCATCTGGAATAAGCAGTTGGCCACACCGTTGGCCGTAGCGGCCCGGGTTATACCTGCTGTCTGCGATATCAGCACTGTAAGCTGGGGATTAGCCAGATAAGAGCTGAAGCCGCCGGCGAAGCCTGTTAAATACAACAGTTCCAGTCTAGTTTGATAGCCGAACAAAATAGTAACCGGTACGACAAGGATAAAGGCGATGATCACCAATGGCTTTCTGCGCCCGAGCCGGTCGGATATAATACCCGATACAAGCGGCGCAATCGCCCCCCCCAAGCCATAATATGCCATTACCGTACCGGCCTCACGCACCGAAAAGCCCAGGCCCTTAATATAAACATTGGCCCAGGTGGCTGTCCCCAGCTGCAGCCACATCAAAAAGAAACCGGCAGCAGAAAGCAACATCAAATCTCTGTTACCAAATATATATTTTAACCCTGATAAAACGTCTTCCCGTTTCTTGTCAACACTGTAATTAACTTTCATCAGGAAAAATACCAGAACACCGGCAATGATCGTCAGCAGCCCTACGGCCTGAAATGCCCCCCGCCAGCCAAACATCATGTTTAGAAAGGGTACAAGAATATTAGTTATCAAAATTCCGCTGGAAGGCGCTGCCGTCAATATGCCAAAAGCCAATCCCTGCTCTTTAGCCGGAAACCATTCCACAAGGGCCCGGGAACAGGAGGAAAATACAGCGCCCGAACCTAAGCCGGCCAGAATCCGCAGATTAAAGCCCACTTCATAGTTATTGATCAGTGAAAACGAAGCTGTCGCAAAGCCTTCGATAATTAAGCACACCGCCAGAATGATCCGTACGCCAAATCTATCCGCCAGTATGCCGGCCGGTATCTGCGTGGCGACATACCCCAGATAAAATGCACTCATAAAGGCTCCGGCCTGGCTCATATTCATATCTAAAGCGGGAACTATCACCGGGATTAACGGCGGCCAGGTAAACCGGGTAATAAAGCTAAATAAAAAACACAATACACAGAGTACTAAGATCACCCACCGGTACTGTAAAGACTCAGTCCTGTTTTGCATAGTAGCCTCCTTTATAATGGCCTAGACGTGTAGACAACTCAATGTATATATACGACATATTTTGACAATATTCCTTGTATTAAAAATATTTAGATTTATCTTTTTCAAATGCTGCTGCCTTTAACCAGGAAATTAAGCTGATCTCAGAAAAACACAAAGGTCTGCATAGCACACAGCTTTTACTATCACAGACCTTCGGCGGTTCTATATTTATAAATTTCTAATAATTGCATACACACTTTTTATACTTTCCAGCCGCATCGGCGCAAAGAGGCCGCTGCTTGTACCAAAAATAAAGCCACTGCCGCGGCCCGCTGCCGCGGCAATTTTGCGCACCGCCTGCTCAAGGAACTCCCGGGAGTGCGGTTCAATCAGCGCCGCCGGGTCCAGATTCCCCCACAAGCAAAGCTTGCGGCCATATTGCTGCTTTACGGCCCCGATATCCATACCGGCCAGCGTTTCCAGACACTGCAGCCCGTCAAAGCCGGCGGCGGCGATATCCGCAAGCACCAGGGCCAGGTTACCGTCAGAATGGAAAAATACCGGCAGCCCCAGCTGTTGGGCATGGGCAGTCTGGCGGGCCAGCGAGGGAAATAAGGACTGCCGCAACAGGGAAGGGCGGGCAATGACGCCCTGATTAAAAGCAATGTCGTCGGCAAGAATAATACCGTTTATACCGCTGGCGGCCAGCCTGTCCATCAGCGACATATTCAGCTGTTCAACAGCGGCCGTTAATTCCAGGAAATCCTCATGGTGCCGGATCATTCTGGTCATCAGCTGCTCAAATCCCAGCAGCCGGAACCCCCAGCCCATCGGGCCGTCAAGTACCGCAAATGTAAACAAGTCAGACTTTGTCCAGTCCTGCAGCTCACCAAACACCACAGCCTGCGGCGCCGGCAGCCGGGCTGATGACTCATCGGCAACAACCGGGTGCAGGCACACGGCATCCAGGCCCAGAGTCTGCACAAACTCCAGCCGGTGTCTAAAGACAAGCTCGGTCTGGCCAAACATGGTCTGAATCAGTGCATCGGCAATAACCAGCTCTGCGCAGGGTATCCGGTCAACTGGCTGCCGTTTAATCGCCGCCGCCACTCTTGTCTTGTGATTCATAATACCTCCCTGCAAATTCCGGCTGGTTACTTCTGCGCGATTGCTTTGCTCCAGTCCAGACATATTTCCACACCCTGCCGGGCATCATCGACCCAGGCATCGGCCCCGGTATACTCTCTTACTTTTTCATTCACCAGACCGCCGATAAGGACCTTGATTTTTGAATTGCGTTCCAGCAGCCGCACCAGCTGAATGGTCCGCTTTAAAGCCTCAAAGCCGGGCGACAGCAAGGTGCATAAACACAGGATCTGAGCGCCTGATTCGGTTAAGGCCAGCATGAATTTATCAGGCGGCACATCGACCCCCAGGTCGTAGACCTCAAAACCGTAGCACCGCAGCAGGGAGCCTACCAGATTTTTGCCGATATCATGAATATCCCCCTCAATCGTTCCAAAAACGATTTTGCCGATAACAGGCTCCTTGGCGGCCAGTTCCACAACCGGCGCAATCATGTCCATAATCTGGGAAAATATCTCCGACGAAAGAATGAGATCACCCAGAAAGTATTCACCCCGGGAATACCGTTCACCCACGGCGATCAGGCCCGAGCGGCATTCCTCAACAATGTCCAATGGATAAACACCGGATTCCAGACTTTTCTTAACCAGTTCCAGCGCCAGCGGCTCATCAAGCTCGCTGATGGCGTTTGCCAGGAGTGCTAACACTTTAACGTCCCCCCTTTAACGGTTGTATATCTGAAATTAATGAATACCGGTCACTGCGGTAATAGAAAACACCAATGCCAACAGGCTGATCGTCACCAGTGTACAGGACCTGCTGCAGCCGTAATACAGGTGCTCCCGGTACAAGCTGCAGGTATTTGGCGTCAAATTCACTGACACTCTCGGCGGTCAGCATTGCCTGGCTCCTCACCGGCAGGAAGTCGGTGTGAATGGCAATAATCTCCGAAAACGCCATATACTGAAACTCATTTTCCAGAATAGGCCGGCCTTTTTTATAACACATATATTTATGCTCAACAGCAACCGCTTCGCCGTCAGCCGACAACAGCCGGCAATAGTATAAAATCCCCTGGCTGGGCAGCATGCCGATTTTCTGAGCAAACTCCGGCAGCTCTTTGCGAAAGCGGACATGCACCAAGCGGTGCCCGGTCTTTTTCCCCTCCTGGGCCATCTTGGCGGTAAACTCTTCCATGACAAACAGGGCGCGGTCCAATGACGGCCTGGAGACAAATGTGCCCCGGCCCTGCTGGGCACTGATCAGGCCCCGTTCAGCCAGCAGGCTGAGACATTTCCGCACCGTTGTCCGGCTCAATTCATATTCCCGTCCCAGATCATTTTCCGACGGCAGCGATTCTCCCGGTTTAAACTCACCAGCCAGTATCCGTTGCTCTAATATTGTTGCCAATTGATAAAAGGGCGGGGTAAATAAATTTTTATTAATTCTGTCCATTCCTTGTAGCAGCCACCTTATGCCAGCATCTATCCTTTATAGTTTCTACATGGGTGGAATCTTCCCTGCTTGCCTGATGAAAAAAGCTCCAGGGTATCAAGGGGGCGGCCCCGGGTACCCCCTGGACCGCCGCAGTTTTTTAGTAGTAGAATTCAAATTTTACCATATAGTTTTTATCAAGACGGTCGGAGGCCAGGCTGGTCAGGCCTCTTTCCTTAACTTTGAAATCCTGATATTCCAGCGACAGCAGGAGATTTTTTGCAATTACATTCTGGTAAGCCAGCATCAGCACATTGACATTATCGGTCCCGTGAGCGGAAACATTGTAGGGCTGGGCAAGATTGCTGACGGCCGTTTGGTCATAGCCGCCGGCGCCATTGGGGATGGCTCCCGGATCAATGCTGCGGTATCCGACCAGCCAGGCATCACTGCCCACTTTGGACGGATTGACCAGATTTACCGCCGGATACAGCACAGCCGGTCCCTGGCTGTTGCTGAACTGCACGGCCCAGGCTTTGGGATTGGACCCCAGCCCGTCCCGGGCATTGACAAGCGAGGTGCCGACATAGTCGCCCAGCAGCGTATACTTGCCAAGCTTGTAGTCAAAGCCGGCCGACCAGCCCTTCGACTTGTCATAACTGCCCCGGTTGGTGTTAAGCAGACCTTTACCGTCAGGGCTGCTGGTTCCCACAGCGTTGGCCCAGTAGTAGCCTGTCTTAACATTCAGGTCGTTATTCACCTTAAAACCGACCTGGGCGGTACTCAGCTGATTTTTGTTGGCCTCGGTGGACGGCCTGATGGTGCCTGTCCAGCCTTTGAAGCTGACGTCGCCGAACCGTTTGTTAATGGTGACACCGTCATAATTCAAGGGGCCGCCGAACAGGCCGGTTGTATAGAAATCAAGGGCCGACCGGCCGACGCGGATATTGTCTGACCCCAACAGCCCCTGGACCGTCACATTCATGATATCCAGGCTGATCTCCGAGCCGGAGCCGGGATAATTGACGCTGCCGAATTTATTGCCGCCGGAGGTTGTAATCCGGCCGATCCAGGAAATATCTTCATTGATCCGGCCCCAGAATTTAATCCGCTGCCGGAAATCAAACTGCTCCGAGCCGCTTAAGCGTTTGCCTGATGCCGGATTAGGGTCGTTGGCAATATAACGCATCCGCGTTTCACCGCCAAGCCAGGTGTTGGTTTTGTTTTCCACCTGGGCGACCCGGGCGCCGAGGCGGTTGAGCTCACTATTAAACTCGGCCGACAGGGTATCGATGATCTCTTTATTGTTTTCATCGGCCCTCTCGAAATTATCCATGGCTTTGGCCACAATAATGGCGAATTCGTACCTGGTCAGGACCCTGTCGCCCCGGAAGGTGCGGTCATTGTAGCCGTCAATAATCCCGGCTTGGGCCAGCTTGGCCACCGCGTCATAGGCCCAGTGATCGGCCGGCACATCACTGAACGACGTCGCCGCTGCCGCCGACACGGTGCCGGTCAGGGCCGGCGTCCCGGCCATGGTAATACTCATAAGCGCCAGGGGAATGATTGCCAGCAGTTTATTTACTTTTTTCATAATATATTCCTCCTCCATAAAATCACAGACATTTTTTTAAACTCTTCTGATAATTTCAGCTATGGATTGGCAACCAGCGGCCGGCCGGCGCTGCCGGTTGCGGCCCTTCCGCCTGCAGCCGGCAGCTTGCCCTGATGATTACATGGTCCAGGTCCACAGCCAATTAAAGGCCATCGCCTCTAGCTGATCCCAGGGCTGCTGAATCATAGCCTCATCCCCCCGTACACCGCCTAGCTCCTTGACCCTTGTCGCCCACGGGGTGATCCGGTACTGTCTGGCGATATCATCAGGAGCAGACGCAGCTGCCGCCGGCGGTTTCGGCACCGGTTTGCAGTTTTTGTCATACCAGCCGTATTGCATAATCGTATCAATCATGGCCCGGAAGTTTTCCGGCTTGGTGTCATAGGGTATATTACAGCCGCCATTGATGATAAAGCCGCCGCCTTTACCCACAGTCTCGCACAAATGGTGTACCCGTTCAGCAACTTCAGCCGGTGTCCCCAGGATAAAGGTAGAATCGTGTATTCCGCCCGAGATAGCCTGCTGCCGGCCAAAATCGGCTTTAGCCTTAAAGATATCCCCCTGGGTGTCAATATCGCAGAGCACCTTGCCCTGCGGCAATTCATTGAAGTGATGCCAGTGTTGTTTCCAGTCACCTTCCAGATAGGCCCGCACAGTATACCCGGCGGCAATTAATTTTTCCAGCACCCGCTTAAAGGATGGCCAATAGAAGGTGTCAAACTGCTTAGGCGACATAAAGCAGGCTTTATGGGTTGGCACAAAAATCGGGTAGCGCCGCAGCGGATCGGCAGTGGACAAGGCAAACCGCACCATGACGTCAACAAGCACATCGCAGGCCTCCAGCACCTGCCTCGGCCGGCGGTAGGTATCCATCAAGGCCCCCCGTAAGCCGCGCAGCACATCCCCCAGCACATCAAACGGCGCGATAAAAACCCCGGTCGTAGGCTGCGGCATTCCGCACACTGTTTGTAATTGCAGCGACCGGTTGCGCATGATATTATTCATCATCATCTGCCCCATACCGGCTTTCAGAAAAGCCATATGGGAACGGTTGGCATCCGGGCTGCCATATTCACCCAGGACCCGGGGCAAAAATTTGTTCAGCATAAATAAACCGGGGTCCTGAATAAGCAGCTCATACTCATCAGCCTGCATGTATTCTTCTTCAACAAACTGGAAGTGCTGGTTAGGAGGCAGGTCCCGTCCCGGCAGCTTATAGGTTTTGCAGCCAACTGCATCATACAGGGGCGCCCAGACGCGATTGTCACGTAAGGTGTCAATCTCTGGAAAGTCTTTTATGAAGGCCATCTCCGCCTGCAACCATTTATCAGGATCATAGATAATCTCCTGATTGGTGGCGCCGGAATATACCTCGGCCAGATAGCAGGAACCGGAGGCAATGGGAATCCTGTCGGTTGGCTCCAGTGCAATCGTAGCCTGATATCTTCCTAATCGCTCATCATATAACTTTTGCATTTCCAGAGACATTGGCCATACCTCTCTTCATGTTAATTATCTAATTTACAGCGGCGGTTTGGCTTTTTCTCCCTACAGGCAACAGCAGCAATATGCCAACAAGCGGTCCTGCCGCCATCATCCACCATACGGTATTAAAACTGCCGGTAGCATCAATAGAGAAGCCCAGGATCACAGGGCCAATCATCGATGCCAGCTGGAATATAAAGTTGGAAATGCCGTTGGCGGTTGCCGCCCATTCTTTACCGGCAAATTCCGAGATTAAGATAGTCAGCTGCGGGTTGGCCATATAAGAGCAAAAGCCAAAGGCAAACCCCACGATACACAACATACTTAATGTTGTCTGGTACCCGAAATACACCGTCAGGGGAATAATCGCCACATAGGACAGGATCAGCAGCTTTTTGCGATTGCCCATCCGGTCGGAAAGATACCCTGATACCATGGGCGCAATCACGCCGCCGATGCCATAAAGGATCATGACCAAACCGGCATCAGCCAGCGAGAAACCTAATTTCTTAATATAGGCGTTGGCCCAGGTGGCGGTTCCCAGCTCTACCCACATCAGGCAGAAGCCGGCGGAAGCGGTCAGCAGAATATCCCGGTTGCCGAATACTACCTTAAATCCGCCCAGCATACTCTTTTCACCCTTGGGCTCATCGGTCGTGCGCACCAGGAAATAAATAGCGATCCCCAGCAATACGGTGGCAATACCAATAGACTTAAATGCCCCCTGCCAGCCAAAGGCCTGATTCAAAGCCGGCACAATATAATTGGATAATACGATGCCGCCTGAGGGAGCAGCCAGCATAATCCCAAAGGCGATCCCCCGTTCTTTCGCCGGGAACCATTCCATCAGGGCGCGGGAGCAGGCCGCAAATACGGCGCCGGCCCCCAGGCCGGTCACCGCCCGCAGCCAGAAACCGGTATCATACCCCTGCATATAACCCATACCGAAGGTGGAAACCCCTTCCAGGATTAAACTGATCGCCAAAATTAAACGTACGCCAAAACGGTCGGCCAACACCCCGGCAGGGATTTGCGTCACCACATAGCCAAAGTAAAAAGCACTCATAAAGGCCCCGGCCTGGGTCATTTTCATGCCAAGCGCAGGGACGATCACCGGGATAAGGGGCGGCCACGCAAACCGGGTTACGAAAGTAAACAAAAAGCATAAGAACATTAATGCCAGTACTACCCACCGGTACTGATTAAACTCGTCCTTCTTCATCTGCGTTTCCATACTTACCTCCCTTTTTTTGCCTGTAACAGCTAACCTGAACTCGCCCTCCTTTCATTACCGGGATAGCGGCTTGCCGCTTTTCGCCTAGTCGAATAGTTGTCTACACAAGTTTTTATTCTGCATTATCTGTCAAATTCCTGCATAGTTTTCTAATAATTTATAATATTTTATTATATCTAATATACTGCTGTTAACTTTTTTAATAATGCCCGTTTGCACGGTATATCATACTGCTTACCGGAGCACACTAATTATCAGCTAATTACATTAGGTTAGAAAAACTTGGCTTATGCCAAGTAAAAAATCTCGCTCCGGCCTACGTCGTTACTCTGGCGAAAAATCCGGCCAATATCGCAAAAGATATTGCAAATTGTAATTCTGTTGTACCACCCTTTGCGCACTATTTGTCCATTTATTTGCTATGAGGAATAAGAAATCCAGGCGGGGAGCGGCCGGATTATAAATTAACATATTGACGGGCTTAAATTCGAATGCTATAATTATGGTTTTTAAGTTGATATTTATCTAAAATTATGTTATACTTAATAACATCGTTACTAGGGGGTGACTTCATGTTTCAAATTGGTGATAAAATCTTCTACCCGATGCATGGCGGGGGTATTATCGAGAGCATTGAGGAAAAGGAAATGTTCGGGCAAAAACAGCTCTATTATGTCGTGAATATACCTCATAGGAACATGCAGGTAATGCTCCCTTTTGATAAGACCGAGAGGCTCGGTATGCGCCCGGTTGTCGATCCGGACAAACTTGATGACGTTCTGAGTACCTTCCACAACCACGGAGAAACTGAATTGATAATGAATGACACACAAAGACAGCGCGCGAACATGTCCAAAATGAAGACAGGCGACATCTATGAGGAGATTGCGGTCATCCGTGATTTATTGCGTATTAAAAACAAGCGGAAACTGGGTATGGCTGACAAGAATATGCTTGATAATGTCCGTCAGATTCTTATCAGCGAGGTCGTACTGGTCAAAGACATTCCTCATGAACAAGCCACTAATTTCTTAGATGAAATGTTTACTGTCAAGTAACACTATGGTTAAACATCCTGGATTATTGACCAGGATGTTTTTTTTATTACTATTAAATTCCGCGCCGGACTGCCGGCAGACGCTTGTATAGCGGCCGCCGGCAGTCTATTTGTTAATTTCCCAGGCATCAATCAGCAGGCCGCTGTGACTGAACGCGTTAACGCGCAGCCAATGGCCGCCGGTTTCAACGGTAATGTAGGTTGCTGCTGCTACCGGATTGTGAAAAAACCGGTTCCATTCTTTCGCAGCCGTATTCAGGTATGTTTTGGTCCCGCTGCGGCCGCTGGCCACGTAAATTGTGCCCCCGGCCGGACTGCCGGCTGCGGCCCCGCCATACAGAGGATAGGTGCGGGCATAGACGTGATCATGACCGGTAAAAACCAGGTCAACGTGATATTGATCAAAAATAGGCCCGAAAACCTGGCGGAGACTGGGATTTTCCGGATTAGGCTTATTGTTGTAAAGCGGCCGGTGTATAAAGGCAATCTTCCATTTCTTATCAGTGAGCATTAGGTCCCGCTGGAGCCAGCGGCTCTGTTTGTGCAGCATATCAGGCTCAAATTGCCGCTGTTCGCCGGCCTGGCTGTCCAGCATAATAAAGTGGACATCACCATAATCAAAAGAATATACCTGCCCCTTAAGCCCCGCAGGGCCATTCTGCGGCAGCTTGAACTGGGCTGTAAAAAAAACCGGTTTTGAGAATTGCCGCGCTGGTGTATAACACTCATGGTTACCGGCAACAGGCATGGCCGGGATTGTATCAATAACACCCCGGGCCGCGCTAAACCAGCCAGCCCAGTGGGTATAATCCTGGCCCACATCCACAAGATCGCCCACATTGGTAAAGAACACAGCATCCCGGTTAGCCTGAAAGGCCTGTCTTAGCGTTGTTTGCCAAACACCATAATTGATACTCTGCGAATCACCGAACACCAGAAATTTAAAGCCCGGAACCTGGGCGCCGGCGGTGGTAAAGGCATGGGGCTCACTCCAGTGGTCCGGGGTACCCACCCGGTATAGATAACGGGTGCCAGGCTTGAGACCGGTCAGGGTCACAGAATGAATAGCCATATCGCCGGTATTGGTGCGCAGCACCTCAATACCAGCCGCGGCCCTGGCGCCGGCAGGAAACGCGATAAAGTCAGCTGCTTCCGCATACTCCGCCTGCCCGCCCACCGTGGCCGCCCCTGTCCGCCAGGTGATCGTCTGGGTGGTTGCCGGATCGTCGGTCCATGTTAACGTAATATGATCAGGCCAGGCATTGGGCGCGGGCATAATGGCAGCAGACAGCAAGGCTGTGGAACTCAGCAAGATGACAGCAATTAAACATAAAATCTGTACAAAGATGAGTGGTTTTCGCATTATCTCACCTACTTGTCGGTTTAGAACTCCCGTAAGCTGATCTGCAGTATGTCAGCTAAATGCATAAAACTGCTGGCTTGGGCCTCTGCTTTTGCCAACAGGGCAATCAACGCACAGGTACGGGCATCATGCAGGGCATTATGATGCTCAAACTCAATGGCAAATCGCCTGGCTAAGGTGGATAACTTATAGTTTTCCAGATCTGACCAGACCTTTCTGGCAATATCAACCGTACAGGCATAACGAAACGCAGGATAGGGCAGCCCGTATTCGTTAAGCATACCCCGTAACACACTGATATCAAAGGCGGCATTATGAGCAATTACGATTTTATGCTCCAGGTGCGGTCTGATTCGGTCCCACAATTCCGCAAAGGTGGGCTTATCCTGCACGTGTGCCGCCGTTAGGCCGTGAATCTTCGTATTCCAGTAATTGAATTGCAGCACAGGCGGACGGATCAGCGAATAGGCCGTGCGGACAATAGCCCCGTTTTCTACCGTAATCGCCGCCAGGCTGCACGCACTGGCCCGGCTGCTGTTGGCGGTCTCAAAATCAATAGCAACATAATTCATATCCAGGTAACCCCGCCGGCCGCTATGGCAGCCGGCGGCCTTTCTGTTCCTAATAACCCTGCCCCGGCCAGGCACGTAAGCATCATTTCCCGGCACATAAGCTAAAAACGCCCTGCAAGGTGCCTGAAGTCAGGGCGTTCTCTTATCTCTCAGCCATTATCTTAAAACCGTTAACCCTGTTGAAATTCCGGGGCCAGTGGGGCCAGCGACGCTGGCAATAAAACCATCGTCCCGTACTATCCCCATACAGTAATATGTATAAATAATCAGTATTGATTATACGTCTAATGTTGTTTTTTGGCAAGCTAATTTGCGCGCTGCTATTCTCCCTGGCCGGCATTGAGCTGCCGCGTAAGGATGTCGCCCAGCCCCTTCACCCCTTGCCGGCTTTCAGCTGAACAGACAACGGCAAAACTCAGCCGGATAAACCGGTCAGGAGCGTGACCTTGGGGAAAAAGGCCGTACCAGGTGTTAGCAGGATGCCTTGCCGTTCAGCCGCCTGGGCGGAGATTCAGCAGGGCTTTAGCTACAATATCGATTCCTTGCTGGGCGCCTGATATAATTTGCACATTATCAGCCTGGGTCCTGATCCCCTGCGCTTGTAAGTATAGCGCCGCGTAAAGGCTGAAATCCCTGACTGTCCTGGTAACTGAAGGCATTGCCCTTATCTCTGTCCAGTACCTCAATCAGGATATTCTTAAAATCATCGATCGGCAATAAATCAGGCGGCGGCATAACAGTGGCAAAATCAATACCGCTGGCCGGCACCGGTCTGTTAGGCATAACCTCAACCGTATCGGCAGCAGTTCCGGCCGGGCTTTCATCATCCGGCCGGCCCGTGCTCTCCGCTACATAGCTGCCGCTGCCGGCCCGGGAAAAGACATAGCCGTTTTGTTCCAGCAGTTTGTAGGCCCCCACCACAGCACCGGGATTAACCCCAGCAAGGAGGCTAGCTTGCGCACAGGCGGCAGTAAATACCCATAACTTAACCGCCCGCTCACAATGAGCTCCAGCAAATACTCATATAATTGCACATACAGAGGCCGCTTATCTTCTTTACTTAATTGTATCGATACAAAATTGGAAAAATCCAGACTCATATTGAGTTCTCCTTCGCCACTTGTTATAATTAAAAAAATTCAGTACCGGCCCAATAAAATTGTATCGGTACAATCATTTTAGTAAATACAATTATTTACGCAAAGTAAACAATATCTACATAGATAAGCTAATGATCCGCTCATGGTAGTCACTTTATCCGATGTTTCAATCCACGCGCCCGCAAGGAGCGCGACAAAATTACCCGGAAAACTGTGTCCATAACCTATGTTTCAATCCACGCGCCCGCAAGGAGCGCGACGGTCTAAAGGTGAGTGTAGAGGCCGTAAGACAGGTTTCAATCCACGCGCCCGCAAGGAGCGCGACTATAGCACTAATTTAACCACAGGTAAAGTCATCGGTTTCAATCCACGCGCCCGCAAGGAGCGCGACCTAATAACAATGGAGCAATTGCAACAACTAGAAGTTTCAATCCACGCGCCCGCAAGGAGCGCGACGCGTATACAATTTAATATCATCACGATAAGCAGGGTTTCAATCCACGCGCCCGCAAGGAGCGCGACAGATTCCAGGGCCATCTTATCTCGGGATGCAAACGTTTCAATCCACGCGCCCGCAAGGAGCGCGACATGGTCGGAGCAAAAGAAGATGAGGTTACCAAAGTTTCAATCCACGCGCCCGCAAGGAGCGCGACAAAAGAACTATTGCCCCAAAAACCCGCAAAAAGGTTTCAATCCACGCGCCCGCAAGGAGCGCGACAAAATATTTCATTGCGGCTCCGTTACTGAAATGTTTCAATCCACGCGCCCGCAAGGAGCGCGACGAAAGCCCGAAAGGAAGCGCCCAAGAACCCTATGGTTTCAATCCACGCGCCCGCAAGGAGCGCGACGCCCTTGTTACTCCGGTATATCGCCATCTAGCTTGTTTCAATCCACGCGCCCGCAAGGAGCGCGACCGTCCACGCAGCGGATCTTCCCAATCCGGGCATGTTTCAATCCACGCGCCCGCAAGGAGCGCGACCCATGTCGTACCCTTATAGATCAGCGCCACGTTGGTTTCAATCCACGCGCCCGCAAGGAGCGCGACCTTTAAAAAAATGAACTATGTTACAGGCGGATTTGTTTCAATCCACGCGCCCGCAAGGAGCGCGACTTAACCCAATAGCATCAGCTAATTGTGCTATAGGTTTCAATCCACGCGCCCGCAAGGAGCGCGACAGATACCCGCCATGCCGGCAGTTGCCTTGGCAAGTTTCAATCCACGCGCCCGCAAGGAGCGCGACTCTAGTTTAAGGCACTGTAATTCTGTTTTTAGCGTTTCAATCCACGCGCCCGCAAGGAGCGCGACCCCCGATCCCACAAACTCATATAAATCAAGCTCTGAAATCGCTATTTTTGCGAACCGAGTAAAATCGAACTTAAAAATTAAAAATTCTATAGCCTAAGTTGCTCGAATCCTTGTAACATCAATACTGCGAATATCCCGGGGAAATAATGTTCACTTGGGATTCGCATCAGATCATTAAAACACCTTCTGGATCATAAGCCGTCTTAGCACCGATATGCTCAATACGATTCTTCCAGTTGTTTCCAAGGAAATAATAACGCAAACTGTCGGTCTCAACGTCAATGATCGCTTCTAAACGATGCTTAAGTTCAGCAAATTGTGTTGGATCAACGAGACATTCAAAAACCGAGTTTTGCACCCGTTGCCCATAATTCACACATTGTTTTGCCACCCGGCGAAGCCGCCTCTTACCGGCATCAGTAGTGACACTTACATCATAGGTAATCAAAACCAGCATTGTTTCTCCTCACTTCCAGAAAAATGGCGGATAATCTTCTATATCACCCCGGATATGTCTGGCCAATAGTAAAGCTTGTACATAAGGCACAAGTCCCAATGAAATTTTTTCTTCTAAATAAGGATGCGTTATCTCTTCCAGTTTTCTCTTTTGCCAGGCTGTCAACACCTCTTTGCGGGTATCTTCCGCCATAATCACCGCCCCGTTTTCTTTCACGACAAAACCATCGGCTGAAATCTGTTTACGATTAATGAGCGTCACTGCCAGCCGGTCAGCAAAGTGTGGTCGCAGCTCTTCCATAATATCTAAAGCTAAACTAGGCCGGCCTGGTCGCTCGCGATGCAAAAATCCCACCTGCGGGTCAAGACCGACACTTTCTATAGCTGAAGTTACATCATGAGCTAAAAGTGTATACAAAAATGACAATAAGGCATTAATACGATCTGTTGGGGGGCGCCGGTTACGGTTGAATAAGTAAAATTCCTCTTTTTGACTTAGAATTAACTGGTTGAAATTAGAGAAATAAACCTGTGCCGCCTCGCCCTCTACACCGCGTATCACATCGCCGTTACCCGCCTTTTCCAATCTGTCTGCAGTGCCTGCCAGCCAGGTAATCGCTTTGTCCAGCGCCAGGCTGTCGACAGTTTCTTTATGATCGCGCCGCAAGCGATGCAGCAATGCCCTGCTGTTCATGATCTTTGCGGCAATGAATCGCCGGGCCAGTCGGGCGGACACAGTCGGATCATCCGCCCAGCGGTATTGCGCCCGCCTAAGGAGTACATTTCCGGAAATACCACCAGTTACGCGCCCCATAAATTTACCATATTCAGTTAGAAAGGACAGGGCCACACCCCGCTCAGAACATAAATACATAAGCTTCGGACTGGCTCCTGCAAAGCCAAAGCAAATAATACTTTCCAGATTATGTACAGGAACGCGGAATTTTGTCTCATCCTTCACTCTAATCACTACATTCTCACCGTCACAAGCCAAGTAGGCATCCGGCATAGTCACGTAAAGCGTATTCAAAAGCCGTCTCATTGTTCATCCGCCTCCAAACTGCACATTCGCGCCAAATATGCCGCCACCGGACGATGCCGCAGCATCCAGTACGGCTGGCAATCATCCACCAGCGAGCATTGGGCGCAGCGTTTCCCTTTTTTTGCTTTAGGTGTTATGCCCTCTCGAACTAATACATGCATCTTCCGGGATAACTCCATCGTGTGCTGCCGTAAAGCCGGAGTAAACTCAACCGCCTCCCGCCGCTTGGTTTCTCCATAAAAGAGACAACCTGAAGTTATCGTTAATCCCAGCATTTCTTCCAGCGCCACCGCCTGCGCACAAAGCTGTACTGCATCACGGCCATCCTTCTTGGGTTTACCCCGCTTATATTCAACAGGCAGCGGACGCCACCAGCCCTCGCGATCTTTTAACTGGCAGGTTTCACCGCTAATTTCAGGCTTACTATGGTGAAATTCCACTACATCGGCTACCCCGCGCAAGCCGAGACGGTGAGAGACAAGCGGCATACTTCTTACAATCCTCACCGTTTTGCGACTTTCATCAAAGAACGGATCATCTGCCCGTTCATGAAAATGCTTGCCCTCTACTGTCCGTACATTTTCTGCCCAGACTTGCTCTACATGAATCAACGCCCACTGACGTTCACAAAAAGCCATATGTTGAATGCCGGATAGGAGCAGAAGGTCTTCATCTAAATAGTGCTCTGTCATCGTTCGATCAATGTAACACCTTGCGGAATTTTTGTTTTATCCACAGAAATTGTATAATCGCCAAAATCCCGCGCTGGCTTATTATCATCTTTTTTCTTTACCGTAATTGCGTCAAATAACTGCTGTGCCGGCGCATTTCCCATTGCGGAAGAATGTTCAAAGATGATTAACTTTCTTGTACCCATCAGCCCTCGCGCAGCGGATCGGTCATGTTCAAACATCAGATCTAGCGCTTCCCATAGAATTTCTAAATCATCTTTTGAAAATCCGGTTTGATTTGCCAATGGTGCAGAAATAAAACCATGAGCGCGATACAGTCCGTAAGGAATGGTAAATTTACGACCCATTGTGCGATTATCACCGCCCTGTTTTTCTGCTTCGGCCTCCGTAGCAACCGCCATACGGGTAATGCTGTGTTCAAGCGCGACAACTGGGTCAACTGAACGCGCGAAGGTAAACTGTACCGGTCCCCTTACTTGACCTGCATTAGCCCCTGTTGACAAAACGGCACCAAAAGTCCGTATATCGAAGAAGTTTTGACACAAGAATTGTTTAGCTCGCTCAACTTCTTTACCTTGTCCTTGTCCAGCCTTATTGCGTTTATTTCCATCGGTCACATCTTTGGGCACCTCCTGGAGATTGATATCCAGACTGATATAGGCTTGCTCAATGACTTTATTCAAAATTGCTTTTTCTTTCACAAATATCCCATGTGGAGGATTGTCGCTGTTTTTTAGTCCTACATAATTTCTCACTTTTCTTTTTAGACAGACATCAGTGATGAGACCATGACCAGTTTCTGCATCAATTCGTGGTAAATTGCCTGCATCCGGGTCACCATTTGGATTTCCGTCTTTCACATCAAATAAAATAACAAAATCATAGCGTTTTTGAATCGGATTGCTGATACTCATCATTTAACACCCCTCATTTATATTCTTGTTTAATTTACAGAAGCAGCATCATTCTTTTTTAATAAAGAATGCTTGCCGTTGATGATAATAGCCGATAGCAAATCGACCTTGCTCATGTAAGTCCAAATGTGCCGGAAAATCAGTTATTTTACTAACGATATCCCCCAACATCCTTTCAAAATTCACTACACGCCCCCTATTCTCAAGTTTAGCAAGATGATGATTTTTAAGCCGAAGTAAATTAGCGAAAACAGTCACTGGGGTTGCGCATGCTGCTCCATAAAATCTTTCACGAATTGTTGCATTAATCCCGGGATTCGCTTCTTCTTGGATTTTTTCAAGGGTGGCAAACAATCTACCAAGCTGATAACCAATAGAGGGTTGAGATACATCAAGTTCCATAGTAACCTCCTTATGATTCTTATTGGGATAAAATCGGTGATATCGGTTCAAATAAGCTTTAATTAGCGCGGCCCGAACCGGCTTCACTCTATTTTCCGTATCACTGCCAATCCGGCGGATAACCGCTTGTAATGACGTGGCAGGATAAGGTGTTCCGTTCAAAATTGCCCTCATAAAATCACCTGCAAGGTTGGGAGGAATATTTTCACTTTCGTCTTGTACAGCAATATTTACTAAAGTACGCCAAAGCGAGTAATATTCTGGTTCTCTAGAAAGTTTAATAATTGCAAAATCCTCAAAATGCTGCCTGATACGTCCGGCAAACTCTGCAATGGTTCCCACATGCCAAAAACGTACCGAAATCCTAGCCGCATTGGGCGATAGCCCGAGAATATAAAAGCGGGAGGTACTGTCATCATCCCTATATGCACCGCTATTAACAGATTCAAATAGTGCCTTTATCTTTTCTGTACCTATATCAGGATTGTCTTTTTCCGGTTCTTTAAAAAAGAAGGAAAAATCTGATTCAAACGAGGATGGTTTTTCTGACCAGAAAATAGTCGAGGCATCACCAATTAAGAGGCGCTGTGAGCTAGATTTAAGCAAAGTATTTAAACCAGTAACGTAAGTAAATTCAGTTGATTTACTTATTGGTGCATTGTAACCCTGTTCTTTTCCATATGAGTCGTAGCCACTATTTTTTTGAAATCCAACTAAACATTTTGTATCTTTATTAATAGGTGTCCTACTGTGTGTTCTTGCTATAACACCAAATTCGCCAGTGATTAAACAAATACCCGTTTGTTCTTTCTCTTCACTTACTTCTTTGTCTATAATTCTAGTTGTATTATTTCTTACAAATTCTTGAACCTTCGATCTACAAGGCACCGGACACATATCAGATATTAACCGAAAGGACATGTTGCATTGCGGAGCCTTTAAACATTCTTTGAGTTGCGGACTCGCAATAGCTCTTTCTAATTCGTTATTGTTATAAAATTCAATAATAGCATTTACTCCAACATCTGTTAAAAGACCGCTATCAAGTCTGCTCAACGCTGCCAACCATGTTTGATGCTGTTTGGAGGACTTTGGATCTCCAATAGGTTGCCCCAGCAAATATCCAATATGATCCCACAATAAAAAAGTAGTTTCATAACTTTTATTGCCTGATCTTCCGACTGATCTTGGCAGTAAAAATGATTTGCCAACTAATCTCTTGCCAATCCTTTCTCTTGTATCTTCAATATTTAGAAAATTCCCCTTAGCATCTATCACTATTAAAAACTGTAGCTCTTTTTTTTCAAAGCCTTCCGGCGCAATATCGCTCTCCGGGTCAGCCGCTTTTCGATCATAATACTCTTTTAACGCCTGCAGTATCATCCCCTTACCTCCACTTCCCGGCGGTCGGTGTTGATGCCTCCATCCTTTATTTCTGCCCGGAAAAATAGCGGCGGCGGACTCTTTATATTCCGCTCAAAGTCCATGTCATATAACATATAACCTAGGTCGCGTGTTTCATTGATTAACTTAGCCGGTTCTAGGTCTTCATCAACTAAGCGGAAATCACAAGCAAACTCTCTGCAACCTAAATAGGGACGATGAAAGCATTGCCCTTTTTTTGCACGCCGCTCAAACATAGCGGCATATTTAGCTTCTATCTCATCCAGCCTCACTATTTCCGCGTTTTCCTGGTCATCTGCCCAAACCTCAGAAAGGAGCAAATTATTTGCTTTTCGTTTTTCTGGTGGGGTAAATTCAAAATAACCGTGAATTCGATACCTGACATCCCGCAAAAACAATCCGGCCCGCTGCTGCCGTTTTTCCTCGATAAATATTCCCAGGGGTTCGCTTGACTCGCCTGCCATCTGTCTGGCAGTAGGATTAGTGACGATTCCGCCCACCTCATTTCGGCGGACAGATATCCAGCGTATCGGATTCAGCACTTCAATTCGCGTCACATTCCATTTGATGGCCGGTTTCCAGAGAATTGCTTCAAAAATCGCTCTCGCCGCTGACGGTGTCATAACGTCATAGCTTACACGTTCCACTTTCATTTCCGGTCGGGTAAAGCAAGCATAGTCGCCCCATACTTCCAAACACCAGTTATGCATCCATTACTCTCCTCTCTATACAATCAATATTTCCGCTTCATAAGCATCATCGCCAAGCACTAACCCCACTGCCTGTGAGTAATCCATTTCCGACGTAAGAGCAAATATTCCTGGTTGTATTTCTGATATTACCCCGCGTCTCAGCATGTCATTAAAAGTCTCCTTGCTGATGTTAACTGTATATCGCTGCAGTTTTCTCAATAAAGTTCGATCTGGCCCTTGGAACCGCAATAAATCAATCCATGTATTTCCTTCGTCATAACGTACCAAGATTGTCTTTTGTCGAGAATCATCAATCAGTTTGAACCGCTCAGCCGCTGTACGAAAATATACACCACAATCCTGTGGGCTAGGAGTAAGCAGCTTAACAATTTCCTTAACATCCAGCGAATTGGCTTTCCAGTATAATTCCGAAAAATATTGTTCAAATAGACTGTGATGCAACGGATCTTGACATGTTGTTGCAAGAATACTGCGTGTTGTATCTGCTGCCTTTCGCAAAATTCCTAACGGTGGTTTTTTCGGAGCATTAAAAACAATCACCTTACCTAAATCAGACAGATTCCCTTCCCGATTACACCGCCCGGCTGCCTGCGCAATAGAATCCAGCCCAGCAAGCGCCCGGTAGACAACAGGAAAATCCATATCTACTCCCGCTTCAACAAGCTGAGTACTAATAACACGAACAGACTCCCCGTTTTTCAGTTTTTGTTTGACAGCCTCAATCACCTCACTTCGATGCTGCCCGCACATCAAGGCAGACAAATGAATTGTGCCTTTTGGCATTAAACGATGTAATTCACGGCAGCTTTTACGGTCGGATACCACACACAAAACTTGCTCATACTGCACCAATTCCTGTGCAATTTCCTCCCAACTTGTTACCGAATGAATGTCTTTAGGGAGATTAACCTGAGTCCGCTTTAGCGAGGCATATAGATCAGTGACGCCATTACCCATTATTTCTTTCACATTTTTTAGTCCAGGAAAATTCTTTCCATCAACTAAGCGTTCTTTAAATGCCGGTTGAGTGGCAGTGGAAATAACGAAACTAACACGATAATGGTCAACAAGCAATTGCATGGCTTCAAGAATAGGCAGTAAGTAATCAACCGGAACCAGTTGTGCCTCGTCCAAAACGATTACAGAGTTCACTATATTATGCAGTTTACGACAGCGACTGGATTTTGCCGCAAACAATGATTCAAAGAACTGAACGGAAGTAGTGACAATCACCGGGGCATCCCAATTTTCAGAAGCCAGTCGCGATTTTGGAGTAGAATCCTCCTCTCCCAGACTGGAGTGATGCTCAACAATCTGCTCTTTCCCAAGCGCGGCCTTGAATACATCAGCATTTTGCTCAATTATACTTGTATAAGGAATCACATAAATAACTCTATCTAAATCATGTTTCTTGGCATGTTCAAGACAAAAAGCCAAACTCGACAAAGTTTTTCCACCACCAGTGGGAACAGAAAGAGAAAAAACACCCCGGGACTCTCGCGCCATCTGCACACATTTATTCCGAACCTGTCGACGAATTTGATTAACATGAGTATTCCTCGATTTGCTTTCCAATTGCCGAATATACCAGTCAAACCGTTCCAACAACTCTGTTATATTGCAATAGCTCCCTCTTGTATCCGCTCTTTCTTTGTCCATATATGCCTCTGTATCCAAAAAATCCGCATCGACGAGGCATGAATATAACATTCTTATCCATAGAGAAAAATCTAATCCTTCGCTGCTAAATCGCCATGGTGGGTTAGCAAATTTTATAGGCTGTAATTCATTTATAATAAAATCCGCAATATCATGTATATCCTTTATTTGGCTTGCCTGAAATTGCAACGAAGATGTTCCCGCTCCCTCCGCATTCGACCAATCCGGCAAACCTGCATGATGCCCAGCAATACCATAAGCTAAAAAGCGTCCAATAGCCTTGCCAAACAAATCTTCAACCAGCTTTGCGCCATAAATTGCGTGAGGAATCTTGCCAACCTTCCCCTCCAAGTGGGCTTCATCATCATATCCGCTTTTGTGTCTTATATATTTCTGCCAATCTAGTCTTCCTTTGCCTGCATCATGCGCTAACCCCAAGGTTTTTCCCCATTTTCCAGATTGAAATTTATCTGCAAACTGCTCGGTTAAACTCGCTGTACCTCTTAAATGGTCTAACAGTAAATGAGGAAAACCCCATTTTTCCTCATCATCTTTTCGAACATGAGCAATCCATTCGTTATTATCCATTTTGCTTCTTCCTTATCATAAAGTTTAACCACCGCCTGGCCTGTCTGTTCGCCCTAATTGGCCTACACCGAATTTGCCCGCACGCGCTGCAGCTAGTCGGCCACAGAGTGCCAGGCGCTTCGCGCAACTGCCAGCGTATCAATAACATAAAACTCAGGCATAAACAGACCATAGTGAGTCAGTGTTGCCAACAGTACACCTATATCAAAATCAGCATTATGGGCAGCGATAATCTGCCGTTCAAAAAACGGTCTGGCCTCCGGCCAAACCTCACCAAATGTCGGTTGGCTTTTCACCATTGAATAGGTAATACCATGTAAGTAAGAAAAAGTAAATACTTTGGTGGGTGGCCTGATCAACCAGGCTTTTTCCAGCACAATCCGTCCATTCTCCACTACAGCTAAGCCCAGCTGGCAAGCACTGTGGCTTTGAAAATTGGCTGTCTCAAAATCAAACGCGGTAAAATACGCCTGCATGGCATCCTCTCCTGCTGGAAATTTACTGTATATTTTCTCTCAAAGCAGGTTTCTTTCCTGTAAAATTATGACTAAAAAACATTATTTTTGTAAAATTAGCCGCTCTTCTGCTTTTCTCAGTTATAGTAATCATAAAATCAAGTATTTTTCAAAAATGCTTGCCTAATTAATTAAGCATTAAAAACCCAAAATATAATAATTGTATCAATACAAAATAACAAAAGTCCTTTATATATTAAATTTCTTTTCTCATATTGCTATAATTGCAAAAACTAAATACCGATACCATAAAATTGTATCGGTACAATAATTAAAATATTTTTAAACACCTAGGAGAAAATCAATCATGCAAAACCGCTACGAACTCAACAAAAACCTGGCCCAAATGTTAAAAGGTGGCGTCATTATGGACGTCACCTATGCTGAGCAGGCCAAAATCGCCGAAGCCGCTGCTGATAAAATTGTTGCCGTAGAACAAAATAATATGCCAGCAATAGCGTTCATCCGGAATTAACTGCCAACCTGGCTTTTCATAACTATTTTGGCGAAAAGGTACTGCGCACCAAGTCATCCCCTTCATAGATGTCATACAGCGGATGCTCATTATTGGGTGCCTGGGCGTAGGCAGCAGCAGGCGTCGATTCAGCCAGGCTAAAGCTTTCCACAGCAGTGGCAGGCTCAGAAGCGTAGATGACTGCCGCGACAGGCGCAGCCATAATAAGTAATGTGGTAGCAAAACTTAAAGTATTAGATAATAGCCGTTTGAACATTTTTTCCATATTTGCTCTCTCCTAACAATTATTTTCCGGTATCTCATGTTTATATTCTAACCTAGTAATTTTAGTATTTCTTTTGAAAAACACCGGCCTGAGAAAAAATTAAGAAGCATCTGCACGGCAGATGCTTCTTAGCTTGTTTACGGAACTCTGCGCAGGCCATGGCCTGTTCGCTTACTGATCAGGAATCAGCCTGCTGTTCAGATTTAGGCAGGGGACCATGCTCCCTGTGCATCAGGCCTTCAGCATTGATCATCTTGGTCACGCGTTCTTCCATATTGGCTTTCATCCCGTCGGCCTGCTCGGCAGTAAGCCGGCCGGCTTGCACGCCGGCGTCCAGGCGTTCCGTCATTTGGGCTAACAGGAACTCTTTAAGTTCCTGCTCAGAAACGCCATGCTTCCCGGCAACCGCAACCAGAGTTTTTTCTGTCTTCAGTTCATTGCGCAGCGTGTCGGCATCAATATTCAGAAACGCTAACATCTTGTCATTGGCAAAGGGAGCATGCCCTGCCCTTGGACCGTGGTGCAGAGGCCCTGTACCGTTCATCATCTTAGCTACAAGCTCAGGCATGCCGCTTTTCATTGTGGCTGCCTGGTCAGCAGTTAAACGGCCTGACTTCTCTTCCGTTTCCAGGCGCTGGGTTATTTGGTTTTCCAGGAATGTTTGCAACTCTTGTTCAGAAACACCCTGTTCCTGGGCAACAGCCGCTAACGTTTTACCTGCCTTCATTTCTTCTTTAAACGTTTTATCGTCGATCTTCAGCAATGCCAGCAATTTATTGTAATCTTCTTTAAAGGCTTTTCCCTTACCCTCTCTCTTATCAAACGCAGCCTGCTTGGTACCATTACCGGCATCAGCCGGCACCGGCCCAACAGCAGCCATAGCCAGCCCATTGGCAGTAATCATCGCCGCAACCCCTACGGCCAGCAACCATTTACTATTTTTATTCATTCTATTTACCATCCTCTCATTTTTACAAGGTCCATAGCCGAAGCTATAGCTGTATTATGCACCCCCAATTTTAGAAATCCTTTTGAAAAAGGAAAAACCTAGCTGACTCAAGGGGACGGTTCTCTTGAGTCACTTTTTCCTGAAAATCAAGGCCCGGCTCATCCCGCCAGGACTAAATAACCGTTTAAAAATCTCCCTTGCCTGTTCCCCGCAAACAAAAATATGATTTGTCTATGTTAATTATAAAGAGACACCGCGCCCGATGGGCGTGTATCAGATTAAAAACACGGTTACCGGCAAGCTCTTTATCGGCAGTAGCCTGGACCTGCCAGGCAAGCTTAATAGCAACCGGTTTCAATTAAGCATGAAATCCCATCATAATAAAGAACTGCAGGCAGACTGGAATTTATACGGTTCTGACGCATTTACCTTCGAAGTGCTGGAAAACATCAATCCGGAAAAAATAGCACAAGAGTCCTGGCGTAACGCGGTGGCGGAATTAGAGGAAAAATGGCTTGACACCTTGCAGCCGTATGGTGACAAAGGTTATAATCCGCCGGCCAAACCATTAGCCGCCGCCAACAATACGCTGTAGAAAAGCAGGAACCCCCTGGCACTTCATTGAAGCTGCCGGGGGGCTCCTTACTGTTACCTGCCTGTTAACACAGTCTTTAAACCAACCTGAACAGTTACGTCACTTTTGTGACTCAGGAGAACCGTCCCCTTGAGTCGCAGAGGGGGTGATGGCAAGCTGGGCCGTCATATTCCAGCGCAGTCTCTCATCCCAGCTGTCAGGCGCAATGGTAACCGTATAGGTCATGTCACCGCGTTTTTTTTCGCCATAGGGCCTGATGGACTTCACTGTTCCCGTTAACTCCAGGCCTGGTATGCCGTCAAAGGTCAGGGCCACCGGATCGTTTTGCTTGACCCTGGCCACCGTCAGCTCCGTCAAATCATCGCTGCGAATCTCCCATTCACTTTGATCGGCGATGCGCACCAGCACCGTACCGATACTGGCATGTTCGCCGACCTTAACATCCAGGAAGGCTACCGTACCGCTGATGGCCGCTTTAAGCTCGGTTTTGTCAAGCAGGCCTTCGGCCTCCACTAACCGGGCTTCCTGCGTTTTCAACTCGGCCTGCGCCTGGGCCAGGGCCGCCTGATTTCTGTCAGCCGCCGTTTTCGCCTGTTCAAGCTGCTGCCTGGAGGTGGCGCCGGCTGCTTCCAGGCGTTGTTGCCGCTCCAGTTCGCGGACAGCATCGGCCAGATTGATTCTCGCCTGCTCCACCGCCGCCGCCGCGCGGCTGATATCGGCACCGGTACTGCCAACCCGGGCCTGGTAATCCTGCCGTACCAGCCGGATGAGCGGCTGACCGGCGGCTACCGCATCACCCTCCTCCACCAGAACCTCACCTATGGTGCCGTCTACCGGCATCACCATCTGCGCATAACGTACGGGAAAAATAATCCCCTCGGCCAATACCCGGTTATCCGCCTTAACTGGCGCCAACTCCTTTTGCTCTCCCTGGCGCCCGGTATAAAACCACCATCCGCCGGCAATCAGTGCCACAATAATAACAACGATCAGCGCCGGCAGCCAGCCCTTTGCTTTCATCAGCTTCTTCTCCTCGCTTCCCCTTGCTCGTGTATTCTTATTCATAACTTAATACTTCCCGCACACTCAGCCTGGCAGCATTCCAAGCCGGCATTAAACTGGCCAGTACCGACAGCAGGGTTGAAAGTGCCAGCCATATTCCCACCCCAAGAAAACTAAATGAAAACGTCAGCGGACTCTGCAGAAACAGCACGCCGACCTGATAACTCAGCAACGCGGCCACCGGCAGCGCTAATACCGCCCCTAACAACCAGCTTAGTATCCCAATGCATAACGCCTCAATGACAAACACCTTGCCAATATCAACGCCGGAGGCGCCAATGGCCCGCATAATCCCGATCTCACGGGTTCGTTCCAGGACATTGATCCCCATTGTCCCCATAAGCCCCAAGGCGCCGACAACAGCCAGCAGTACTGCCATCAACAATAAAAAGACTGTCAGTATATCAAACTGGGACCGGATACGCTGTTTCTGCTCCCAGGTAATATCAACATTTTGCACCCGCAGATTGTTTTTCTTCAGCTGTTCTTCCAGCCTGCGGCCCAAACTGCTTTGCTCCGCCGGGTCGGCCGACTGCGCCACAATCTGGACAGACCGGGCTCCGCCCGCCTCCTGAATCGCCCCGGTAAACCAGGGATAGGGAGCATACACAAGCGGGCCGGTTAAGGTGCTTTTGGCCACACCCACTACAGTAAAGCGCAGCTTGCGGGTGCCGATCTTGATGATTGCCGGACTGCCCACCTGCAGTTGCGGACTGTCTTTCAAGGCTTCCGTATTTACCACCAAAGCGCTTTCATCTCCGTCCACCAGCCAGCGCCCGGCAATAATCTGGGGCTGAATCATGGCCGAGTCGACCGGGGGCGCTAAAATAAAGACATTTTTGCTCGCATCATCCTCCGATTGCTTCCGTTCATCCCTGAGTATCCGGCCTGAGGAAAAACCCCAGGACTCGGCCGCTTTAACCCCCGGTACCTTAAGAACCTCATGTTCAATGCGTGAGGCCCGGTAATTCTGGGTAAAGCCGACAGACACATCATAATGAAAATAATCAAGGGCCGCATCCAGGGTCGAATACAGAGAAGACCGGATGGAGAACACCGCCATAAAGACCGTTCCCGCCACCGTTAGCGTTAACAGGGTCAAAGCCAGCCGCCCTTTGCGGCGAAAGGTATTGCGCAGGGAAAGCAATACCGGCCGGGGCAGCTGTTTCAGCCTGTCCAGCAGGCGGTCAATAAAAATGTCCAGCCGGCCTTTGGGCGCCACGCTGCCCAGACCGTAATCACTGACTGCTTCGCGCACAGTTATGCCCGTCCCCCGCCAGACCGGCCAGACAGCAGCCAGGATTGGCACAACAAGCGCGGCCGCGGCCTCTAACAGAAATACTTTGGCCGGCAATTCCAGTCCGCCTGAATCAAAGTTAAATACCTGGGCTATAAACCCGGTTACCACACTGGCTGCCAGCACCCCGAGCGGCGCGGCCACGGCCAGGGCCAGCACACCATAGGCCCCCACCAGGACTAAATACATACGCAGAATCTGATGGCGCCGGGCGCCAACAGCCTTCATAATGCCGATCTGGCGCACCTGCTGCGTCAAAATCGCCGATACTGTGTTAACTAATAAAAAGGTGCCTAACAACAGGGACAATACCCCGAGGACAGTTAACAGCAGCAGCAGGGCATTAATAATCCCCTGCAATTGATGCTCCCCCGGTTTGTTTATCTGCAGCCAAAACACGGTTGTGTCACCCTGCTCCAGTTTACTCCAGGCCCGGCGGCCGATAGCCTCAATCGGGGCCGTATCCTGGCCCTGCAGCACCCAGGGCTCAACCACAAAATTCACCTGATCAAGACGGCGCTCTTCATCCAGCTTCTCCAGGGTATCCATATTGATATAGCCGTAGGAACGGCCGCTAAACAGGCTGGGGATCTGACTGGAATCATACACAATGCCGGTAACCTTCAGGGTACGCTTCCGGCCGGCAGCGGTTTCCACCTGAATACTGCTGCCGGTTTGCACCCCCAGTTCAGACAGCGATGACCGTTCCAGCAAAACATCACCGTCACCGGGCGGCCAGGCCCCGCTCTGGCTTTTAACAAGATTCACCTTTTGTTTATGATAATCCGGAATGGCGGTCAGAAACATTTGCCGCCATTCCCCGCCGGCGGCATGAACCCGCAGGTCGACATTGCGCCGCCCCTCGGCCTCTTTAACACCCCGGAGGCTGCGGATACTGTCTACCAGCTCCTCGTCAAACGGATCAGCATACACACTGGCGCTGGCCGGCGCCGCCGCCGTCCAGCTTAAAGCCAGATCCCGCTCAAACATCAGATAAGAGCTGTACACCATCCCTACCGCAAAAACGCCAACTGTGATCGACAGGACAACCAGCAGGGTCCGCAGCTTATTTCCCCATAAGTCAGCCAGCACCTTACGCCAGCGGGGCGAAACCAGCAGATAATCAAGCATGGTTCCCCTCCCCGGCGACCAGAATTTGCCCGTCGTAAACCGTCACAATCCGGCCGCTGCGGCTGGCCAAATCGTTGTCATGTGTCACCATCAGAATCGTTTTGCCCTGACCGGCCAGTTCTCTAAATAAGTCAATAACAACCGTTGCCGTCTTACTGTCAAGATTGCCGGTCGGTTCGTCGGCTACTAATAAGGGCGGATCATTGGCCAGCGACCTGGCAATAGCCACCCGCTGCTGCTGCCCGCCTGATAGATTAGCAGGCAGTTTATGCGCCTGCTCACTTACCCCGACCAGCGCCAGCAGCTTAAGTGCCTGCCGGGGCCTGTCCAGCCGGTCATAGACATTACAAAAATCCATTGGCAGCATAACGTTTTCCAGCACTGTCAGGGTCGGCAGCAACTGAAAAAACTGAAATACCACCCCGACCGTCCGCCCCCGCCAGACGGCAATCTGATTTTCCGTTAAGCTATGTACCGGTGTGCCCGCCACCCATACCTCCCCGCTGGTAGGCCGGTCAATACCTGTAATCATATTAATCAGGGTCGATTTGCCACTGCCTGACTTACCCACAACGGCGACAAACTCACCGCCGGCCACCTGCAGGTCTACGCCTCTTAGGGCTGTGAACTCACCGGCCCCGGTTACATAGGTTTTATGTACTGCGGTAATCTCAACTGCGGCGGCGGCTGAACGGGGTTCAGGCAGCTCCACATGCAGCAGCCCGGACAACCAGTTTCCAAACATATTTCCCTCCATCTATCCCCGTGACCATCAGGCGACTCAAGGGGACGGTTCTCTTGAGTCAGGCCCGCGCAACAATGCTTTGGCTTAAGCCGGTTATACGCGCGATTTGCCACGTCGATACTCCGTTTAATTGCTTTATTTTATATAAGAGACTATTTCGCTTTTGTTTGTCCATGCTTGGCAGCGCTGCCAAACTGGCGCTACCGATACATTCCTGAATCAAAATCCGGGCCTGGGCATCGGTTGGTTTGGCAAAGTCATTCATTTCAATACAGGCAGCTGCGGCCTGCTCGTCCATATAGGTTTGCAGGTACTGCACAGCTTTTTCATAATCCTGATCAAAAATTCCCAGGATAAAGGCCGTCTCCGTAACGGCACTGCTGCCGGTATATTCGGCATAACTGCTCCAGGCATATTCCTCACAGCGGGCCACGATACCGGCCTGCACCGGGTTTTGGTGAATATAGCGTAATGCCGTTAACAGATAAGGCTCATCTTCGATGACTTCACTTTTGAAGCGGTCCTGGAACAAATGCCCGCACCGCTGATATTTGCGGTTATACCAGGCCACATAGCTCACACCTACTTTTTTGATGAACCCGGCGATGGGGTCTTGGCCTTCTTTAAGCAGCAAATGGATATGGTTATCCATCAGGCAATAGCCATAGATCAGACATTGGCAGCTGTCCCGGTATACTTGCAGGCAGCCAAGAAATTTTTTTCTATCCTCGTTATCATTGAAAATAACCTGTTTGTTAATACCACGTAAAATTATATGATAAATACCGGTCTGGCTGTTTTGCCGGGCTTGTCTGGGCATCAATATCACCTCCCTTAATATGATAACATAAGCCTGCTGCCTGACTCAAGAGAACCGTCCCCTCGAGTCAGATGCAATCAGCCAACCTAGCCTGCCGCCGACTCAAGAGAACCGTCCCCCTGAGTCGGATGAGACAAAGAGAAAGCCCCGCTTGCGGGGCTTTCGGAGGGTTGTTATTAGAATAAACCGCTGACCTTGCCGGTTTTAACATCAACATCAATGCGGCGATAGGCAGGATCGGAGCTGGTGCCCGGCATCAGGCTGATAGCGCCGGCCATCGGGCAGAGGAACTTGGCGCCGCCATAAACCAATACATCTCTGATCGGCAGCCGCCAGCCTTTGGGCACGCCTTTCCAGGTTGGTTCATGCGACAGGGACAGGTGCGATTTAACCATCATTGTGCAGTAGTCGGCATATTTAGGATCAGACTCAAACTTCTTGGCTTTCTCTTCGGCCAGCGGCGCCCAGTCCACGCCGTCAGCGCCGTAGACTTCGGTGGCGATCCGCTCAACCCGCTGCCGCAGCGGCATTTCCAACGGGTAGAGGTATTGGAAGTCGACTTCTTCTTTGCAGGCATCCATGACCGCATCGGCCAGATCCAGGGCACCGTCGCCGCCCTTTAACCAATGCTCCGAGACCGCGGCGCGGGCGCCGGCCTGCTCGGCAATTCTCTTGACCAGGGCATGTTCGGCCGGCGTATCGGTGTAGAAGGCGTTAATGCATACAACCGGTTTGACGCCGGACTTCTTGATCATGTTGATCAAATGCACCATGTTCTCGCAGCCTTTTTCCAGCAGGCCCAGGTTTTCCCGGGTGTATTCATCAGGCAACGGCCGCCCTGGTACTACGGTGGGGCCGCCGCCATGCATCTTCAAAGCGCGTACAGTGGCTACCAGGATCGAGACGTTTGGCTTCAGACCGCTCAGGCGGCATTTTACATTCCAGAATTTTTCAAAACCGATATCGGCGGCAAAACCGGACTCGGTAACATGATAATCAAAGCACTTCAGGCCGATGCGGTCCGCTATGATCGAGGACTGACCGATTGCAATGTTGGCAAACGGGCCGGCATGAACAAAACAGGGCTGCCCTTCCACGGTGGCGCACAGGGTCGGGTTGATGGTATTGCGCATCCAGGCGGTCATGGCCCCGTCCACTTCCAGGTCGCCGGTCGTAACCGGGTTACCCTGGCGGTTATAGCCAACCACGATGTGTTTGAACCGTTCCCGCATATCGGCCAGATCTCTGGCCACAGCCAGAATCGCCATCAATTCCGAGCCAACGGCGATACCAAACTTGGAGTGCATCATAAAGCCGTCTTTTTTGCCGCCCAGGCCAATGAGGATATTACGCAGGCCCTGGGCGGCAAAGTCCAGCACCCAGCCCATTTCAATATTTTTCGGATCAATATCCAGCCGCTTCAGACCGCGTTTTTCCAGCTCGGCATCGGTATAATTGGCCTCATGCTGCATGCGGGCATTTAAGGCGACCATCGCCAGATTATGCGCATTCATTATGTCGTTGATGTCCCCGGTCAGGCCCAGGGAGAACTCGGTCATCGGAATTAACAGGGCATTACCGCCGCCGGCCGCAGTCCCCTTAACGTTCATAGTCGGCCCGCCGGAAGGCTGACGCAGGGCGCCGCCCACATTCACACCGCGTTTGCCCAGGCCTTCCATAATGCCGATGGAAGTGGTTGACTTGCCTTCCCCTAAGGGGGTGGGCGTGATCGCGGTTACTTCAATATATTTGCCGTCCGGTTTATCTTTCAGACGGTCGATCACCTTCAGGAAATCAATCTTCGGCGTTTTACCATAAGGAATTATTTCATCTTTTTGCAGCCCCATCATCTCTTGGTACTGGGCGGTAGTTGGGATATTCCCCTCTGCCGCTTCGGCTATTTGCCAGTCCTTCAATACTGTAGGATCCCAAGCCATAAAAATACATCCCCCTCTTTTTTAACTACACATTGGTTTACTGTCTGCAGCTTATATCATCAATTTGCCTGAACACCCCCCCTGTTTGCTTATTTCCTGGGCCCTGCCTAGCCAAGCGCCGGGTAAAGTAAACCTGAATCGGAAATGAAAAAACGCTGATAGATTTAAACGCCGTATACTCCAAGAGTTTAAAATGCAATTGCCAATTAAGTAAATAGCCAATTCACATAATTCTGAAATTGCATTTTACTTCCGATTCCCGGTTAACAGCAACTTATATATACATCTATGTAACCTTTTGTAATTATTGTTAATTACTCCCACAGTTTTTACATTCTACATTGGCACGCTATTTCCTACCGGCGAAAAATATTTTTTTCACATTTCACAATATTAAGTTAAATTTTACAATTTTTCCAGAAAAAGCATCATTTTTGACAATATATTGGTCCTCTTCTGCCTGCCACCGCCGTTAGCCCTTAACGCTGTCAGCTCCCGGACGCTGGGACAGAATACTGGGGCCGGTGTTCAGGCTGGCGGCCGCAGCCCCGGCTGTTCTTCACCGGCAAACAGCAATAAGACCTGCAGGCATTAATTGCTTGCAGGTCTTATGGTAAGGTCTCTGAATGTCTTATAAATCCATGATAATAGGCAGGATCATCGGTCTGCGCCCGGTTTTGGAAAATAAAAATTTGGCAAGCGCTTCCCGGATACCGGCTTTAAGCGGCGCCCATTGGGTAATCGGCTGGTTTTCGAATCGTTCCAAAACGGTTTTTACTATTTTCCGCGACTCTTCCATTAAAGCCTCCGAGTCCCGCACATAGACAAAACCCCGGGAAACAATGTCCGGGCCGTCCAGAACACAGCCCCTGCTTTTGTCAAGGGTAACAACAACAATTAATACCCCGTCCTGAGACAACTGGCGCCGGTCCCTGATCACAATATTACCGACATCGCCAACACCTAATCCGTCCACAAAAATTTTGCCGGCAGTTACCTTGCCGGCCATACGTCCGGTCTCGGCCGTAAACTCAAACACCTGGCCATTTTCACCAATAAAAACATTTTCTTTGGGTATTCCCAATTCATTGGCCAGTTTGCTATGATGTTTGAGCATTCTGTGCTCGCCGTGAACAGGAATAAGGAATTTGGGCCGTGTCAGATTCAAAATAAGCTTAAGCTCCTCCTGGCTGGCATGGCCGGAGACATGGATACCTGATGTCCGCTCATAAACGACATGAATGCCGGACCGGAGCAAAGCATCAATCGTGCGGCCGATAGACCGTTCATTGCCGGGTATTGGGCTGGCTGCGATCAGCACCGTATCACCGTGCGTCAATTCCAGGCTGCGATGATTCCTCGCGGCCAGCCGGCTGAGCGCCGCCATCGGTTCCCCCTGACTGCCTGTGGTTAAAATCAGCATCTGGCGGTCCGGATAACGGTTGATTTCATCAACACTGATCAGAATGCCTTCGGGAATTGTCATATAGCCAAGCTCTTGCGCCTTGGTGATAACGGTCACCATACTCCGGCCGAGCAGCGCCACTTTGCGCCCGTATTGGCAGGCTGAATTTATGGCCTGCTGCAGTCTCGGCACATTGGAAGCAAAAGTAGTCAGGATGATCCGCCCCTTGGCAGAACGAAAATGCTCGTCTAACGCCACACTGACAGTTCGTTCCGATTTGGTGTAGCCCGGGCGCTCGGCATTAGTGCTGTCCGACAGCAGTACCAGGACACCGTCATTGCCCAGTTCGGCAAATTTGTGGATATCAATCATTTGTCCGTCAACCGGGGTCTGATCGATTTTAAAGTCGCCGGTATGCACAATTGTTCCTACCGGGGTTTTGAAATAAATCCCCAAAGCATCGGCAATCGAATGATTTACCCGGATAAACCCCACCTCAAACTGACCAAGCGTCAGGGAATCGCCGGGAGCCACGGGAATGAGGTTATGAGCCGAGACATCATATTCCTTAAGCCGTCCTTCCACCAGCCCCAGGGTAAGCCTGGAACCATACACAGGCACATCGACCTGGCGCAGCAGATAAAATAAAGAGCCGATATGATCCTCATGGCCATGGGTCAAAACAACGGCCCTGACTTTATCCTTATTTTCGATTATATAGGACATGTCAGGTATCACCAGATCAATCCCCAGCATGTCCTCTTCCGGGAAGGCCAGACCTGAGTCCAGGATAATTATGTCATCACCATAACGGAACACCGTCATATTTTTCCCGATCTCGCCAAGTCCCCCCAGCGGTATAATGAGTAGTTTGTCGTTCTTTTTCAACTGAAACCTCCAATAATTAATTTATTCTTTTTATTCTTTGACAAAATTAGAAACTAGGACCCCGACAGGCCCTAGTTTTACGCAACGTTACATTGTCATCCGCACCATCTGAGCAAAATTAACGCCGGTCACTAACTAGTATCTTTTATTATATACAACCAGCCCGCGTTTTGCAAATAGTCGTTATTCCTGTTTTATAAAAGCAATCAGCTCCCGGGCGGCATGCGACAAATACCGGCCTTTTTTCCAGGCCATGGCCAGCTGCAGATAGAGCTGGGGATCAGCCATCGGCAGCGTAGTAAAGCTATCGGGGTTAAGTTCCCGGCAAACCTTGCCCGGGAGTAATGCCACCCCCAGGCGGGCGGCAACAATCTGAGTCATAAGTTCCTGCTGCGATGTCTCAAAAATAATATGGGGTATAAAACCGGCTGCTTTACAGCGCTCAATAATTTTGTCATGCAGGATATAGTCATTGCTGTATAACACAAACTGCTCATCCTTCAGGTCCTGATAGGCAATCACGCTCCTGCCGGCCAGGGGATGCTGCGGATGCATAACAATATTAAGCCTGTCCCGGACAAAAGAGAGCTTTTCATACAGTTCTTCCTCTTCACAGGGTACATAGATGATCCCCATATCCAGGGTGCCGTCCTGAATTCCCAGCTCAATCTTCTTGGAACCGTATTCATAAAGCTTTATCTGGATATTGGGATATTCATTCTTAAATTGCCCCAGTGACTGGGCAAAGTCACTGACGCCGGTAATCGGTGGCAAGCCGATATGAATTTTGCCTGTTTGCAGCTTCGTTATGCCCTTCAGCTGTACATTGATGTTGAGAAAAGAGGACACAATCTGCTGCGCTTGCTCCAGGATTGCTTCACCGGCATCGGTGAGTTCAACAATCTTAGTATTGCGGTAGAATAATGTCGAACCAAGCTGCGTTTCCAGATCTTTAATCGTCTTGCTGATGGAAGGCTGGGAAACATGCAGGGTTTCGGCCGCTTTGCTGAAGCTTCTCTGCCGGGCAACCTCAATAAAATATTCCAATTGTCTTATATCCACGTAATTTCTCTCCATTTTCCTTCACTATTAAAAATTCCTTGCGTTAATAATGATGCATATTTTCCGGCCTGTAAGTATAGACTGTTCCATAAATCACATATTTTTTATTTACGAAATCTAAAAAGCAATTGACGTTTACAGCTATATTGACTATTATACTATTATTATCAAAGTTTGTGGATAATAATACTTTATTGTCGAATAATGCAATAGTTTAATTATAAATGAAGGGAGAATACCTTTGAAAGAGTTATTGCAATGTATAGCTATTATATCTTTAATGTTGTTAATGCCGCTGATATTTAACTAATAACTAGGTGCCTGTTTCTATTTATTAAAAGGGTTACATTCTCACCTTGCCTTATTTATGGCTTGGTGTCTATTTTTTTATGCAGAAAAAGCCCAGGCAGCAGAATTTTTGCTGCCACCTGAGCTTGTTAGGGGTTACCAGGGCTTCCGCCCGGTAGCTTTTATCTGCTTGACAAAACCCGCGGCCTTCGGTTAAGCCTGGGCTTTACCTGGCGGGAAGCCAGCCTGCTAATCCTTAACCTCCTTGTTCTGCTTTAACGCCCCCGGACCGTCCTGAGCAACAGCAACCTCGGCTTCGCCGAAGGTCTTCATATCATTGATCACATGCTCGGAAGCCTTGACAAGGGACAGGCCGAGAGCGGCGCCGACGCCTTCGCCCAAAGCGATATCCAGCTTAAGATAGGCCGGTATCCCGATCAGCGCCAGGGCGGTCTGATGGGCAGGCTCCACAGCAAAGTGCGAGCCTAGCAAATAATGCTTCACGGCCGGCGCCAGCCTGGTGGCAATGAGTGCGGCCGCACTTGTGGCCAGGCCGTCCAGGACAACGGCGGTCCGGTGAGCAGCTGCCCCCAGGATGACACCGGTCAGGCCGGCAATGGCCAGACTGCCGGTTTTGCTGACAACATCCAGGGGATCTGCCGGCTCAGGCTGATTGACAGCTAAGGCTCTCTGCACAATCTCGCTCAGCAGACTGCCTGCTTCAGTCCAGGCCTTGTCACTATAACAGGCAATCACGGCCGTACCCGGCGCAGTGCCGCCCAGCCCCATTTCGCCCAGGCCCAGCACCCTGGCCCCTTGTGCGGCTTCCGCGCGGGCCAGGGCGATGCCGGTCTCCAGGGCCTGAATCGCCTGCTGCCGCGTCATTGCCGGCCCCCGCGTAATATCACCGGTACCGTAAGCTATTTTTTTATGGCAGATCTGCGGCCAGTGCGTCAGTTCGGCCGCAACCCCGATATCCACGACAACCGTCCGGGCCTGAACATGCCCGGCAAACGTCGTCAGCGGCGACCGGCCGCGGCAGAAATTCTCAATCCTGCCGGCAGTTGGCTGGCCGGCGGCGGCAACACCATTATCAGCCGCCATGACAATAATACTTTTCCCCAGGCTCCGGGGCCGGGGGTTGCCGGTAATGCCTGCCAGCTGACAGGCTATATGCTCAAAGGAATATAGACTGTTGAGAGGCTTGGTCAGGTTATCCAGCCGCAGCTGACACTTCTCCATCGCCGCGGCATCAAGGGGTTTGATTTGGCTAATCGTATTCTCAAGCATTCGACTGACCTCCCAGGTTATTCAGCATATTAACTGTCGCCGTCAGCATATCCACCACGACCGAAGCCCCAATCGCTTCGCCCAGGCGAACCCCCATATCCAGGCAGGCTTCCAGATTAAGATGCCCCAAAGCAATGATATGGGCCGGTTCCCCGGACAGATGGGAAGCAAACATATATTCCTTGCTCAGGGGATGGATCGCATTGGCGATCAACGCCGCCGCCGTGGTATTGAGACCGTCAATCACAACCGCACAGCGGTTGGCGGCACAGCCCAGAACAATACCGGCCAGCGCCCCGATCTCAAAGCCCCCCACCTTGGATAAAACATCGATGCCGTCGCCGGCGTCAGGCTGGTTCAGGGCCAGCGCCCGGCGGACAATATCCATCTTAACCTGCAAACGGCTGTCCGATATCCCGGTGCCCCGGCCGGTCACCTGCTCCGGCGACAGACCGGTAAAGGCCCCGACAATCGCAGCGCTGGCGGTTGTGTTGCCAATGCCCATCTCCCCCAGGCTAAAGCAGTTATAGCCCTGCCGGACCCGGTCATTGACGATGTCGATGCCTGTTTCGATTGCCTGTACAGCCTGCTGCCGGGTCATAGCCGGCCCCTGGGTAAAATCCTGCGTCCCATAGGCTATTTTCCGGTGCCACAACCCCGGCACATGCGACATATCGCCGGCCACGCCCATATCGACAACAACCATGTCGGCGCCGCAAAAATTAGCAAAGGCATTGGCGCTGCCGCCCTTGGAAATCAGATAATTGGCCGTCATATGAATGGTGGTTTCCACCGGATATGCACTAATCCCCTGTCTGGCTACCCCATGATCGGCCGAGGCCACCACCATGCAGGCCCGGGGAATGTCAGGCTGCAGCCGGCCGGTTATCGCCGCATACTGCCGTACCATTTGCTCCAGACGGCCCAGACTGCCGGCCGGCCGCAGCAGCCTGTCCAGTTTTTCCTGTACCTGCTGCCCAATCACAGGTTCCGGTGCCGTAATGCGCAATAACGTCTCGTGTAGTAAACTCATAATAACCCCCCATTTTAGTACAACAATCAGGCAAAAACAAAGGGCTTTTCTGGGTAATCCCAAAAAAGCCCTCTTTTCCATGAAGGTGGTATAACGGTATTAAGGCAGGTCTCCTGGCTCCCGGTTCATCAACACTTACGCCTTCCCCTTGCGAGTGGCATCGGTAAGGTCTTCCCGGTACAGTGGCGGGCCCGCGCCTACATACGGAATCATTCCGTACTCGGACTTCCCTATTCTCCCCCGGCACGCGGGGGCACCTCAACCGTGAATATATATAATGTTCACCGTCATTATAGCAGACGGTCCGGAAAGCCGTCAATGGCTAAAAACCTAAAACCGGCTACAGAGTGACCCCGTTTTTAAAGATCGCAATCTCCCGGAACCCCATTTTTTCCGCCTGCGTCTGCCGGCCGGAAGCCACCGCCAGCACATAGTCGACAAACAGATCGGCCAGCGGCTCCAGCTTCATGCCGGTCAGCAGCCGGCCGGCATCAAAATCCATCCAGTTGCGTTTTTTACTAAACAATTCACTGTTTGTCGCCACCTTGACGGTCGGCACAACGGTTCCCAGCGGCGTACCGCGTCCGGTGGTAAACAGGATCATATGACAGCCGGCAGCAGCCAGCACCGTTGTCGCCACCCCGTCATTGCCGGGACCGCTTAACAGGTTTAACCCCCGGGTTTTAACCTGCTCTCCATAGTTCAGGACATCAGTCACGCTGCTGGTGCCGCCTTTTTGCGTACAGCCCAGCGATTTGTCCTCAAGGCTGGAGATGCCGCCCTGCTTGTTGCCCGGGGACGGGTTCTCATAAATAGCTTGGTTATGGGCGGCAAAGTATTCTTTGAAACCATTAATCAGCCGCACGGTTTTTTCAAAAACCTCCCGATTCGCGGCCCTGTTCATTAGAATCGTCTCGGCCCCGAACATTTCCGGCACTTCGCTTAATACGGTAGTGCCGCCCATGGCGGTCAGCCGGTCGGAAAAAGCCCCGACCAGCGGGTTGGCGGTAATGCCGGAAAAGCCGTCTGAGCCGCCGCATTTAAGACCGATGATCAGTTCCGAGGCCGGGCAGTCCTGCCGGGAAAACTGCCGGGCGTAGCCGGCGAGTTCGCCGATAAGCCGCACCCCTTCGGCGATTTCATCCTCAACCGCCTGGGCTTCCAGAAACTTTACCCGGTCCGGGTTGTAGCTGCCCAACACCTTTTTAAACTCCCCGATATTGTTGTTTTCGCAGCCCAGCCCCAGCACCAGCACGGCCCCGGCATTGGGATGCGCAACCAGATCGGCCAGAATCCGCTGGGTCGTCAGCTGATCCTCGCCCATTTGCGAACAGCCATAAGGATGCTTAAGTTCAAAGATACCGTCAATATGTTCCATACCGCCATATTCCCGGGCCGCCTGCCGGGCAATCAGCTCGGCATTCTTGTTGACACAGCCGACGGTCGGCACAATCCAGATCTCGTTGCGGATGCCGACTTTGCCGTCCGGACGGCAGTAGCCCTGAAACATTTTGGCGGCCGCCGGCCTTAGTTCCGTAAGTTCGGGCTTATATTCATAGGCCAGAATCTCCCCCAGGCCGGTGGTCAGGTTATGGGTATGGACCCAGTCGCCGGCCTTGATATCGGCGGCGGCAATACCGATAGGAAAACCATATTTAATAATTTTCTGGCCGGCGGCAATATAGCCGAGCGCAATCTTATGGCCTTTGTCAACCGCCACCGCCGCCCGCAGGCACTGGCCGTTGATTGCCAATTCCTCACCGGCCGCAACCGGCGCCAGGGTGACGGCCACATTGTCATTGGCCTGAATTTGTAACAACGCCATTGCTATTCCTCCAACCGCTTCGGCTATTCGACTAATTGGGCCACAGTAGCCTGGATACCGTGCTCGCAAATATCGTAAAGATACGCGGCAATCATCGGCGTGAGACCGGGAACCGCCGTAAGATCAGTACCCCAGATGCCGGTATTGCCCAAAATCGCCTGGGCTACTTTGGCGGCACTTTGGGCGCTGCCGTCATAGTCCCGCCAGGCGGCAGCACAGAATTCCAGAGTCGGCAAATCGTCTTTCATAATAAACTCGCCGGCTGCGCGCTGGGCTTTCATGGCCGAGCCGTCAATAACGCCGTCTTTGTAAACGGTAATCAGGGCCGCCAGCGAGAATACCAGCTTCTCAGACAGTACGCCGTTCTGCTGGTAGTAAGCAAGCAGTGACGGCAGATTCCTGGTTTTGAACTTGGCGGACGAGTTAAGCAGAATACTAAGCAGATAATGCTTAATAAAAGGATTCTCAAACCGTTCAATCACACTGCCGGCGAAATCGCTCAGCATCTCCCGGTCCAGGTTAATCGACGGGACAATCTCCTCCCAGATAACCTGGCGGATAAACTTCCCCATCACCGGATGATCCATCATCTCTTTGACCGCCTCCAGCCCGTACAGATAAGCCACCGGCACCGACGCGGTGTGCGCGCCGTTCAGGATGCGGACCTTACGGGTGCGGTACGGCGACATATCGTTGGTCCAGATCACATTCAGGCCGGTTTTGGCAAAAGGCAGGCGCTCAGCTAATGCCGCCGGCCCCTCAATAACCCATAAATGGAATAATTCTCCCGTAGTTAACAACCGGTCCTGATACCCCAGATACTGTTCCAGTTCCCCCGCTTCCTCCCTGGGGTAACCGGTGACAACCCGGTCCACCAGCGTATTCACAAACGTATTGTGCTCCGACACCCAGGCTGCGAAGGCCGCCGGCAGGCCCCATTCCCGGGCCAGGCGCAGCACAATGGCCTGCAGCTGTTCCCCGTTGCGCTCGATCAGCTCGCAAGGCAGAATGACCATGCCCTTGGCCGCCTCACCCTGAAAATGCTGAAAGCGGTGATACAGGTAGACAGTCAGTTTGCCGGGGAAAGAAACAGGCGGCAGCTTGTCGGGGCGGTCCGCCGGGTCATAGATAATACCGGCTTCCGTTGTATTGGAAACGACAAATTCAATGGCCGGGTTCTCCGCACACGCCAGGCAGGCCGCCCAGTCTGTATAGGGATTGATCCCCCGGCTGACAGAGCTTATCAGTTCTTTTTGCTCAACAATCCGGCCCGCCTGCAGGCCCCGCAGCAGCAGGGTATATAACCCGTCCTGCTCATTAATGCTGCCGGCCAGCCCGTCGGCAATCGGCTGAACCACTACAATCCGGCCGTTGAATAAGCCCTGCTTGTTCAGCCGGTGAATCATCCAGTCCACAAAAGCCCGTAAAAAGTTACCCTCGCCAAACTGAATAACCCGTTCCGGCAAATGACTGGCGGCAAACACCTCCAGGTCGGCCGGCGGCTGCAGGTTTGCCAAAGTTGCTGCGTTTAATTGGTTCATCTTCTTCACTCCCGCTATTGAATTAGAACAGGCCAATGACCTTAAGGTAACGCTCCGGATGCTCGGAGATATCCTTAACCGTAGCCGGAATCTCCTCTACAGAGACTGTTTTCGTGACAAGGGCGGCCACATCGACTTTTTTCCCGGCAATCAGGCGCAGGCTTTCCGGGAACATGCCCACACTGTTACGGGAACCGACAATTGTCAGCTCTTTTTTGGTAAACAGGGCTGTCGGCAGCGGAATTTCATTCTTAGGCCAGCCGACAAAGGAAATCCGTCCGGCATAGGACACATAATCAATCGTACTGCGAATGGCGCGGGCATCCCCTGAGGCCTCGATGACAACCTCGGCCATACGCTGATTGGTGATTGTCTGAATCTCCTTAACCGCATCACCGGCAACAGGATTAACCGTGTGCCGGATTCCCAACTGCCGCGCCAGGGCCAGTCTCTCCTCCACCGGATCGACAACAATCGGGATCGCCCCTAAGGTCAGCGCATATTGGGCCGCCAGCAGACCGATGGGGCCGCAGCCGGTAATCACCACATGCTCGCCGGCCTGCGTCTTGGGCTGGGTAACCGCATGCATGGAAATAACCAGCGGCTCGGCCATCGGCAGAATATCCCAGGGAATATCATCAGGTGCTTTATGCACCAGGTGCCGGGGATGGGAAAAATACTGGGCCATACCGCCGTCAATATGTACCCCCAGCACCGTCAGATTCTCACAGCAGTTCGTGTGGCCGATCGAACACGGGTAGCAGTGGCCGCAATACACATAGGGTTCAAGAATAACCCGGTCCCCCACGGCAAAATTGGTTTCATCCGCCGGGATTTCGATAATTTCACCGGCAATCTCGTGACCAATGATCCGTGGATAGGAAACCAGCGGATTGGTACCGCGATAGGCGCCGATATCGGAGCCGCAAATACCGGCACTGCGGACCGCAATCAGAAGCTCGTCCCGGCCGCGCTGCGGCTTTTCAATCTCCGCGATTTTAATATCGCCGGGGTTTTGTAAATATACAGCTTGCATGTAAAACACTCCTTTACTTAACGAGTTCTGCCAGAATCAGGCTTAGCGGCGGATAGTAGGTCGTAACCGCCAGTGTTATCAGCAGCACTACGTAAAATGGTATGATTTCTTTAAGGAATTCGTCCATCCTTACCCCCGTCAGGTTACAGGTCAAAAACATAGTTGTCCCAAACGGTGGTGTAATGGCGCCAATCGACAAATTGAAAATCATGGTAATGCCAAAGTGTACCGGATCAATCCCCAGAGCATGCACCGTAGGCATTAATAACGGCGTCAGCACAATAATCGCCGCATTGCCGTCCAAAAACATACCGATAACCAGCAGAAACAGGTTAACAAGCAAGAGGAACATGGCCGGGTTATCCGTAAATCCAGTCAGCATGGCCGTCACATTCGCGGCAACCCCTTCCCAGGACAGTATCCAGGCAAAACCGGCTGAAGCCATTAATATCAGCATAATGGAGCCATTGGACCGGGCCGCTTCGGCCAGGGCGGTCTTAACATCGGCCCAGGTAGTCTCCCGGTAGATAAAGCCGATAATCAGTGCATAAATAACCGTTACCGCCCCGGCTTCGGTAGGGGTAAAGATACCATAGCGGATACCGCCCAGGATAATGACCATCAGCATTAGGCCCCAGACAGCATCTTTGGTCGCTATCGCTACTTCTTTAACCGACGGCATCTTCGTACGGGTTGGCTTGTAGCCGCGTTTTTTGGCAACATAGTCAACAGCCACCATTAACAACAAGGTAAGCAGTATACCTGGTCCCATGCCGCCCAGAAAGAGCTTGCCAATTGAGGTGTCGGACACAAAACCATAAATAATAAGACCAATACCGGGCGGCAGAATCGGCCCCAGCAGTGCCGACGCTGCCGTCAGGGCGGCCGCAAAGGGACGGCTGTAGCCATTGCGCACCATTTCCGGCACCAATACCTTGCAGATCATCGCCGCATCGGCCAGACCGGCGCCGGAGGGCCCGCCAATCAGCGCGCCCAGTATTACATTGGTCTGAGCCAGACCGCCGCGCATATGGCCGGTAAGCATATCAGCCAGCTTCAGCAGCCGCTGCGTAATCCCCGTATAATTTAATATTGACCCCAGCATCATAAAAAACGGAATGGCCAGCAAGGGAACATTATCGGCCCCGCCAATCATCCGCTGGATCACCATCACCGGTGACAGGTCATTGGCCACAAAAAAATAAACAAACGTTGACAGAGTAACTGCAAACGCCACCGGCACATTAATGCCGAACAGGGCCAGCATGACTAAGAAAGCAATTAAAACAGACATATTAGTGTAATTCCTCCATCTTGCATTTTTCCTCTTTACCGGTTAAATGCCGCCAGGTGCTCCGGAGGTAATAGCTAAACATAAAGACGCCGGCAACCGGGAGCGCGGCATCGACCAAAGAATAGGGAATGCCGAGTATTGGCGTCACCTTGCTGGTGGCCAGTATGGACAGCTCGGTTCCATACCAGATGACGAGACCAATTGTCACCAGTGTGCACAAATTGCCGAAAATGGTTATAATACGCCCTGGTCCCGGCGGCAGCTTTCTTGTTAACACATCAATGCTACAGTGACCTTCCGCTTTAATGACGGCGGCAGCGCCAAACATAGTCAGCCAGACAAAAGTAAAGATCGTTACTTCCTCAACCCAGCCCCAGGGGCTGCCGACAACATACCGCATAAATACATTGGCACAAGCCAGTAATATAATAAAAGCCATTAAAACCATGCCGGCAAATTCGTCAAAATTCTTAATAAAATTCCATAGCTGACGTCCCATGTTATCACTTCCTTATGCTTGTTACCCCACTGATTAATCCGGCCCCGGTTGCAAAACCGAGGCCGGGTTATGGTGGTTTACTCTTTAATGATGGAATACACCTTATCCATTATTTCAGGCGGGAATTCTTTGAATCTCTTGGGGAAATCCTTCATCGCTTCTTTAAAGGCAGCGCGGTCAACCTCGACGATCTGCACGCCGGCAGCCTTCATTTTTTCTATTGCTTCTTTGTCTGCCTTTTCATTCTCTTTTATCAGGAAACGGCCGGCTTCTTCCCCGGTTTCCTTCAACTGCTGCACGACCTCAGGCGGCAGCTTGTCAATAAATTTCTTACCGGCAATCCAGGTGGACAGATTTACCTGATGGCGGGTAAGCATCAGGTATTTCGCACCTTCAAACATTTTGCCGCCATACAATACCGGGATAGGGTTCTCCGCCCCGTTGATTACACCCTGCATCAGGCCCGGATAGGCCTCGGCCAGCGGCATCGGTGTGGCGACAGCCCCCATTGCATTCATCATTTCGTTGGACAGCTTAATGTTCGGCACCCGGATTTTCAAGCCTTTGAGGTCTTCAGGCTTAGTAACAGGTTTGGTGGCAAGCAGATGACGGTCACCATAAATCCACTTGCTGTGAACGACATATAAGCCTTTGGTCTCCAGCTTTTGGGCGAGATCTGTAAACAGGTCGCTATCCACTAATTTAAACAATTGCTCTTTATTATCAAAAATATAGGGCAGATAGGTTACACCAAACTCAGGCACATAGTCCATCAGGAAACCGCCGTCGGAGATCGTAATAACATTGGCTCCGATGATCAACTGTTCGGTTACGTCTTTTTGCGAACCAAGCTGAGAGCTGGGAAAGTACTGGAACTCAACCTTGCCGTTGCTCTTCTCTTGCATGAGACGGCCCCATTCGCGGACAGCCTTGTCATTGGGCTCACCCACGTTATTGCCATAGGCAATCTTGATAATGATCTTTTCATCAGCCGCTGCTTTCTGTTCGTCTTTCTTACCGCCACAGCCGGCCAGTACCAGTGTCAGCCCGATCACACATGCTATCAAGGCCAGTACATACCTGTTTTTACCCATGTTTTTCATGCTTGTACGTCTCCCCCTTTTTGTTTACAGCCCCTCGGCAAACCCGGTCACTGCATCGCGCCCGCAATCACCCCTGTCATGTTTGGACTAACAGCTCCGGTATAACTAATAGCAAGAAGTGTGCCAAGCTGAAATCATAGATTTTTTGGCACACCCCGGCAAATTTTGTTTCGCATCTGAAATTACATCTGTTTCATTATTGAAACAAATCCTTGGTTTTTCGCCACAAAGTAACCCGGCTAACCCCCAGCTGCCGGCACACCTCATCGGTTGAGTGTTTGGCTAACAGACATTTTATAATTTCCCCCTCCATCTGCTTCAGCGAACCACCGGCCGGTATGGTAATCGACTTACTCTGTTCGACCCGGGTCTCCTGCTCTCTGAGCACATCGTCAATATGTGCAGGTTCAATGACCTCATCCCCGCCATAAGTAATCACCTCGGCAATGTTTCGCAGCTGGCGGATGTTTCCCGGCCAGGAGTAGGCCTTCAGTATCTTCATAGCCCCGGCGCTAATCCTGACTTTCTTGCCTTCCCTGGCACTCATTCGCCTGACAAAATAGTCAAAGAGCAGCGGGATATCCTCCGCCCGTTCCCGCAGCGGCGGGATACGCAGCCCCAGCACATGAATCCGGTAATACAGGTCCTGCCGGAAAGCACCGGTTTTTACCTGCTCGAACAAATCCCGGTTTGTTGCCGAAATAATCCGCACATCCACAGGTATTATCTTATCATCGCCAATGCGCATGATCTCCTTTTCCTGCAAGACCCGCAGCAGCCGGCTCTGGATTTCAGGCGTAAGCTCGCCGATCTCATCCAGAAAAATCGTTCCCCCGTGGGCCAGTTCAAACAAGCCCTGCTTGCCGCCTTTGCGTGCCCCCGTAAAGGCCCCTTCGGCATAGCCGAACAGTTCACTTTCCAGCAGGCTGGGCGGTATTGAAGCCGTATTGACCGACACGAACGGCCCTTTGTGATACCGGCTGTGGTTGTGCACACTCTGGGCGATTACCTCTTTGCCGGTGCCGGTCTCGCCATAAATCAGCAGGTTCGATTTATAGGTGGCATAGTTTTTCGCCTTGGCAATTAATTGCTGCATGATTGCCGACCGGGCGATAATATCGTCAAAGGAACGCTTCGCATACAAACCTTTTTGATAAGAAGAAAAGCGGATTTTTCTCTCAAAAGCCTGGATACTGCTTACCTCGTGGAAGGTAATAACGTCGCCCCGTTTTTTATTATTAAACTCCAGGGGAATAATGCGGGCCAGCACGCTATTGCCATTGATGGAAACAATCTTTTCCTGATTGCGGTAGTTCAGCAAATCCACAATATGACTGAAGGTCAGCTTCTTATTGGGCTCTGTACAGATTCGTTTCGCCAGATTATTATAGAAACTCACTTTTTTATCACCGGTGACGGCAATGACCCCTTCCTCAATATTGTCGATGATCGCCGTCAGTTGGGCGGCCTGCAGTTTTTCACTTTCTTTGGCCTTGACAATCCGGACAGCCTCCTCCAGCGCTTTTCTGATCGAAACCGCGCTGGAGTCCAGCAGTTCGGCAACCAGCCCGCACTCCCTGGCTGTTTCGTATGCCATCCGGCAGCCGATTACCGCCTCAATCTGTTGCTCAGAAAACTGCAGCACCGTCTGGTGAATCTCCTGTTCATCAGTACAGGAGCGAATATACACCTCCGTATCGGCAATAGAAAAATCCCCCATTGTGCCGTCAAATAAATTGGCGCGGCTGGCAATGCCAATGCGCCGGATGCCCTGTCCGGTAAGCCGGCTCAGCACACTGAGCAGATCATTAACCGACATCGTGATCTCCACAACACTCATATTGTCAAAGCCTCTAACCTTCTCCGCCACCCCGCCGCGGCTGACAATAACCTCGGTGTCCGGATATTTATTGACAATTGCTTGCGCCTGCGCATCATCAGTCACCTCGACAATGACCTGGATGCCCATCTTTTGGGCGATTGCCGTCGCCAGATTAGCCATACCGGGAAACGGTGCTAAAAATAATATCGGTATCATGCTTATTCCTCCATCTGCCGTCCTGAAGCTGTCTCTAATTTGAATTTCGCCTAATTTCATTTCTGCAACAGCCGCTAAAATCCTCTTCCCCGGCCCCTCGCAAAATTTGGTATTATTCCCCGCCCAGGCTACAGCGACGGTGGTTCTTTTTATTTTCAGCGTTAGCATGGTTAAGCTCCAGTAAAAAAAAGAAGCAAAATGAACGTCCCCCTGCTTCTTAGGTCAGAGTCTTTGTTCCAGCTACTAGGCAGCCCCAGCAAGCTATGCTTATTAGGTGGCTGACAAGCCGACTGTTGTTACAACTAATTTCCTAAACTGTTATATAATGACTTCCGCCTGTAGAGATTATATAATGTTAATGGGACGGGTACACGGCCCGTCCCAAAACTGAATAAGGAGGTGAGACTTATGCGCTTTACGACGAAGTGGTTCACAATCACCGTCTCAAGCGGCTTTCTCTGGATGATTTATCAGATCATCAGAGAACTGTGGAAGTAGCCTCCCTATTCCTAATGCAAAGCGCTCCTGTTCTCAGCAGGGGCGTTTTGCTGTATTAACCTATGCTTATTATAACCCATTTATACCAATTGTAAAAGGTTTTGTTGCTAAATTACTTGCTAACCTGGTGAACAAACCATTGCTCATTTTGAATTATTCTCCCGGTAATTGTCATCTATTGCATTTTTTTCACTAGCGTTGCTGTCACCAAAATCTTTCAGCAAACATTAGCGGGCTGCCCCTATGCTAGCAGCAGCCCCTGAACTTGCACTTAATTATCAAACCCCTACGGCTTAACAGTTGCTTTATAGACCTGTTTGCCTTCCTTCATTTCAATAATGACCGCGTTTTTCACCGCGTCGTGGCTGGCGTTTAAGGTGGTCGATCCCGTTACGGTCGGGTAATCCTTAGTCGCCGCCAGGGCCTCGCGAATTTTGCCGGGTTCCAGGCTGCTGGCCCGTTTAATGGCATCAATCAGTACATTGGCGGCATCATAGCCAAGTACTGCCATAGCGTCAGGCGCCAGGCCGTACTCTTTTTTATATGCTTGCACAAAGGACTGGGAGGCGGCACTGGTATCATCCACCGAATAATGATTGGTAAAATAGGTATTATTCAAAGCCGCTGCCGTACCAATCTCCACCAGTTTCGGCGAATCCCAGCCATCGCCGCCGATGATCGGGGCTGTGATCCCTAATTCGCGGGCCTGCTTAACAATTTTGCCCACTTCCTCATAATAGCCGGGTACGTACAGGACTTCAGGATTCAGGGCTTTAACCTTAGTCAGGATTGTTTTAAAATCCTGGTCTTTTTGCAGATAGGCCTCTTCCGTTAAAATACTGCCGCCGCCTTTAGTGAACGACTCCTTGAAAAAAGCCGACAGGCCCTTGCTGTAGTCGCTGCTGTTGTCGACCAGGATAACCGCTTTGTTAAGCTTTAATGTATTAAGAACAAAATTGGCCCCCACCGTGCCCTGGAACGGGTCAATAAAGCAGACCCGGAACGTATATTCTTTTACCTTACCGCTTTTCTCATCAATAGTGACCTTGGGATTTGTCGCCCCTACCGCCAGAAACGGCACCTTGACCGATTCGGCCACACTGGAGGCGGCAATCGCATTGGAGCTGGCAAACATGCCGGTCACAGCCACAACTTTATCCTGAGTCGCCAGTTTGGTCATAGCATTGGCAGCCTCCGAGGGTTCACTTTTATTATCGGCAATCACGGCCTGAATCTGTTTGCCCAGCAGGCCGCCTTTCGCATTAGCCTCTTTGATTGCCATCTTTGCCCCATTGGCGGACGAGGTGCCCATTGTCGCATTGCCACCTGTCATTTCATTGAGAACACCAATTTTAACCTCATTTGCGGACGTGCCGCCACAACCGGCCAGCACAGCGGCTGCTAGCAAAGTGGCGAATACGGTAGCGGCAAACCTGAAACCAATCTTGCGCATATAAATGTCTCCCCTTCTTTTTTGGCCATCAGAATAATATTGCTGCAACAGGTTAAATCCCATTAGCTAATCCGGCCATTTTGCATGAAAAGTACAATATAAAAGTATACTGACTACATACTTTTATAGTATTTTTTCATGCTTCACACTACAATTCTAGATTATATTACATTATGGCAAGTTTTTCAAGATGTTTCGCGACAGTTATCACTAATAATTCCAATATTTTTTACCTTTTGTGCGCCGCACGTAAACACGCCCTCCTTTAGTCTGCACAGGAGGTATTATAAAAAAAATAAAACACCCCGGCAACGGTGGCTGGCGGGGTGACAGGCAAAATATTTTCCGGGCTGACTGCTTTAAATAGTATAGTCATACACAGGGGCGGTGCAGCGGACAGCCTGGCCGGCCCGGGTATGCAAAAGCTGCCCTTTGTTCAGTACCAGCTTGCCGCCGATAAGCACATAGTCAATCCCCTCAGGGACAGCATCAGGCAAGCCAAAATCAGCCTTATCCATAATGCCCTTAATATCGAACACGACCAGATCCGCATCCATGCCGGCCCGCAAACGGCCCTTGGTATGGAAACCAAGCGTCTCCGCCGGCAGCAAAGTGGCTTTCCGGATTGCTTCCATAATCGTTAATTCATAGCGTTCACCCACCATTTGCCGGAAATAGCGGGGGAAACTGCCGGCAATCTGGGGATGGCCCTCACCCGGTGCATACTCGCCGGTGTCGGTAGAGGGCATGGCATAAGGATGGCTTAAAGCCATATAAATCTCTTCCTCGATCCCGGTAAACACAACGACCGAGGCCTGGGGGTCATTAGCGCGCAAATCCCGGTACATGTCCATATCCAGCCGCCGGCCGTTATACTTGCCGGTCACAGCCAGGATATCCTCCAGTTTCCAGCCATTGGCCACCATCGACTCCTCGCTGAACAGAACCGCGCCGATATGGCTGGCCCATTGGGTATACATGCCGCTGTCAAAACGGATGTCCAGACCGTCCGCCCGGGCTTTGTCGATCACGGCCAGCGCCTCATCCATCATTCCGGTGCCATACTGATAAACCAAATGGGAGATCTGGACCCTGGCGCCGGTTTGCCTGGCAATATCGATCGCTTCCACCAGGGAATACATATCAATACTGGTGCGCATCCGCGTATCTACCGATACCACCCGCCCATAACGGGCGGCCAGCCGGCTGAGCCTGTATATCTCATCATTGGAGCTGCCGGGGGCGTAGGCCAGCCCCAGGGATAAGCCGCAGGCCCCCTCGTTCAGGGCCTTCTCGACCTGATATTCCATCCGGGCCAATTGCTCCGCCGTCGCCGGCTGGAGCGGATCGCAGGCGCCCACCGCCTCCCGCAGGCTCATCGAATGCCCGAACATTTCCGCCTGATTGATAATAAAGCCCTCTTGTTCCTGGGCGGCAAAAAAGGCCTCAATATCCAGCGGGCTCAAACCGCAATTGCCGCCCACGGTTGTGGTTATCCCCTGCCGCAGCGACAGCTCGCCGCAGTAGGCGCGCCAGTCCACATGGCCATGGATGTCGATAAAGCCGGGACAAACAATCCTGCCGTTCGCATCAATCACTTCCCGGCCGTGAATTTCCTGCTGCGTAACCGCAGTGATCTTGCCGGCCTCGATGCCGATATTGCCTTGCCGCCGGGTCAGCTGTTCCGGATCAACTACAATGCCATTTATAATTACGATATCAAACATCTTATCGCCACCTATACGATTTATTAGGGGGTGACCCGCGGCCACGGCTCAAGATTATCATATCATTTCCTCCCGCTCCACACAACAAAAAAAGCAGGTGCAAAACGGCTGCGCCTGTTGATGCTCTGGCCCATTGCGATTGCACGAAACAAGGAACCTGGCCCATTGCGATTGCACGAAACAAGGAACCTGTCCCCCTGCTTCTACCAGGCTGGAAGCGATATCCCCGAACCTGAGGTGGAAGAATACAGCGGCAAATTTAATCTAAGGATACCAAAGTCATTGCACAAGGATTTAGTAATAAAAGCCAAGGCTGAAAATATTAGTCTAAATCAAATGGCAACCTATTTGCTGGCCAAAGGACTAAATGCAAAAGTGAAGCTATGACGGCAACCCCGGTAACCCCCGGCCCTTTGCCGGAAAAAGCGTTCCGCAGGAGAAAAGCCGGGCGGTATGCCGTTAAGAAATCCGTACTGTTTGAGCGCAGCGAGTTGCGGATTTTAGGAATACCGCCCGGCTTTTCAGCTTTTGGAGGCTCCGGGCCTAGACCTTTTGGTTACTTTGGGGCAATGCCAAAAGTAAACCCATCCCCTTGTAGGTCCAGAATTATCTGCTATGCGCGACCGCGCCCAGCGGTTTTCTTGTACTGTCGATTTATAAGTTTTAAGAGGCTAAAAGTCCTGATAAAACCAGGGGCGCCAAGGTCAATGCCCGGCTTGGGCAAGGAGCCGGCAACCCAGCAACCCCGGTAACCCCCGGCCCTTTGCCGGAAAAAGCGTTCCGCAGGAGAAAAGCCGGGCGGTATTCCGTTAAGAAATCCGTACTGTTTGAGCGCAGCGAGTTGCGGATTTTAGGAATACCGCCCGGCTTTTCAGCTTTTGGAGGCTCCGGGCCTAGACCTTTTGTTACTTTTGGGGCAATGCCAAAAGTAATCCCATCCCCTTATAGGTCCAGAATTAGCTGCTATGCATAAAGCCCCAAGACGGCGCCAACGGTTTTTCCTGGCTGGGAGCCGGTAAAAATGAAGCCCTTGTTCCAGCATAAGCCCCCGTACCGGCCGGAAAAATCGCGGCCGCCCTGCATCTCTACTTGCAAATTGCCGGAAACAGGCTATAATTAGAAATAGGTGGAAATAAAAAGTCGCCGTGACCCGAAAGTGTTCGAGCACTTCCGGGCCCGCGCAAGGTGTACGCAGCACACCTACACGTAACAGCAAGCTGTCCACGACGACATTTCTATTATACACCGGGCTTTCGCCCCAGCACAAGCGGGGGAGGAAAGCACGGGGTTTAAGAGATGTTGACGTCGGCTCCGGGCTGTAAGTGCGACAGACGCAGCAGACCATGCACTCTTCCCTCAATCTGCCAATGTCAGCAGCGGGGCCAGACAGAACTGACCGGCCCGACTGCCTTGCTGACCGGTCCGGCTTATTGGCATTGGGGCTTTAGCAGTTGACAAAGCCAAACGCATGTGTAGGGTACAAGCCTTCGCATGCGTTTTTTATTTCCCCCTGTAAAAACCCGGGGCAGCGGCCTGCGGGCTGCTGCCCCGGCTTAAGTATAGGGGGTATACATTGTGTCTGACGAAAACAGAACCCGGCTCCGGCCAGCCGCCGGCCCCAGGCGCCGGCGGCCCAGTGCCGGCCAGGCAGACCGGGATGGACTACAACGGCTGTTAAACCAGGTTTTTGATCAGTATATTGCTGCCAGGGTGGAACAAATCCTCTTGCGGGCCGGCACGCAGGATGCCGACTACCGGGAAACAGGCGAGAAAGTCAGCGCCGCCCTCGGCCAGTTGCTGGCACTGTCCCGGCAACTGAAAGGCCTGCAGCCGGAAATGACCGGTCTGGTTATGGATTTCGAGTCCTGGACAACGCTGGAATCGGGGCAGGCGGCGGAAATTGCCTACCGTCAGGGTTTGCGGGACAGCAGCGAGGTCTGCCGGGAGCTGATGGCCTGCCTGCAGCGGCAGGGTGATTGAAAACCGCCAGCCAGTGCCCCAGGACGGATAAAATCCTGCAAACCCTTATGCGGTCTGCAGGATTTTAGCTTAGGCATCCTTGCCCAAAACATGGACCTTAACATTCTTAATGCCAAAATCGTAGGCCTTAGCGACCGAGGGCACGGCAACATCAATCCGGTTGCCTTTAATGGCCCCGCCCGTATCCTCGGCCACGGCATACTGGCTTGTACCGTCGGGATATTCAATATAGACCCGTGTACCCAGGGGAATCACATTGGGATCAACAGCAACGATCCCGGGGCGGACCGTGGTGCCTAAAAAGGTTTTATCCCCCCACTGCCCGTTGTCATGTGCGCCCGGGGCATAAGCAGTGGCTTTAACATCAAGCACCTTGGTGGCATTGGCCGGCGCCTTGTCGGCGGCCGGAGAAGCCTGCACTTTTTTTGTGGTTTGCTTTGTATTTGGTTTTGTATTTTGTTTTGCGGCCTCTTTTGGGCCTGGCTTGGCAGTTTGTTCCGCAACCGGGGTTTTACTCTGCGCCTGCTGGCTGCGCTGGGCGGCGGCGGCTTTCGCCTGGGCTTTGGCCAGCTTCTTCTGGGGAACCCTGCTTTCCGACTTAAAATTAAAAGGTCCCTTCGGGGTTTTGGCCATCTGCTGCGTGGCCTGCGCAGGCTGCGGGGCCTGCTCCGGGGCCGCTGAGGCCTGGGCCGTCGCCGGCACGCCCGGCAGCAAGGCCGAAGTAACCAATGCCGCCCCGGCGACAGCGGCGGCGGCCGCCATCCGTTTGAATCGGCGTTTAAGCGAGCGGGAATGTTTGCGCTGCGGTTTATGGTGCATCAAATTCGCCTCCTTTCCCAAACTATTATTTATAGTTTCTGTTAAATGCCCTTTTCAATGCACAGCAGTTTTTTACAAGCAAAATTCGCAACAGCAGCTATAAGCTCAGCAATAATTGCTCCAGCTCCGTCACGGAGGCCACAAGATAATCGGCCCCGGCCTGCCTCAGTTCAGCCGGGCCGCCGTAGCCGTAACTCACGCCAATCGCAGCAAGCCCATTGCTGCGGGCGCCGCTGATGTCATGTTTTCTGTCACCGATCATAATAACGTCTGCCGGTTCAACCTGCGGCAACTGTGACAAAATACAGGCAATAACCTCCGCTTTATGGATGCGGCTGCCGTCAAGGTGGCTGCCGACAATGGCCTTAAAAAAATGCCCTAAGCCAAAGTGGGCAATAATCTGCTCCGAGAAAACTGTCGGCTTGGAGGTGGCAATGATTAGATCCCGGCCGGTGGCGGCCAACCGGGTCAGCATGGTTTCCACACCGGGATACACAGCATTCTCATACATGCCGGCCTGAACGAAATATTCCCGGTAATACCCGACCGCAGCCTGGGCGGCCGCCGGGCTGAGGGAGTAAAACTCCTGGAAGGATTCGGTCAGCGGCGGACCAATAAACGGGATCAAGCGGTCTAAATCGGGTTCAATAATATTACATTTCCGCAGGGCATATTGTACTGATTTTGTGATGCCAATTTTAGGATCGGTCAGTGTCCCGTCCAGATCAAACAATATTACCTGATATTTCAATCCAATCACCTCAAAAAACGTCGAATTTTACTTTGTTTTGTTGACAAGCCCGTAAAAAGGCTGTTACAATAAAGCCTAAATAATAAAAACTAGCTTGTTGGGGACCGGCCCCGGAAGTCGTTAGCGGCAACCGCAAATTGCTGTTATGTCCATATACTGCCTTTGACGGGGTAAAGCCCGGACAGGGAAGTTTCGCTCATATACTGCCAAGCGGAGTTTCCCTGCCAGGGCTTTTTGCATTTCCCCCACACTAACACAGGAGGCTTGTACATGGACTTATTAAAACAAAGAATCCAGGCTGACGGTCTGATTTTGAATAATTCCCTGCTAAAGGTTGACTCTTTTCTCAATCAGCAGATTGACCCCGAACTAATGATGAAAATTGCGGAAGAATTTGTCAGCCGCTTTCAAGGCGAAAAAATCACCAAAATATTAACCATTGAAGCTTCCGGTATTGCCGCGTCGGTAATGACCGGGCTCATTCTGCGGGTGCCTGTTATTTTCGCGCGCAAGCGCAAGCCAAAGGTAACCGGTGATGATGTGTATACGGCTAACGTCTATTCTTATACCAAGGGTGAAAGCAATAACATCATTATCTCCAGACAGTTTTTACAGGCCGATGACCGGGTGCTGATTATTGATGATTTCTTGGCCAATGGCGAGGCCGCCGCCGGCCTGGCCAATATTGTCGAGCAGGCTAAGGCCAAAGTCGTCGGGATAGGCATTGTCATTGAAAAGTCTTTCCAGCCCGGGGCCCAGAAATTAGCCGCCGCCGGCTACCGGGTTGAATCACTCGCCCGGATAAAATCGTTTGCCAACGGCCAGGTCAACTTCCTCTAAGCCTTATCAGGCAGCAGAACCGGCCCTGCTGCCGGCGATATAGCCGCTGCTGCAGACTTACAGGCCGGCGTTAGTTGCTTCAATATGAATAACCTCTACATCAGTAGTAGCTATCAGCCGGTAGCTGCTCTTATTTTCTCCTGCCAGCCGTTTCAGAAACCACCGCCGGCCCAGGTCCTTTCTCGTCGGCAGGGATAGTGCAACCACCAGCCGGTTTGTGCCGGCAGTCAGGCACGCCGGAAACAACGCCTGGCTGCTCTTGCTGACAACCGGATGCGGCACGGCGGCATTAACCTGGCAGAAAATGATTTCCGGCCCGTCTTTTTCAATCTGCCCGCTAATCTCCTGCATTATATCGGCTGCGGCGCAACCGGCTTTAGGCTCAATTAAAATAGCGAGATTATATATTTTCAAAGCAATCACTCCCGTACAGGCTGGGCCTGATATTGTACCGCTTTCCTGCTGTCAGCCCTTAAAGCGCTGCAAAATGTGCCAGCAGCAGACACTTTTCGTTACTGTCTTCCGCCCGGCGGCCCGGGGCCGGCAGGGAGGCAAAACCAGCCTGCTTATACATGGGGTTATCCCAGGTGCAAACAATGACCTCAAACTTGCCCGCGCCATGGTGAAGCCTGATCCTGCGGATACGTTCCTGCAGCATCAGCGCATTAATACCCTGATGCCGCCATTCAGGCACAACCGTAGCCCACGACAATTCATAAACGGAAAAACCGCACATGGACTGAGCCCAGGCAGCCACGCCGATTACCTTGTCCCGGGCCAGGGCGAGAATGAATCTGGCCCGGATATAGCCTTCGATGTCACCATTGAGAAAAGCTCTCATTTCAGCCTTTACATACAGCAGGCTTTCTTCTTCCCAGCCGCCGCTGATAAATACGTTCAGCGCTTCCTCAAATCGGTCTGCTGTTAAATCAACGAATTTAACATTGAACATACTGCTCCTCCTTATGCTTGTCTGCCAGTCCGGCCCAGCCAAGCCCCTGTCTCCGGTCAAAAGGGATTATGGCTTCTGATTCGGGATGGCAAATACCTTTTCCTTTATTTCACCAGGCATAAATATCGACAAATCTGCAACTCTACCTTGTCACCGGCAGGGATATTGTCAGGCCATAACGAAAAAAGCTTAATTCCCAATGCCGGCAAGGAGGGTTACATGCTTGAAGTCCAGCAAATTTATCCTTTTATTATTATTTTGCAGCGTCATCAGCATCATTCTTTATTCGCAGCGTTTTTTTACGGCTGAATTATTAACAATTGAAAGCAATATTGAAGTAGTGCAAAATCGCCATATTAAGCACTCCCGTATGGTTGTTGATATTCAGACCAAAATCAACAAAGTTCCTTTACTGCTGTGGAAATATATGCTGGCTGACTCAGGGGAGAAGAAAGCTTACTTTTCCAAGCAGCTGACTGAACAGATTGGCGAGATTGAAACCGAGCAGCTAGTCACTTTTAACAAGGATTCGGAAGAAATGATCCTGTATAGTTATGTACAGAAAAACTGGCTTGATTATAAAAATTTCGTTATCAAAACAATGGCCGCCGACAAAAACAATGAACCGCTGCTTGCCCTGGAAGCATTGACAGCAAGCCTGATTTACCTGGAGCGGGTCAATGACAGTATGAAAATGATTGTGGATTTCCATCAAAATGATGTCTCGCAAAAAACGGCAAATGTGGCCGCCATTGCCACAAGCTCCAAACACAATGCATTTGTATTCTCTTTTATTGCTGTTGCCGTCTTCCTGTTCGTTGTCTTCATTGCCTTCGGGAAAATTATCTTAACCGAAAAACAGCTGCGCAAACAAGTACTGGCCCTGGCGGAAAAAAATGCCCTGCTGGCCGAAAAAAACCTGAGAATCAGGCAATTGGCTTATGAGGATAATCTTACTGGGTTAGCCAACAGGTATGCCTTTCAATCCGCCCTGGCCAAAGAATTAAGTGCGGCCTGGCTGAACAACAGCGCCGGCGCTGTCGTTTTTTTGGACATTGATGACTTTAAGCAGGTCAACGACCGCTATGGCCATGCGGTCGGCGATGAACTTCTGGCCACGATCGGTACCCGTATTAAATCCCTGCTGGACCCGGAAATTTCTTTCGGTGCCCGTTTCGGCGGCGATGAATTTGCCCTGTTCTTCCGCAACATTACTGCGGCCGGGATTGTCCCGGTACTTGATACATTCCTTAACGTGGTTTTTATACCGGCGGAAATTCAGGGTATAACCCTTCATCCCAAGGCCAGTATTGGTGTGGCTTTTTACCCCCGGCAGGATACCGATACGGCCGGCCTGCTAAAAAAAGCGGATATTGCGATGTACCAGGCCAAGGGTAAAAAGAATGCCTATGTGCTGTATGATGACAGTATGCAATAAGCAGCCGGCCTTAACACACCGCAAAGTAAATTAAACCCCCGTAGCGCTGACGCCTGGCGCTAACGGGGGTTTTCCATATGGTTGAGGGCTCTTTCTTCGGCCGGAATCCGGATAAAAAGCAGCAGGGCCGCATTACAGAGGGTAGCCGCCGCCGCTGTCCAGACTGCGCCGAAGAGCAGCGGTACCGCCGCCAGTTCTATGGCTACTGCCAGATAGTTCGGATGCCGGAAATAGCGGTAAGGACCGCGCCGGCTATAGGGCTGGCCGGGAATAACCAGAATCCGGGTATTCCAGCAGCGCCCCAGGCTGATGATGCACCAGTACCGCAGCAATTGGGCCCCGGCAAACAGACTCAGCCACACCGGCCATACGGCTGATAACGCACCGGCCGCCTGCCCTTCCAGCACCCAGCCGGCCAGCCAGCTGCCGTGGAGGATGAAAAATAACCGGTAATGGTTAGCCCCATATTCCCGCGCGCCACAGGCCAGCGCCCGGCGGCGGTTGCTCTGGGCCAGCAGTAATTCGCCCAGCCGCTGCCCGGCAATGATCGCCGCCATGCTCGCAATGGCCCCGGCTACCACCGGAACAACACCTGCTCAGCGCTGAATCCCGGTCCCAAAGCCAGCATCAGTCCATACCGGTCAACCGGCTTGACGGTTGCCATAAACCGTTCCAGGACAAACAGCACCGACGCGCTTGACATATTGCCATAGCCTGCCAGTACAGTATAAGCGTTCCTGAGCTTATCGGCCGATAAAGCAAGGCTTTCCGCATAAGCGCCCAGTACTTTTGCGCCGCCGGGATGTACCACATAATGGACCACGTCGTCGGCGGCAATCCCGTTGCTGCCGCACATGGTGCCTGCCAGCTCCGGCAAATACCGGCGAATAATACTGGGTATATCCCGCGAGAACCGTACCTGCAGCCCGCCGTCGACAACATCCCAGCCCATAATATCCTCCGTATCAGGGAACAAGGTGCTATAGCTGTCGATAATGGCCGGGCCGTAGCCGCCCGGGGCAATGACGGCAGCGGCGGCGCCATCGGCAAACAGACTTGTCCCCACCAGGTTAGCCTTCGAATAATCGCCGCGCTGGAAGGTTAAACTGCATAATTCAACAGTCACGAGTAACACGGCCTTGCCTTTAAGAGAATAGCAAAACTGAGCGGCCCTGGCAATGCCGGTCACGCCCCCGGCACAGCCCAGCCCCCAGACCGGCAGCCGGCAGGTATTGGGCGGCAAGCCTAAGCTTTGGATCAGCCGGGCATCCAGGGTGGGGGTGGCAATACCGGTTGAGGAAACAAAAATAATCATACCGATATCAGCCGCCCCTACACCGGCCCGCTCAATCGCCTGGCTCGCTGCCTGTTCTGCCAGTTCCAGGGCCGCCTGCTCATAGATCCGGTTGGCTTCGGCAAAGGTATGTGGCTGCGCGTACCATTCCAGGGGCTGGGATAAATGCCTGACAGCAATCAGACTGTTCTCAAACACCGGCAGCAGCCGGTCCAGATTGTGCAGGCTGTCGCGAAACAGGGTGGCCACAAAACCTTTAATATCCTCTTGCCGCAGACAATAAGGCGGTACTGCTGTTCCCACCGCTAACACTTGCGGAACTCCCACATGCATCCCTCCTGCTCACTTTAAAGCAACTACTATAAAGCTATTGCAGCAGTGATAAAAAATGCCTGTCAGATAAATATATTCCTGGAAAATTTATAAAATGGCAGCACCGGCCGGCCACGCCCCCGTTCAATGCAACGGCAGTTCCTCCGGCTGATAATACTTGCCCGGCTGCGTTGCCGCCCCCGGCACCTGCCGGTGGCTGGCAGCATAGCGGATACCGGCAAACTCGGCCAGGTCCCGCTCCACAGTCACCAGATCAGTGCGTTCCAGGTCTTTTAACGCCTGCTTGCCGACAGCCTGCGCGGCCAGCTGCATTTCCACAGTACAGGAGTTGAGAAAATTCGCCAAATGCCTGGCAGCCTTATCAACATCAAGCTTATCGGTAATCCTGCCGCTATACAGTGCCAGCTGGGAAGGCGGGGTCTGGGGCAGGGCTTTAACCACCTGGGCCTGCATCGCCGCCATCAAAGCAATTGTGCCGATATAGACGGCGTCAGCCCCCAGTGCCAGGGCCTTCAGAAAATGGCCGGGCGTTGTCAGGCCGCCGGCAGCAATCACACTGAAGCGGTCCCGCAGGTGATTATCCTCCAGCCAGTCTACTGTGCGCACCAGGGTATGGAAAGTCGGCAGGCCGACATTATCCTGCAGGGTCGGGTTGGAGGCCGAGGTTCCCCCTTCCGAGCCGTCAACTACAATATAGTCGGCCTGGGTTTGGGCAATCACGGCCAGTTCATATTCTATATAGTCAGTGCCGGCAATTTTTACCCCCACCGGTACCTCATACTGCTCTTTCATTGCATTAACCATATTTATATAATCCTGCGGTGTTTGTTTGCCGGGCATTCTGGCATAGACCGTGTGGCTTTGCCCGGCCTCCAGCTGCCAGGCTTTGCGCAGGTGCCGCCCGATCTGCTCAGCCGGCATCGGCTCATCGACAGCCCCGCCCCAGGCCCCCTGTCCCAGCTGAATTTCAATCGCATCCAGCTGTTCTAGCTGTTCCCGGCCGCTTAACTGGCCGCCCCGGTGATACTGGCCTACCAGATATCTGGCCGCGTCCCGCTCTTCTTTAACAACCGCCGATTCACCGGTATTGGTTGAGGTTCCCGCCATCGCCGCCCCTTGGGCCAGAGCGGTTTTCATCAGCAGGCTCAGCGAACCGCCGTAAGACATGCCGGTAATCATAATCGGGATGTCTAGCCGTAACGGGCGTTTAGCGTAGGGGCCAATAACCGTTTGGGTAGCCACCTGGGTATAATCAGGATAAGGCAACTGAAAGAGCTGTTTGGGATTAAGCAGTATTTTATCCCAGGGTGACAGTACCACCGGGCTCCCCAGCGGTCTGACCAGTTCCTTGCCGGCCTCGGCCCGCATAGCCGCCTCCATGATGGCCCGCGGTGATAATTTCTCGGCTACAGTGACCATTAAAAACGGGTTATCCGGGTAATCTTCGGTAAGCGTTTTCGCCATCGCCTCATCAGCCATGGGGTCCATCATTTTCATCATCATCCAGCTTAATAGCATAGCTACCACCTCCGTATTTTGCTTACTAGTCTGCCCAATTTGCCGCAAATACTTGTAAAAGTCGCTAAAACTATGTTTATCTACAGGCAAGGCCGGATAAATACCGCTGGATTTCTCATAATAATAATAACTAAAAATTTACCAACAGGAGGTACCATGAAACTTATATTGCGTACGAAAATCATACACGCTGTTGTCTGCCTCGTGTTAGTAGGACTGCTGGCCGCCGGCTGCAGCAACAACATGACACCGGTTGATCCGAACGGATCGGCGCCGCCGGCTGCCCCGTCCCCGGCGACGCCGGTTCCGCAGGAACACAAAGTCACTTATAATTATGGTGATACCGGCCCCATTCAGCTCTCAGCCAACAATCTGGTGTTAACCGTAGGCCAAAAGCTAATCCTGGCCCCGGCCCCCGGCCTTACCAAAAATACCCGCTTTATCTCCAGCGGCGAGAATTTCTTTGGTGATATCATGCAGCAGGAGGGTGACACCGGCACCGGCCAGGTAGTATTTGTCGCTAAGAAAGCCGGCAAAGGCAAACTCCAGATTATCCCCAACACCAATGAGACCAGCAGAGCCACCGATCTGTGGGTTACAGTACAATAAATAAACAGCGCCCACTCGCTGCAGCAGCAGCGAAGCGGGCGCTGTTTATTTCATTTGACCGGCCCGTAAACCGGCAGGGTTAATTTTTGTACCGTTTCTTAATCGCCGTCACAATCGGCACCGTGATCGCGGTGGCAATAATCGCCTCCGGCACCCCGTTCACCAAAGCAATACCGTAAATGACCTTGGCGGTGGTGGCCAGGTCAATTCCCCTCACCTCGGCAAACTGAGCGGCATATAAAACATAAATCATCGTCAGCACACCAAACGTATTGGTCAGAGAACCGATCAGGGCTCCGGTCCCGATCCGCACCCCTTCATGCTTGCTTCTGGTCCATTTGTATGCATAATAGGCGGTAATACCGATAAGCACCCTTGGCAATACGGACACCAGGGGATTAATAAAGGCAAACGACAGAATGTTCGGGGCCATCAGGCTTTGGACAATGCTGAACAGCCCGAACAGCAGCCCGATCATCGCCCCGACCGCCGGCCCTTCCAATATGGCCCCGATAATAACCGGGATCTGCATTATTGTCGCCTTGGCTGTCGGCAGCGGAATAAACCCATACCCGGAAAGCCCCAAGATAATCGATATTGCCGACAACATGCCGACAACGGCAATCTGCCGCACCCCAAATCTGCCAGTAGTACGTAACGCTTCTGATTTTCCCAATCCCATTTCCTCTACCTCCGTTCTTATTCCCGCAGGATATAAGTCGATTTCTTTGCTTCTCCCAATTTCACCAGTCTGGTTAATAAAATACCAGCTATCTTGGTGCTCCGCCTAACATATTACCACACTTCAAATAAATTTTGTATAGTTTTTTTTACTATTTTTCCGGCCGGACATTGTCCGTCCCCGTAAGGCTTAAGGCCGCCGGCCGGGTGCTACCGCCCGGGTATCAGCAAACAGATTAACTTAGCGAACTGATTGAATACCGGTAATATCATCAGGGAGGAAATAATATTAAACAGGGTGTGAATAACAGCAACCTGGCCGCTGAAATCATCTGTAAACAGGCCGGCGGCGCTGATAAGCCAATGGGTCAGCGGGAAAAAAACAATAACACCCAGTACATTCAGGAGAATATGCGACATGGCAACCCGCCTGGCCGCCACAGGGGCAGCCGCGCTAAACACAACCGAGGATACGCAGGAGCCGATATTATTGCCATAGATTACATAGGCGGCAGTACTGATATCAACAAGCCCCATATCGGCCAGCAGCATTAGCAGCACGGTAGCGGCACTGCTGGATTGAAACATCAGGGTTGCCAGAATGCCGCCCCAAATCCCATACAGGGGCTGGGAATTAGCCAAAACCAGATATTCGGTCATTTCACTCATTTGCGCCAGACCGGAAATCCCGGTTACCAGCAGCTCCAGCCCGGCAAACATGCTTAATAAGCCGGTGAGAGCCAGCCCCAGGTTGCGCTGTTTGGCCCAGATGCACAGCAGGAGCGACAGCGACAGCAGCGGCAGGATATATTCTATCGGCACCGACAGGCTTACCAGCTGAACGGTGGAGCAGGTGCCGATATTGGCGCCCAGGATGATCCCCAGCGCCTGGCGGAAAGACATATAGTCGGCGCTCACCAGGCCGATGGTAATCAGGCACACGGTGGTGCTGCTCTGGAATAAAGCGGCCGTAATCGTCCCCAGCACCAGGCCCCGGCCCGGCGTCTTGGTCAGCTTTCCCAGCACCCCCTGCAGCCGGTGCCATAAGGCCTTTTTCAACCCGTAGCGCATGACAGAAATACCGCCCAGCAGCAGGGCCAGCCCCAGCAGGATATTCAGCATCGCCAACCCCTCCCGGTTCCAAATTCCCTGTTATTACAATATGACGGCAGCGGCCGGCATATGTTTGTTGAGCAGGCTCATTAAAATAAGCACTTGCCCTGGCAAGTGCTTATTTATATCTGTTAACCCCGGGACTGCAACCTGGCGGGGGCCGTTTTCCCGGCCAGAAACACAATACCGCCCAGTACCAGCAGCATACCGCCGGTAACAAGAAATACCGGTCTGATGCCCAGCCAGGAGCTGATGCCTCCGCCCAGCAGCGGCCCGACCATGCTGCCCAGTTGATTGGCTGTCGTTGTCAGGCCGAAGATCCGCCCCTGCGAATTGGCATCACTGCAGGACACGGCAATCGTATTAATCGCCGGAAACACACCGACGATAAATAACCCATAGAGAAATTGCAGGCCGGCGAACTGATAAATATCACCGGCAAAAAACTGGCTGAGATTAAAAAGGCCGGCGCCCGCAAAAGCAACTACCAGTATTCTGAGGAAACCGGCCCGCTGCCCCAGCCGCCCCCACAGCGGGGCGGAGATCGCGCCGGCCACCCCGGCCAGACTATAGACAATACCGGCGGTAAATACAACCCCCGCAGCATTCCCCTGCAATTGGACAACATACAACGTGATCAGCGGCTGCAGGATCATACTTACCGCCTGCACTGCAAACAGCAGCAGCAGCACAGCCATCAGCCGCCGGTTGCGGAAAGCAGCCCGCAGATCGTCCCTGATACTGCTTTCCGGCTGGACCTGACAGTGTTTCGGCTCAGCCACCAGGGCCCCTACCATCAGGGTCCCCAGAAAAATGATAACGGCTGCCGCCACAAAGGACAGCCGCATCCCAAACAAATGGGTCAGGGTGCCGCCGATGACCGGCCCTAATATTCCGCCGGTCAGCAGGGTGGTTTGCATGATCCCCAGGCTGAAGCCCATTTTAGCGGGCGGGGTGGAGGCCGCCACAATCGCCATTGAAGCTGGAACAAAACCACTGGCTACCCCCTGCAGGACCCTGACAGCAAGCAGGTCGGCCGGGTTTCTGACAAAGGCCCCCAGCAGATAAACAGCGGCCAGGCTAAACCCGGCCCGCAGGATCATCCGCCGCCGGCCGCTTTGGTCGGCACGGCGCCCCCAGTAGGGGGCCATGACGGCGGCAATGAAAAAAGTAACGGAAAATATAAAGCCGGACCAGAGATTCACCCGGTCGGGGCTTACCCCGATCTCCAGCAGATAGAGGGGCAAAAAAGGAATAACCATCGTATAACTTGAGCCTGACAGCATGACTGCAAAGGCTAATGTCCAAAGATTCCTGCGCCAATTCAATACTAAGACTCCTCAAAATCAATTCCCCGGCAAAGGCTTATAAATATTCTACCACCGGCACCGGCTCAACAGCAACGACTCGCCACCGGCACACCGCCCAGAATCTGCCAGCGCCGGCCTGACAGGATATTGCGGCCGAACAACGAATCATAGTATACAATTGCAAAATTAGAGAGCAAACAAGAAGGTGATACCATGCTCCGGGTCATTATCAGGAGTTTTCTTTGGGCTGCCGCCTGCGGCAAAAGCCTGCGCGCCCCGCAGGGCGGCTTAGCCGGCAGGAGCCTGGTTATCCTGCGGCCCCGGTACTGCTGCCAGGCTGCACTCCTGCTGTTCCTGACTTTATATTCACCCTTTCACAGGCTGCTGCTTAAAGCAACCTATGCCCAGGACTGCTGAAGAGCTTATATCAGCAGCAGAAGACGACCCCTGGTCCCAGCTGCGGGGGGTCGTCTTGTGCTGTCCGGCCAGTATGTTGTCCTTGGGCAGGGTCAGTTCTAGAGCTTATCCGAAAAAGGTCTAACCGTTGCCAGCGGCTTTCTCCGGCTGATCTATAGGATCATCATATGCTTAAGGCCAAACGCTCTGTTATCAGCAGAGCGTTTTGACTGTTGTCAACCTATGTTTATTGTAACTCATTTATTCCGTTTTTAAAAGGATTTGTTGGCCCACATCACCAGAGAGCTGACGGCTGTCCAAAAAACCGGTATTAAAATCCCCGCTTACAAACACTTCGTCGGCCAGCAGCTGTTGGTGAAACGGGATGGTTGTCTCGATCCCCGCTATGACAAACTCAGCTAAAGCCCGCTGCATCCGCGCCAGGGCTTCCGGCCGGGTCCGGCCCCAGACAATGACCTTGGCGATCATGGAATCATAATAGGGAGTAATTTCCCAGCCGGCATAGGCAGCACTGTCAATCCGGACGCCAAACCCGCCTGGCGGCAGATATTGGTCAATAACCCCCGGTGACGGCCGAAAATTTTCAGCGGGATTCTCGGCATTAATCCGGCACTCCAGCGCCCAGCCGCGGCTCTGCACCCCGTCCTGGGCGACGGAGAGGGGCTTGCCGGCGGCTACGGCAATTTGCTCTTTGATTAAATCCAGCCCGGTCACCAGCTCAGTGACAGGATGCTCAACCTGGATGCGGGTATTCATCTCCATAAAATAAAACCGGCCATGCTTATCAAGGAGAAATTCCACCGTACCCGCCCCCTGATAGTTAACAGCCCGGGCGGCCGCTACCGCCGCCTGCCCCATTTGCTGCCTGAGCGCCGGACTAAGCGCCGGCGACGGCGATTCTTCGACCAGCTTTTGGTGGCGGCGCTGAATGGAGCAATCCCGTTCCCCCAACTGGATTATCTGGCCGTATTGGTCGGCCATCACCTGAAACTCGATATGCCGGGGCTCTTCCAGAAACTTTTCCAGATAAACATCGGCGTTGCCGAAGGCCAGCTCCGCTTCTTTCTGCGCCTGGCGGACCGCCTTGCGCAAGGCCGCTTCATCGCCGGCAACCCGCATGCCTTTACCGCCGCCGCCGGCCGTCGCCTTGACAATAACGGGGTAACCAATGGCAGCGGCTACGGTTACGGCTGTCTCAACGTCGGCAATCACGCCTTCTGTGCCGGGGACAACCGGCACACCGGCCTGCTGCATAGTCTGTCTGGCCACCGCCTTATCGCCCATAGACCGGATAGCGGCAGCGGCCGGGCCGATAAACACCAGGCCGCCGGCCGCGCAGATGTCGGCAAAATCCGCGTTTTCCGCCAGAAAACCATAGCCGGGATGAATGGCGTCGGCCTGGGTCGCCGCGGCCACACTCATCAGGGCGGCGATATTGAGATAACTGTCTTTGGCCGCGGCCGGGCCAATGCAATAGGCTTCATCGGCCTGCTGCACATGCAGGGCCTGACGGTCTGCGGCTGAATAAACAGCAACCGTGGCAATTCCCAGCTCCCGGCAGGCCCTGATAATTCTGACGGCAATCTCGCCCCGGTTGGCTATCAGTATTTTTTTAAACATGACACCACTCCATCAAAAGACTAGGAAGTACATTAAAAATATGTTGACGGTCAGCAGGATCAGGGCTGTTGGCACCTGGGCCTTGATTACACCGTTCTTGTCAGGCAAATCCAGCAGGGCGGCAGGCACAATGTTGAAATTAGCCGCCATCGGCGTCATTAACGTGCCGCAATAACCGGACAGCATGCCAATGGAGGCCACAATCGCCGCATTGCCGCCATGCATCTGGACAATCAGCGGCAACCCGATGCCGGCTGCCATCACCGGAAAGGCGGCAAAGGCATTCCCCATAACCATGGTAAACAGGGCCATGCCCACCCCGTAAGCCAGGACAACCATAAACCTGTTATCAACCGGAATGGCCGAACTGACCAGGCCGGCTACAACCTCCCCGACACCGGCAGCGGCAAACAGGGCCCCCAGGGTGGCCAGCATCTGCGGCAATACCGCCGCCCAGCCGATAGCATCAAACAGGCGGCGCGATTCTCGCACAGGCTGCAGGCCTTTATCCCGGGTGAGGAGCATGGCGAACACCAGCGCCAGCACACAGGCAATGCCCAGGCTGACCAGGGTAAGATTAGCTTTTTCGAGAAGTTGCAGGCCGCCCAGCTTGAAATCCTTCAAGCCCAGGGTGCCAAACACAGTAACAGCCGGGATTAACAGCGCCGGCATAAGCAGCCAGTTGCCCAATTTCCTGGCCTTGGCCGTACGCTGCTCCAGGGTTGCTTCCTCATGCCGGCCGGTGCCGACACCGCCAAAGCCGGCAATCACGGCCATAGCAATCACCAGGACCCCCATATATACAGGACTGATCATAGTGCCAAACAGAAATACGATCGAATACAAGCCCCAAAAAGTCCCGGTCAGCAAACGCTTGGGATTATTTTTATCCAGAAAGGAAAGCAGGGCTACAACCGCAATCAGCGCCCCCAGTACATAATAAATATGATCAAGACTAATTAGCATGGTTGTTCAACTCCTTTGCACCGGGGCTGCCGGTAAGCGCCTGCTGTACTTCCCGCTGAATAGCGCGGTCCAGCAAAAACAGGCGGGTACCATGAATAATAAAAGCGGCAATCGCCGTGGGAATCCCCCACAGGGCTATTTGTAAAGGCTCCAGGAAGATGCCGTGCTGCTCATAAAACCCTTTCATCAATAAAACCGCACCAAAGGCAATAAAGATGTCTTCACCAAAAAAGAGACCCACATTGTCGGCCGAGGCCGAAAACGCTTTAATTTTGTTCCGGGTATTTTCCGGCAGCGGCCCGAATTTATTTTCCGCCGCCGCCTCGGCCATGGGGGCAATGAGCGGCCGCACCAGCTGGGCATGGCCGCCTAAAGCCGTCAGGCCGACGGCAGCAGCAACCTCCCGGATAAACAGATACAGAATCAGGAGGCGCCCGGTAGTGGCAGCCTTAATTTTACCGATTATAGACAAGGCCTGCTCTTTTAAACCGTTGCGCTCCAACAGGCCGATAACCGGTAACGTAAGCAGGAATAAGGGCAGATAGCGGTTTTTCACAAAGGCTTCGCCAAAGATAGTGAGAATCCTTTCCATGGACAATCCCCCGGCCAGGCCGGTGACAATACCGGCGGCGACAACTACCAGCAGCGGGTTAAACCTCAGGGCAAACCCAATAATAACGACAACAATCCCCAGAAGAGTCATATCTCTCGCTCCTTCATTTTTTCTTTATCGTCTAAAAACCGGCGCTCAGCTGCGTTGCTCCTCCCTGACTACAAACAGGGGCTGTCCGTATTCCACAAGCTCGCCGTCCCTGACCAGCACCTCAACGATCTCCCCCTCGACGCCGGCCTCAACCTCATTAAACAGCTTCATAACCTCAAGGACACAGACCACCGTATCGGCACTGACTTTCTGTCCGGGTTCGGCAAAGGGCCGGGCCCCCGGCTCCGGCGCGGCGTAAAAGGTCCCGATCATCGGCGCCGTAATCTTATGGCAGCCGGCCCCGCCGTCCGGGTCCGGCCGCTCCTCCGGCCGGGCTGCGGCCGGGCCGGCCGTAGCGATGGTGGTGGTTACCGGGGCACCCCCGCCGTCTTTGGCAATCGCCAGCCGGGTTCCCCCCTGCTCCAGTTCAAAGCGGGTAATGGCCGATTCGTTTATCGCTTTAATAATCTCCATGATTTCAGCAAGTGTAAGCATTTCTTCCCCCCTGATCAAACTTTCATTTTCAGGCCAATCGCCGTCCGCAGGGCGGCAATGGCTTGTTCCCGTTCCCGGTACAGCCGGGCAGCCTCATGCACGGTAATTTCTCTAAACCTTATTTGGCCGCCCGGCTTTATCTGAGCGATCCTGGCAATATCGACCTGGGCAACCTGGCCGATTTTCGGATAACCGCCGGTTGTCTGCCGGTCAGCCAGCAATATGATCGGCTTGCCGTCCGGCGGTACCTGGATAGTCCCCAGGGCTACCGCTTCCGATACCATCTCCAGCGGCTCTTTAAGCAGCAGCGGCGGACCGGCTAACCGGTAGCCCATCCGGTCCGACTGGGGGGTAACGGTAAATACGCTGTCCCGTAATTCAGCCTTACTCTCAGCCGTAAACTCCTCAAACTGGCTGCCGCGCATGACCCGCACCGTCACCGGCTCGGCATCGGGCCCCTGCCGTTCCCCGCCGGCATACCAGGGCGGATAACCTACCGGCCCGGGGGCTGCCCGGCAGGACAGCTGCCGGCTGATAGGGAGCGCAAGCGGCGGCGGCGGATTAACCGCCAGCACATCGCCGGTCTGCAGCGCCCGGCCCTGATAGCCGCCGATGCCGGCCCGCAGGTAGGTGCTCTTGCTGCCCATTACGCCGGCAACCTGATAACCGCCGGCCACGGCCAGATAAGCCCGGCAGCCTGACCGGCAGCGGCCAAATTTTAAAACACTGCCTTGTTTAATATATACGGGCCGCCCCAGCGGCACGGGTGTGTCGCCGATGGTGGGCGACAAGTCCCCGCCGGTGACGGCCGCCAGCATATCGCCTTCAAACCGGAGGACCGGCCCCAGCAGGGTTATTTCCAACCCTGCTTCGGTCTCGTCATTGCCGACTAACAGATTAGCCACCCGCAGCGAGCAGGCATCCATGGCGCCACTGACAATGACCCCATAGCGCTGATAGCCGTATCGCCCCAAATCCTGCACAGTGGTAAGCAGCCCGGGGCGCAGAACAGTAATGCTCATTGGCCTGCCCCCTTTAATTGCCGGTATTCCTGCGGACAAATTGGCCGGAACCGGATCAGGTCACCGGCGCAGAGCAGGGTCGGCGGGTCGGCGGCGGGACAAAACAGGTCTAAGGGGGTGCGGCCAATCAGCTGCCAGCCGCCCGGGGTTGTGATCGGATACACACCGGTCTGCAGCCCGGCTATGCCAACAGATCCGGCCGGAATGGCCGGACGGGGCGACTCGCGGCGCGGGGCGGCAATCTGTTCCGGCATGCCGCCCAGATAGGGAAACCCGGGCGCAAACCCCAGCATGTACACAAGATACCGGCCGCCGCTATGCAGCTCAATAACCGCATCAACCGTGAGGCTGTTGTGTTGGGCCACAAACCCCAGGTCAGGACCGAATTCCCCGCCGTAACAGACAGGTATCTCTACCACCCGGGGCGTACCGGGCGGTTCCTGCTCCAGCTGACTCACAATCGCCTGCAGGCGGGCGGCAACCGTATCGCCGTCAAGCCGGACGGGATCATAAAAGACGGTAACACTGGCGAACGCTGCCACATATTCCACCAGCCCCGGAAAAGGATTATTGTCAAGATAGTGGCTTACTGCCTTTACCTGCCGGTGCAGTTCCGGATGAATCCCCTGGCCGAAGGCCAGCGTAACGGCCGTTTCGCCAAACGGCACGATGCTGACAGACGCCGGGCAGGCACCTATGGTTTGTTGCAAAACTCATCACCCCGTTATTAAAACTAATTGGACGCCGTCTAGAGGAATGTCCCTGCCGGCTGAACACCAATACCGGTGCCGGCCAGCGTTTCCCGGATATGGCGGGCAAAAGCCAGAGCGGCGCTGCCATCGCCGTGAATACAGACCGTATCGGCCTGCAGCGCCACCTCGGTTCCGCACCGGGCGGTTGCCTGGCCTGACCGGACCATGCGGACCACCTGGGCGACCGCTTGTTCATGGTCGGTAATCAGGGCATCGGGCTGACTGCGCGGCGTCAGTGAGCCGTCGGCCTGGTACGTGCGGTCGGCAAACACCTCCTGGGCGGTTCTCAGGCCGGCTTGGGCCCCGGCTTTGACCAGTTCACTGCCGGCCAGACCAAAAAGAATCAATTCAGGGTTAACTTTGTAGACCGCTTCCGCGATGGCCTCAGCCAGCTGCGGTTGTCTGGCCGCCATATTATACAGCGCCCCGTGGGGCTTAACATGCTGCATCCGGCCGCCTTCGGCTTGGATAAAGCCGGCCAGCGCCCCGATCTGATAGACCACCATATCGAACACTTCCCGGGGCGAAACGGCCATCTCGCGCCGGCCGAAGCCGATTAAATCAGGCAGCCCCGGATGGGCGCCAAGGGCCACCTTATGGGTGAGGGCCAGACTTACGGTTTTGTGCATTACCCCCGGATCACCGGCATGAAAACCACAGGCAATATTAGCCGAAGTGACATACTTCAGTATTTCCTCATCCGCCCCCAGTGTGTAGGCGCCAAAACTTTCCCCCAAATCACAATTCAAATCAATCCGGTACATATCTGTTCACTCCTTTTTTGTTGCACCTGGCTCGGCATACAAAAAAGGCACATCAAACAAATATAACTCTGTTTGAAGCGCCTTTGCTTCTTACAACATCTCATTATTTTTATGTGTTTTATCATACCACTGTAAACCGGCCAGGTAAAATTGAAAAATTAAATAGGGCAGTTCAATTTTCTTGAACTGCCCGTTAACGGCCTCTGGCCAGCGCTTGCAACAGGCGCTCTGCATATTGCAGCTCGGCAATGGCCTCAGACTCGGCCACAGCGGTAAACCGGATCTTATCACCGGTCCTGGCCTGGGCCAGTCTGGCTAAATCCACCTGAATCACATAGGCAATTTTGGCAAAACCCCGGGTAGTTTGATGATCGGCGGTAACAATATAAGGCATACCGCTGGACGGTATTTGCACAGCCCCAAGGCCGACGGCATCAGAAACAATATCAGCCTCTTTGCCAATCGGTATAATCTTGGGTCCTGTCAGGGAATAGCCGGCCCGGTCCGACTGACTGCCGACCACATAGGTACTGGCATAAAAGGTGTCAATCGCCGTACTGGTAAACATCGTGTCCTGCGGCCCCGGGATCACCCGCAAGGTCAGCTCCGGCCCATACCGCCTGATAAATTGCCCGGGCACCCGCCGGGGAACAGCCGGGCCGGCAGAGCCTGTCCCCACATATAAGACATCGCCCTGGCGCAAAGGCCGGCCCTCATACCCCCCGATTCCGGCCCGCACATAGGTTGACCGGCTGCCGAGCACAGACGGTACAGCAATGCCCCCGCACACCGCCAGATAGGTGCGAAAGCCGCTGGTCACAGCCTCAAACCGGAGCTCCCCCTGGCGGGGAACAATAAAGGACGACCAGTTGGTAATTGGCCTGCCGCCAAGCCTGCCCTGCATATCGGCCCCGCAAACAGCAACAAACTGCTCCTCATCAAATTTAAACGCTGCCCCCCGGTGCGTCATCTCGATAACGGCGGCATTGTCCGGGTTGCCTGCCAGCAGATTGGCCAGCCGGTAAGCATATCTGTCCATAGCCCCCGCCACAGGCATTCCGTACGCCTGATACCCCCAGCGTCCGCCATCCTGGACTGTGGTAAAGTCCCCCGGCAACAGCGTGGTAATCATATTTGTTCACACCTTTTATCCGCAATAATGGTTTCCAGTTGATAGACACCGGCAGCAACAGCCCGGCGGATGGCAAAATAGTCATCAATCCCAATGCTGGTAAATTGTACATAGTCGCCGGCAGCAACAAGGAACGGTTTGCTGCGCTGCGGGGCAAAAGCTTTGAGGGGAGTGCGGCCGATAAGCCACCATTCGCCCGTACTTTCGATCGGGTAAAAACCGGTTTGATTACCGCCAATGCCCACAGAACCAGCCGGTACCTTGTTGCGCGGTGTTTCCTGCCGCGGTACCTCAAGCTGAGCCGGCAGGCCGCCCAGATAAGGAAAGCCGGGCGTAAACCCCAGCATATACACCAGATAGGGTTGCCCGGTATGCGCTGTAATCACTTCCCGGACCGACAGACCGGTATACCTGGCGACGAAATCCAGGTCCGGCCCCAGCACACCGCCATAACAAACAGGCACATTGACAATACGGGCTGGTAAGCTCAGCATGGTCACCGGGTTCAGCCGGGCCAGCAGCGTCTCAACAAGTTCAGTTAAATCCTGCCGGCTGAGAATTAAAGGATCAAAATAAATACTGACAGAACGGTAGGTGGGCACAACCTCCCGGATACCACCCTGGTTTAAGTCCAGCAGCAAGCTTGTCAGCTGCAGGACCAAAGCATTGATTGCCGGCGAAATAACGGTGCCAAACTCCACGACAAGTCCGTACTCACCGGCCAATTGCAGTTTAACAGCCTCGGGAAACACCTTCATGCCGCCATCAACTCACTTCACTTAAGTAATCTTTCCTGCACTAATTTTATAAACGCCCGTATGGCATGGGAGTGCCATTTATCTTTATGATACACCAGATAAGCACCGGTCTTAAGGTCAGGTCCCTGCCACGGCAAGGCCGCCAGCAGGCCTGTTTCAATCTCTTTTTTGACAGCGATAAGCGGCAGTATGGCTATACCCAGATTAGCAATGACAAATTGTTTGATGGTTTGAATCTGACCTATTTCCAGCACCGTCCGGGCCTGAACATCGGTTTTAGCCAGGATCTCTTCCAATACCCGCCGGTAACTGCTGCCGGCATCGGTAAAAACAAAAGTCTGCCCCTGCAAATCTTTTACCCTTACTTTTTTCTGCCTGGCAAGCCGGTGCTGCGGCGCCGCCACCATAACTACCGGTTCGGGCCAGAGCAGCTGGCCGACCAAATCGGCGTCTTTGATATTCTTTTCCAGGAAAAAGGCCAGGTCCATCATGTTTTTTCTTAGTAACAGCCGAAAATCGCTGGCAATACCCAGTTTCAGCTTCAGGCCGACATCAGGGTATAGTGAAGCATATTCTTTCAATACATCAGTTAAATAATACACACACAATGATTCAGGCATACCGATGATAACCGGCCCGCGGGGCACTGCAAAATTATCAAACTCATTTTTGGCGTCATCGGCCAGCTTGGCAATCTGCTCGGCATAATCATACAGCCTTTCCCCATCCGTTGTCAGCATCAGCTGATGCCCAAACCGTTCGAACAAAGCGGTAGCCAGTTCTTTTTCCAGTAATTGAATATGGGTAGTGACTGTGGATTGGGTATAGCCCAAAAACTGGGCGGCCTGTGAGAAACTGCCCAGTTTTACAATCGTGATAAACGTCTTTAATTGCCGGATTTCCAAAAAATCAGCCCTCTTTCTGCCAACAGCTAAGGAAAAAGTACCCATATACCTACCGGCTAGTAGGTTATGGGTACTTTCTATGCAGCGTGGACTATGTCCTGCTAAAAAAATCTATTTTGTCCGCCCTATGGCGCAAAACCGGCCGCAGCCAAAGTTTTTAATATAAACAGTACTGCCGTCCTCATCCTGCACAGCCAGACAATCCCCCACCAGGTCCGGCACTGTAGCCTTCAGCAGTACTGCCATCCTTGTAATAAGCCCCTTCCCCGGGCGCCAGCGGTCAGCTTCATAATGTTCGATCGCCGCCGCCGACACGCCCATAGCCTCTGCCAGTTCTTCCCGGGTCAGGCCGCAGCGTTCGCGCAACATCCGGATCCTTTCCCCGATCATATCGTCCCCTCTTTATTCTCCGCGCTTTTTTGTAATCCTCTGAGTTTTTTCTCCAGATTATCAGCCACTATATATTTCCACCCGTTTGCGGTTTTAGTACTTATATCACTATTATTTAACTATACTCGCAGCGGTAATAAAAAGAAAGTGCTGATTAACGCAACGGCAGTGCAAGGCGCAGGCTGGCCTGGCATTACCGGGCATTGCCCCTGTGTTTCTCAGATTATCTCGATAATGCTTCTTGTTTCAGCCTGTTGCCCAGGTGCCGGCCATGGTTGACCTGACGGCTTTTACATCATGATTTTTCGGCAACCAGCTTTTGGCTGCCGACAGCCGGCTGCTTGCGTGCCGCCCAAATACCGCCGCAGATAATAAACAAACCGCCGATAATGTGGGGGCTGCCGATTGCTTCGTCTAAAAATAAAGCGCCGAGTAATGCCCCATACAGGGGCAGCGTATTGTAAAAAACCATGGCCCCGCTCGGACCAAGGCGGGCGACGCCGGCATTCCAGGCGTAAAAGCCGATAGCCGCAGGGACAATACCTAAATAAACCGTAATCAGAAGTAATCCGGCGTCAATACTAACAGGAATCCTTTGCAATTCCACGCCGGCCAGCAGGCAAAGCACCGGCAAGCCGATAAACATGGAAAAAGCCGTAGCCGATATGGAAGAACGGTAGCGCATAACCCTGCTGCTAATAACAGAATAAAGGCCCCAGACGGCAACTGCAATCAGGATAATAAGATCGCCCCTGTTAAATTGCGCAGTCTGCCAAAAGGCTAAGGACCCGCCGGAGATCAAAACCAATACGCCGATCAAGGCAAGTATGGCCCCGCCAATCTGCCGTTTGGACATCGGCTCTTTAATCAGCCAGGTTGCAAAGAGGCCGGTCAACAGCGGTGCTAAGCCATTAATAATAGTACTATTAACGGCGGTGGTGTAGTGTAGTCCCCAATACAGAATCGGTGAAAAAAGCACGATGCCGGTTAAGGCCATCGCCGCCAGCAGCGGCCAGTCCTTGCCTGCCTGTCGATCTGCCGGCGGCTGTTGCCGGAGTATTACCGCAAATATAAGTGACGCAATAAGAAATCTGGCGCTGGAAATCGTAATCGGGCCAATAGAATCTTTCAATAAACGTCCTAAAGCTATATTGGAGGCCCAGAGTAAAGTGGCCAAATTTACACAACTAATCCCGATAATCTGGTTTATCCTTGCCTGCTTCATATACCAACCTGCCTTTGCTGTTCAGTGAGATTACTTGCCGGGCTGCCTGCAGCGCTTACCAAAATTATAGCAAATTCCTGGCGAATTCCTATACCTTGGCCGAATTAAACTTTGGTTACCGTATGGATCTTTTCCCGTCTCGACAAAATTAAACAGGACTGCTCTACGGCGGTCCTGTTTCTCTCTGCCTAAATAGCTGTTTTACAATACCCGTTCCCCCAGCAGCGACCCCATCAGCGCCACTGCCACCTTAGCGGTTTGATTGCGGTGATCCAGCACGGTATTCACCTCTACAAACTCGGCACTTGTCACAATATCAGCCGCCGCAATCAGCTCCATAGCCAGATGGCTTTCCCGGTAGGTCAGCCCGCCGAACACCGGGGTGCCAACCCCGGGGGCGTGAAGCGGGTCCATAACATCCATATCGAAGCTGACGTGAACGCCGTCCGTATCGGTGGAGACAATCCGGATTGCTGCTTCCATGACCTTGGCCATTCCCAGCATGTCAATCTCATGCATCGTGTAGACGGTAACCCCCAGCTCTTTCAGGAGCATTTTCTCGCCCCGGTCCAGGTCGCGCACGCCGATCATGACAAATCTCTGCGGATCAAGTTTGGCCTCCCGGCCGCCTACGCCGGTCAGCCGGTCATGGCCCCGGCCGAAGCTTACCGCCACCGGCATGCCATGAATATTGCCGGAAGGTGACGTTTCGGCGGTATTAATATCGCCATGGGCATCAAACCATAGAACCCCCGGCTTTTTTTTATGCTGGAGCACCCCGGACAGGGTGCCGATAGCAATACTGTGATCACCGCCCAGAACTAACGGAAACCGGCCTTTGCCCATTTCCGCCGCCACTTGCCGGCATAACTCCGTATTGACCCGCTCGATCTCATCCAGATATTTAAGCTTGGTTCCGTCTAGCTGGCATGAGTCCGGCCTGTGAGGAACAATATCGCCTTTGTCGTCAACTTCATAGCCAAGTTCCTCCAGCTTTTCCCGCACCCGGGCATACCGGATCGCACTGGGTCCCATGTCAACGCCCCGGCGGTCGGCGCCCAAATCCAGTGGTACGCCGATAATGGAAATCAGGTTGTTAATTGTGGGCTTCATGGGGGGATCCCCCTTTCATTTAGGTTTAGTATCCAGCAAGCATCTATTACATCGCTTATGCGAAAAAACGGCCGGCAGCCATTAGGGCGGCATCGGCAACCTGCTGACAACACTATAATTCATACTCATTATGCTCTGTATTGCCGGCTTTCATGATAAAACTGCCGTTATGTATTGGACTGGTAATTTTTATAAAAAAATTATACCATCGGCCTGGTCCTTCTTCAAGACCGGGCCGGGATTACCGGGAACGGCCGGCGCGGTCCTTTGGCTTTGCCCATAGCAGATAATTCTGGACATACAAGGGAGTGGTTTTACTTTTGGCATCGCCCCCAAAGTAACCAAAAGGTCTAGGCCCGCAGCCTCCAAAAGCTGAAAAGCCGGACAGTATTCCTAAAATCCGAAACTCGCTGCGCTCAAACAGTACGGATTTCTTAACGGAATACCGCCCGGCTTTTCTCCTGCGGAACGCTTTTTCCGGCAATGGCCGGGGGGTGTTATAGCGCCGGGGCAGGCTGCATTAGCCCGGAACCGGTGCTAATAGAATAATACAAAGTTAGCAACAATAATCACAATTAGCGCCCCGATCATGGGGATTGCGGTCCGTTTGACAACATCAAACGGCGAGACGCCGCCCATGCTGGAGGCGACGACAATAACGGCAGTAATTGGCGATATCGCCCGGGCCGCACTGGCCGCAAAGTGCATTGGCAGCAGCATAACCACCGGGGCTACCGACATCTTGGCAGCAACAACAGGGGTTAAGGCGGCAAAGGCAAAAAACGGCGCATTGCCTGAACCCATAACCACTGAAGCAATGGCGATAATGCCGACCATGACCAGAATCATGCCTGCCGCCCCAAAACCGGAAGACTGGGCCGAGGCAATGATGGCATCAATGGTGCCGATCGTCATGAGGCCTTTGGCAAAGGTTTCACCGGCCACAATCAGGGTGATTACATTGGCCATCTGCAGGCCCAGGCCGTCAAAAAACGACTGGATATCGGCCAAAACTTTTTTACCGTCCCGGCAACGGACATATTCAAAGATCATGCCAATAGCCACACCAATAAACATCGCCTTAATAATATCCATCTTAATCCAGGTAATCCACAGACTGCTGAAAGCCAGGATTAAGGCTAACGGCAACGCCGGCAGTATGGCATAGATCATCGGCGGCATATTGGCATCGGCCTCGTCCGCCACTAACTCTGTCGCCTGCACTACATGGCCGTCGCGTTTATCAAACCATTTCTGGGTTACATAGTGAAGAACGGCAACAATAGGAATGACAGCAATAGCAATGGGAATCTGATAATTGGTCCAGTACAGGACCGGATCGATCCCGGCGGTTGTAGCCGACAGGATCGTGCCGGTGTCACTGGGACTCCAGTCCAGACAAAGGGTGGTGGCAATAACCGCCGTAGCTGACAGGCGGCTGACCCCTAAGCTGATTAACACCGGGAACACGGTGACCATCAGCAGCATAGCCAGACCGGAGGCACTGTTAATGCACAAACCCAAAAACATGCCTAATACCCAGGCGCCGGCCATGACCAGATAAGGGGAACGAAGGGCCAGCAATGGTCTTATTGTCAATTTAACCAAGGCCTTGCTGGCGCCGATATGGTCCATATAACGGGCAAAACCGCCTACAGCCATGATGTTCATGCCAAGCCCGGCCGCCCGGGAGCTCATTGTCTGCTTAATAAACTCGAAGGCGTCAAACAGCACTGAGCCGGTGCTGTCTTTAACCGGCAGAATCTGGCCAAGGCCCAGGGCTACCGCTGCGAACATGAGAATGAGGCCGGCCATGAACAGCACCGGCTGGGGTTTATATTTTTTTACGATCAGATAGCCCACCCAAAAGGTCACGAGTAAAGAAAGAATAATACCCACTTTTTTTACCTCCATTTTTTTGTAATGCTCTGGTACGGTACCAGCTGCCTAAACAGCCCCTTATCAACACCCCCTTACGCTGTTACTGAATCTCCTGCCAGCCTTGCACGTCGGTAATGCCTAAACCGGGTGCGTCAGAAATACTCAGCTGGTTTTTGGAAAAACTTACGCCGCCGATTACCGGGTCTTCAGCCAGCAGCACGGCCGCGTCCAGATCCGCTGTGCTGATAATCTTCTTACCGGCCGCCAGGCTCGCCGCGGCCGTAATGCCGACTTTGCTTTCCAGCATACAGCCCATCATACACTGAATGCCCATAGTTTCGGCCAAATGGGCAATCTTGACGGCATTATGCAGGCCACCGGCTTTCATAAGCTTAATGTTAATCAGATCACAGGCCCGCATAGCCAGCAGCTGAAACACTTCGTAGGCGCCAAAGGCCGATTCGTCGGCCATAATATCGGTCTCAACCTGGTCGGTAACATATTTGAGGCCGGCAAAATCATGGGCCGGAACGGGCTGTTCAATCAGTTCAATCCCTAAGCCCATATCTTCAAATTTGCGGATTGTCCGGACAGCTTCCTTCGGACTCCACCCCTGATTGGCATCCAGCCTAATTTTCACATCCTGGCCAACAGCGGCCCGGATGGCTTGCACCCGTTGGATATCAAGCGCCGCCTCGGTGCCTACTTTTAATTTCAGTTCGGTGTACCCTGCCGCCACCGCCGCCAGCGAATCCGCAACCATTTCTTCCGGGGCGTTGATACTAATCGTCAAATCCGTGGTTATGCCCTGCCGGTAGCCACCCAGTAATTTATAGAGCGGAATGCCATGCCGTTTGCCAAACAGGTCATAAACGGCAATGTCCAGCGCCGCTTTGGCCGAGCTGTTATGCAGCATCGCGGCATCAATAGTGGTCATGATGCCTTCCAGATTATCAACATCCATCCCGATTAGCTTGGGGCCGATTGTGTCGCGGATGGCGGCGATGATGGAATCCTGACTGTCACCGGTGATCACAGCCGTGGGCGGGGCATTGCCAAAACCGGTTTCGCCGGTGTCGGCAATCATCTTGATGATAATATCCTCGGCTGAATGTACCTGTCGTAAGGCTGTTTTGAAGGGTTTTTTCAGGGGAATACTCACTTTGCCAATTCTAATTGCCGCAATTTTCATTAAATAAATCCGCTCCTCTCACTACTCTCATTAATTATATGTGGCTTAACCACATAAACAGTCCTGACTGTTCCTAGAAAAACCCTTGGTACCCTTGAACTTTTACAATCTGAGGCGATAAAAAAATCCAGCATAATCAACCTTCTACTAACAGAAGGTTGGTTATGCTGGATTTTATTTACGTCTGCACCTGCGTTCATAAACAGGCGTACAATAAACAAAGCAGCGGTCATGGGTGTTTTTAGTCGTTCAAATCAAGGGGCATGCCGTTCATAATGCGGAAAAACTTTTTTTGCGCATCTTTGTAGGCAACTAAAATAGCTTTTTGCGATGAACCGAAATAACGGGCTTCTACGTGCTGCCGCATAAGTTCAAACTCATCCTGCATACTTTTGCCGGCAAACAAACTGCCAATAAATTCAGCGGTGGTAGGCACTGTCGCCGAACTGCCGCAGGCTACAATCCTGCCCGTTTCCCGTTCCACCACAAAGCCAATGAAAAACTGGCCATAGTGGTGAGTAATCGGATTATTCTGCTGAGACTTGGCATTACCCACTATATAGATGGTATTATCTGCAAACATCTCGCTCTCCATCTAGTTTGTAATGGATTTTATCTCCTCCTATATTCGCGAAAAATGCTTGTTTTCCTTTCGCGGTTGTGCCGATTTTCAATTATTTCAACAATTGGTTCGCCTTAATTTTGCAATACTTGGCAAATAATCGCCAGCCAGCCCTCTCAGATCATCCATAATTCGCCAAGCAGGAAATCAGATTCTTTGCAGGGAATATAATGATCCACACAACTACTGGAAAGAAAGAGGCTGCTATGAAACTTATTTCCTGGAATGTAAATGGGCTGAGAGCCTGCCTGGGTAAGGGCTTTGGCGATTTTTTCACCGGTGCCGGAGCCGATATCTTTTGTATCCAAGAGACGAAAATGCAGCAAGACCAGTCAGAACTGGTTTTGCCCGGCTATGAGCAGTACTGGAACAGCGCTGTGAAAAAGGGCTATTCAGGCACTGCGGTTTTTACCCGGCTTAAACCGCTGGCCGTTACCTGGGGCCTGGGTATAGAAGAACATGATCAGGAAGGCCGGCTCATTACCCTGGAGTTTGATGAATTTTATCTGGTTAATGTCTATACCCCTAATTCACAGCGCGGGTTGCTGCGGCTGGAATACCGGCTCCGGTGGGAAAGCGATTTCAGAAACTATCTCCTGCAGCTTGATAGAAACAAGCCTGTCGTTATGTGTGGCGACCTCAATGTAGCCCACGAGGAGATCGATATCAAGAACCCTAAAGCCAACAGAAAGAATGCCGGCTTTACCGACGAAGAGAGAAATAGCATGACCGTCCTGCTTGCGTCCGGGTTTACCGACTCTTTCCGGGCTCTATACCCTGAGAAAAGGGATGCCTATACCTGGTGGTCGTATATGATGAATGCCAGAGCCCGTAACATTGGCTGGCGGATTGATTACTTTATCGTTTCCGACAGGCTGAAAGATGTGATTGCCGCTGCTCATATCTATCCTGACATTATGGGCAGTGACCATTGTCCTGTCGGCCTGGAGCTGCATCCGCCCCTGTCACCGCAATAGAAAAAGCACGCGGCTCCGGGCCTGGGCGAAAACGGAAATAAAAATTTAATAAAGGATGAGGGTATGAAAAAAATAACCATCCTTGCTACCGGGGGAACGATTGCCGGGGTCGCTCCCTTTCCCGCCGGTACTGTCAGCTATCAGCCGGCAGTAGTGCCCATTCAGGAGCTGCTGGAGCAAATTGGTTCACTGCCGGGTATAGCCGCGGCCACCAGTGAACAACTGGCGCAAATAGACAGCGCCGATATGAACCACGGCATCTGGCTGCAGCTGGCCAACCGCCTCAATGCCCTGCTGCAGCAGCCAACTGTGGACGGGGTTGTGGTCACCCACGGCACAGATACGCTGGAAGAAACCGCTTATTTCCTGAATTTAGTTGTAAAAAGTCCCAAACCGGTTGTCCTGGTCGGCGCTATGCGCCCGTCCACAGCCATAAGCCCTGACGGCCCCATGAATCTGTATAACGCCATCATCCTGGCAGCAAGCCCTTCGGCCTGGGATAAGGGGGTGCTTGTCGCCCTCAATGACACGATCAATTGCAGCCGCGATGTAACCAAAACCAACACCTCGCTCCAGGACACCTTTAAAGCGCCTGAGCTTGGCTATCTGGGCTATATAATCGACAATCAGCCTCACTTCTACCGCCTGCCGACCCGCAGGCATACCTATCTGACCGAATTTGATATTACCGGCCTAAACGAGCTGCCGCCGGTTGATATCCTTTACGGGCATGTAAATGATTACGGCACCCTGGCTCAGGCGGCGGTGGCCGCCGGCGCCCAGGGCCTTGTCTATGCCGGTCTGGGTAACGGCAATCTGTCCCAGCATATGCGGCAGGTCCTTGGCAATATTCAACAGCAGGGAGTTGTCGTGGTGCGCGGCACCCGGGTTTGCAACGGGGCAGTTACCCGCAACGGGGCGCTTGACGATGAGCAGTATAACTTTGTCGTGGCCGATACCCTGAGCCCGCAAAAAGCCCGCATCCTGCTTATGCTCGCCTTAACGAAGACCAGGAACCCTGCCAAAATTCAAAACATGTTCTGGATTTATTAATAGTTAGAAAGCTTGGCAGCCGGGTGTCCCGTTACACAGAAACTGAAACGCCTACAGCACAATGATCTGCTGTAGGCGTTTCTATTATCCGACTATTTACCCCGTCCGGTTTTCCGCATGGGCATTTTATTGTTTGTAGTTTTAGCCTTACTTGCCTTGGGGAATGGTTTATTATTTTCATTGGCTTTTTTCTTCTTTTCTTGTAGTAAAGCGAGTAAATCCACTTAGAACTCCTCCTTTGCCAGCATCAACGTACACCTCTATTTTACAACGTCATGTACCCATTAAGCAAGACTTGGTGCCAGCTTACTTAAATAGTTTAAATAGTCCGGAAGCCTACTTGTTTTGTTGTATATAGCCTGCCTTTAATCTTTGTAGCCTGGAGGGCAGCCATCACCAGCGGGCCTTTGCCGTCCAGGATCTCTACATACGAGCAGGTCTCCTGAACATCAATTATCCCAATATCCCCGGCGCTAACCCCGGCAATGGCAGTGACGGCTCCCAGGATATCTCCCGGTCTCATTTTAGTTTTTTTACCGGCATTGATACGAATTCTGGTAATCTCACTATTTAGTTTGTCACTGATATCCGGTTTGTACGCCGGCTTAGCCTTATCATGCTCAGAAATCATATTGCCACGCTCAACCGCTGCCCCTGTGGGCTGTTCCAGCCTGGGTATTTTATATTGCACAAATTCCTCGATTGCCGCTAAGGCCCTTCGTTCAGCCAGGGTGACAAAGGTTAGCGCCGCGCCTGCATTTCCCGCCCGCCCTGTCCGGCCAATACGGTGAACATAGCCCTCATGATCCAGAGGAAAATCATAATTGATCACCAGCGCGATCTCCGCCACATGAATTCCCCGTGCGGCCACATCGGTAGCAATCAGAAAGCGAAACTCGCCTCTTTTAAAGCCTTGAATGGCCGCTAACCGCTCCCTTTGCTCCATTCCGCCATGGAGGGTTCCACAGAGATAGCCGGCATGTTTTAGTTCCGCCGCCACCAGTTCCGCTTTTTCCCTGGTGTTGCAAAACAAAATGCAGCTATCCGGCCGTTCAGTAACCGCTATCTTTTTGACAAGCCTGAGTTTGCCGCTTTCTTCAACCTCATAGTAGCCCTGCTGAATTGTTGCTGCAGCCGGGCTTGCCGACTCAACCGCCAGCCTCACCGGCGCCAGCATGTATCTACTGCATATCGCCTGGATTTGCTCAGGCATTGTTGCGGAAAACACCAAAGTAACCCTGTTCCCGGGCAGCTTGGCGATAATTGCTTCAACCTGTTCAATAAAGCCCATATCCAGCATTTTGTCGGCTTCATCAATAATCAGATATTTGATTGCAGCCAGGTTGATACTACCGCTTACCGTATGATCAAACGTTCTGCCCGGCGTACCGACAATAACATGAACCCGCTGGCTTAACTCTCTTCTTTGTATCGCCATCGGTTGCCGGCCGTAAATAGCAGCACACCTTATTTTCTTAAACCGTCCGATATTAGCAATATCCTGTTTTACCTGTACAGCCAATTCCCGGGTTGGTGTAAGCACTAAGGCCTGCGGACTCCTTTGCTCTATTGCGATCTTTTCACAAACCGGGATGGCAAAAGCAGCCGTCTTGCCACTGCCGGTCTGTGATTGCACAATAATATCCTGCTCTGCAAAAACCAGGGGTATCACTTGTGTCTGAACCTCAGTCAGTGTTTCATAGCCTAAGGTTACCAATGCCTTTTTTATTTCTTTACTAAATCCGTCTATGATCTTCAACCCTCATTCGCACAGATTAAATGCGCTGTATTCTTTATTTTGTGCTTGTCCAGAATATCTTAATCATCTACTGCAGTAACCAAAATTGTTTTAGGGCCGCGCCAATCCGGCTAACACTATTTGTGCGTACGGCGCCTTGCCATTCCCGGGGAAAGAGCCGCTTATACCGGGCTTGCGAAAACCGTTCATCAATAAGCAGAACCAGTCCCCGGTCCTGCTCGGTACGGATTACCCGCCCTGCGGCCTGCAAAACCTTGTTCATCCCCGGATAGACATAGGCGTACTCAAACCCCTGGCGGTTATTCTGATTAAACCACTGTCTGATAATCTCCCGCTCCAGGCAGACCTTCGGCAGCCCCACACCAACAATGACAGCGCCAACCAGCCGCTCACCGGTCAGATCAATGCCCTCACCAAATACGCCGCCAAGAACGGCAAACCCCACCAGGGTTTCGGTACTGTCAGCAGAGAACTGCGCCAGAAAGCCGGCGCGCTCGGCTTCCGTCATCTCACCGGTCTGTTTGCTAACGCTGATACGTGGGTTTTGCAGGCAAAACCGCCGGCCTACTTCCTCCATATACCGGTAAGATGGCAGGAATACCAGATAATTTCCGGTTTTAGCCGTAATTGCGGCGGTAATGCTGTCGACAATTACGTCATAGGTCTGGGCTCTGGTTTTGTAGGTTGTACTGATATGATCGGCGACCAGAAGCCTTAGATTGCCGGCGGCAAACGGCGACGGCACCGCAATTCTGCCATCACCCTCCCCGCCCCCTAAGATCTCAAAAAAGTAATCGACCGGGGTAAGGGTAGCGGAAAAGAAGACGGTCGCCCGCCCCCGCAGCCCCGCCTGCCGCAGCAGCTCCGCCGGATTAACGCAAAACAGTTTAAGTTTTACATCTTTATCGATTTTTTCGGCATAGGTCACATACCGTTCATCATAGGTCTCGGCCGTACGCAAGAAAGCATTCGCCATAAAATAGCTATCCAAAAGCTCCTCCCGGAACTCGGCCTGCTCATTTTTGGCCAGCCACTTTTCGGCTAAATCCATAAATTTTCGCAATAAGGGCAAGACCTCGCTGCAGGCCTGTTCGCGCACAAAATAGTCTGTTTCCCCGGCTGCTGTCTTGTCTATGCATAGCTTCCCCAGCTTCAGCAAAAATGTATTGATCTTGCCGGCGGCCTTAGCCAGGGCAGGAAGCTTATTGTTAACGGTTTTTTTTATTCCCAGAAAGCTTTGCTTGGTTATCGCCGCGGAAAACATCTCCCGGGCCCGGTCAACAAGATTATGGGCCTCATCAACCAGAAAGCAATATTGCCCGCTGTTTTCAGAAAAGAACCGTTTCAGATAGACCCTGGGATCGAACACATAATTATAGTCACAGATAACGGCATCTGCCCAAAACGCCAGCTCCAGCGATAATTCAAAGGGACAAACCCGGTATTCCCGGGCGTACTGTTCAATAACTTCCCGGGTAAAAGCCGCCTCTGGCCAACAATGATGCAAGGCCGGCTTAATCCGGTCATAATAACCCGCGGCATAGGGACATTCCTCCGGTGTACAAGCCGAATCAGGCCTAAAACATATTTTATCCTTGGCAGTCAGGGTCAGGGTTTTACACTGCAAACCGGCCTGTCGCAGACGGTCAAAGGCAGCCTCGGCTAACTGCCGGGTTACCGTTTTCGCGGTGAGGAAAAATATTTTTTCCACATGCCCCAGTCCCAGGGCCTTAATGGCGGGAAATATAACGGCCATTGTCTTCCCTGTGCCGGTAGGCGCCTGGGCAAATAACTTAACCCCCCCGCAGATCGTCTTATATACGGCAACAGATAACTGCCGCTGGCCCGGGCGAAATCCAGAAAACGGGAACCGCACCAGGCCGGCGGAGGCATCACGGCTTGCCGCCCAGTCGCCAAGCCGCTGGGCCCACATAGCATAGTCACTGATCAGCGCCTCAAAAAAAGCAGCCAGTTCCTGCACCGGATAGATTTGCTTGAACAGCTTGGTTTCCAGGGTAGCGGCCTGGCAGTAGGTGAGCTGGACGCCAATCCGCTCCAGTTCATGCTGGACGGCATAGATGTAGGCGTAACACTTCGCCTGGGCCCAGTGCAGTTGGTTATACCCGGCCTCAATCGTTTCCAGCTCCTGGGTAACAGACTTAATCTCATCAATGGTAATCTCCGCCAGGCCTGTTTCCGCTATTGTCGTAATTACGCCGTCTGCCCGCCCGCTAATCTGCAGGACAAGATCAGCCCACGTGACTGTTATTGCCAGGCTGACCTCCGGCTGATACTCGGAAGTCTGGGCCTGCTGGAGCTTACGGTGGATTTTAGCCCCGTCAGCCAGGCGTGAGCTGCCGGTAAAGGCTGCCACCAGGTCACCTGCTCTAAGTACAAACTCAACTAAATTGCGGACCGAGGTCTTAATTACTTTATTCTCAGACATAAACGCTTGCCCTCTTGCTTTTGTGTTTTAGCGCTGTCAGTAGCAGCTTTACCGGCAGACAAGCTCCTGGCTGCAGCGTTTGTCTGCGTAAAAGCTACTGGTTGTGAAGCAGCCCTTTCCTACCCCCACTGTATAGCCAGTCTCGGAAATTGTCAATGAGGGCACACACTAAAACGCCCTTAACGCAGCGGCATAAGCAGCTTTAGTTAAGGGCGCTCCAATTTACAGCTTTTCGTTGGAAGTTATCTGTACTGCCAGCTCACCTTTGGCTGACCGCTTGATTACGCCTTTCTTGCCGGCGCCGTCATCCACAGTTATGGCCTGCAGGTTATGGGCCATCAGGAAGTTAAGCACATCCTGTTTAATAAAGGCTTCCCAGTTAAGTTTCTGCGTATTGGCGTCATTTTGATTGAGAATGTCTTGATTCACTACAATATCCTCCCCGAATTCAACATTGAGCAAAATATGCATTGTAAAAGCACGCATACTTTGCTCTTTGCATTATACTCAACATTGGCGCGCTTGCCTAGAGGGTAAATGGGGCGCCAGTGCCGCATTCGGGCTTATTATTCGGGTTACTCATTGGTCATAACTTAAATTTCTCTACAGCTTCCTGCAAATCAGCCGCCAATTTCGCCAGATTATTGCTGGAGGAAGCGATTTCCTCCATGGATGCCGACTGTTCCTCAGTCGCTGCCGATACCGTCTGGACCTCGCCGTTATTTTTTTTGTTCACCTGGTCGATTTCCTGGATAGAGGTTACCAAGGTCCGGCTGCCCTCGGCCATTTGGTTTATGGCTTCCGATATTTCCTTGATTTGCGCGGAAAGCTGCATGATCGCCCCGACAATTTTTTGGAAGGTTTCTCCGGCTGTGTCTACAACAGCAATCCCTTCTTTGATCCCTGACGCTCCGGCCTGGGTTGCAGCTACGGCCTGATCCATGTTGACCTGATTCTTTTGAATCAGCTCCCCGATCTGGTGCGCCGCCTGGTTCGATTCTTCCGCCAGTTTCCGGACTTCTTCCGCCACCACGGCAAAACCCCGTCCATACTCGCCCGCTCTGGCGGCTTCAATGGCGGCGTTTAACGCCAGCAGGTTGGTTTGGCCGGCAATATTGGAGATAAGACTGACAATCTCCCTGATGGCTTGCGACCCTTGCGCCAGTTCGGTTATGGCCGCCTGAACGGCTTCAGATCCCTGACCAATCTTGTTCATTTGTCCCACAGCCTGTTCCACCGCCTGGCGTCCCTGCTCCGCCTCCTGGGCGGTGTTGCCGGCAATTTCAGCTGCTTCCTGCATAGTGGCGGAAATTTCTTCAGCCCGCACTGATATTTGACTGGAAACAACACTGATCTGACTGGACAAACCGGCCTGTTGCTCTGCCCCCTGGGCCATCTCGGTAATCGAGACGGCCATCTGGTTGGCAGCCTCAGCCGACTGCTGGGCGCTGGCTGTCAGTTCCTCACTGGAAGCCGCTACTTGTTCGGCCTGCAACTGTACTTTGGTAACCAAATTCCGCAAATTGTTCCTCATCGTGCGAAATCCCTGCGCCAATTGCCCAATCTCATCCGCCGATTGAACTGATGCCTGCAGTTCCCGGAAATCGCCCCCGGCTAACAGCAGGCACTCATCCCTGATAAGTTGAATCGGTCCGGCAAACCGTTTGCTGAGAACAACAACAAAGATTACGGCAACAATGGTAAATACCAATGATACCAAGAGAACCGTTCTTGCCAGGCCGGATGCCGCTTTAGTCAGTTCAGCCGCCGGAGCCGCAACAACAGTAATCCAACGCTGACCGCCCGGCAAATTTACCGGCGTGAAAACACCTGTCTGCTTAATGTTGCCAAAGCGATATTCTCCCACCGCCGGCTGGTCCAAACTGGCCTGAAACAGATGCAGCAGCTTATCATCCAGTTCCGTTTCTTTTAACTTGAGTTCGGGATCAACTTGTTTTTTGCTAAGATCGAGTTTATTGACAATTTCCGGCATTGTCGGGTGAGCAATGAGCAAGCCGCTGTCATCGCAAACAAACCCATATCCGCTGTCGGCAAATTTCACCCCTTGCATCAACTTCGATAATCCTTCTAACGAATAATTTCCAACTAACACTCCCGTCAATTTGCCCCCATTGAATACGGGAACAGCCAAATTAACAGCTGCTTTCCCTGTTGCCCGTGCAATTAACGGTTCAGATGCATAAGCCTTTTGCGTATCGACTACTTTTCTAAAATATTCACGATCGCCAAGCTTGGCAGTACTACCGTCGAGTCTGACAGCCAATCCATCCAAATAGATAAACGCGACATTGTCAAATACCCCGACCCGCTGCTTGGTTTCAGCCATCATGGCAATCATTTGCGCTCTATCGTTTGCATTTTGCATTACCGGAACACTAGCCAGATCTTCCAAATGTGTCATAAGCTTCATAACATTGGCCTGTAGACGGTTAGCATAATCATTACCGACGGCAACAGCGGTTGCCTCGGTGCTAATTGCCAAAGATTGCTTCGATAAATAGTAACTAACTGTTGACAGTATGCCAAATGACAGAATAAAGAATGGCAGCAACATCATCAGGAGTTTTTTTCGTATACTGTTGTTAATTTGCAATTTACTGTCCTCATTTCCGTTTATATTTTTGTATTTATGCCTACAGCATGGCAGACAAGCTTACTCTTCACATCCCTTCTGTTTTGTACGTTCAGTTCCCCTTTTATATAAAGCCTCTCCCGAGGCCACCTGTTAAGGTTGCCGTAATTGCAATTAGTCTTAGATATAAAGATACGATAAAATTCGACAATTTCCTTTGTTTTAGGACCATCCTGGTAAAAAAATATATAATATTATTAATTTAAATATGTTTTCTTAGAATATAGGATTTTTTGCCCCTTTATTAGTGAACTCAGATGCAACCACTTCTCATTCCTCAGGCATCAAATCGCAAACGACAGGCAGGCTGCCATGCGGCCTTCCTGTTCGTTTGCGATTTAGTTACGCATCTATTCATTGCCAAGCCCCATCAAGCCGCCTTCGGCTTATTATGCGGCCTGATACAAAAAGAACTGCGCCGGCTGTAGGGCACAGAACAACGACAACTTAAGACTCCAATTTTTGAATTCGCCTGATTAACTCCTGTATCTGTTCACTCTCAGGTGGCGTTTGCTTTTCCGCCTGGTGCTGCTGCAATAGCTGCTTCTGGGCGGCGATAGCAAGCATGACACTGCCCAGGGCCTCAAAAAAGTTTCCCAGGGAATTGAGTTCATCCAGATCAAGGTCCTCGGCCCACAGGATTGCCAGAATTGCGGTAAGCGCACCAAGCTGATTAGGTCCAAGTTGAAATAGTAATGCCATGCAGCCTCCCCCCATTATCCAGGTTAGCCCGGTTATCTGCTGCAGATAATACTTCAACCTCTATATAGACTTACGCCAAAACAATGGCAGATATACCTGAATACTAGCGAATCAAAAAGAACGTCGTCCTTGCTTTCTCTACATCCATGTTACGGTCAAAGGGATGAGGACAAGACCTTCACCCGCCTGGCCGTGGGGTTTCAATACATCCATGTTACGGTCAAAGATGGAAAAACTTAAAACTTGCTCCGCAGATTATTTGTTTCAATACATCCATGTTACGGTCAAAGTGGCTAACAATACCATAGGGTAATGTCGGTGGTCCTGTTTCAATACATCCATGTTACGGTCAAAGCAAGATTAATATACTCAGTGGTCAGGTAGATTGCTTGTTTCAATACATCCATGTTACGGTCAAAGATACCGTAAGGTTCCAGTGGCGGCGCTGCTGGTTGAGTTTCAATACATCCATGTTACGGTCAAAGGGCGGCGCTTTTTGTGCCTTCTCCGACCGCATCAAGTTTCAATACATCCATGTTACGGTCAAAGGTATTCAATTACTTCAGAATCTCCAGATACACTTGTTTCAATACATCCATGTTACGGTCAAAGCAGGCTCGATTTGTACTGCAAGAATCAAATGTTATTGTTTCAATACATCCATGTTACGGTCAAAGGCTAGTAAAATCAAGCTTTGCCAAAACACCTATAGCTATACAATACAATGTTTACAAGGGCTTAGCAATATTTTCCCAACCGGAGAGCAACATTTAATCAATTGCCTCAAATTGCGCTTCATCCCTTATAGCTCTTGGACGCAAGCCTTGCCTAGAGATTAGGCCGGTTGGGAAAATTATTACAGTAGCATTGCTTCTTGATTATGGAGCCGAACGCCAATAACTTCTTCATCAAATACGTAATCGCCGGTCATTTTAAAAAGAGCTACAAAATCTACTTTTTTATCAATGACTTTTTGAAGTTCACTGCGAAGTTTAATTAAGTTTGCAGGAGTAATTTCGCCGCGAAAAACCGATTTTTGGAAAGGAACTAAATACTTTTTACATATCTTGAACACTTTTCCTACCCGCTTCTCACCAATATCATAGACAAGAATAACATAATTATAATTTTTTTCCATAATATTGTTTACCTCCGGTCTTTTTCCAAAAAAGGGGTAAATGGCGTTCCCTCAACAACGTGCTTTTTCAGCTTGTAAGCATCATATTTGATCGCAGTCAGATAGCTTATCTTTCGCTTCATCGTGCCATGATCAAAGACCTGTTGTAAGCGTTCTTCCATGGCGGTAATGAATACATCACGTCCCGGTTCATTTAATAGGCAGTAATTATATTTCTTATCAAAGTGCTTACTGACCTGAATTCTTCGATTGTTAACAACTTCAAAAATAGTACGAAAAACAATCAATGGTTTGAATGCTTCAGACAAGTCCAGGCTTAACGAAAAGCGGCGATCACTGGGCTCGTGCAAGAAGCTGATCGTCTGGTCCAGATGCGTATGATAGATTTGCGATATCGTTTTTGTATACAGGATTGTGTTACCGAAACTGACCAGTGCATTGATAGGATTGTCAGGAGGCCGTTTCACTCTGTGATTCATCACAAAATCCTCCGGCAAAATCAATTGAAACGTTTCATAAAAGCGCCGCCAAATCTCTCCCTCCAGACTTAACAGAGTAGGAACCTTTTTAATTTTAGGCAATAAATCAGGTACTTCTTTTTTGAGCCAATCCAAATAGGGTTTGATTTCTTTATTGCCATGCTTAAAGTAATGGTACAGTACCTCATGAATATTCGCCGCAATCGCGCCAACAAAAGCAACTGCAATCGGCAGGCGATTTTCCAAGCAGGCCTTCGCCTGCAAGAGCATCACCTTACCACTCACCCGAGCCTCTTTGGGATAGAAAGTGCCGCGAAATTGTCCATAATAATCGAAAAAGTGAACTGTAATATTTGCCATTGATAAAAAGGTGAACAGCTTGCTATTCAAGGATATTTCATTTAGTAAATAAAGTTCTTTCAGACTATTTATCGGAATGTGCGTAATACCTTTTTCATTGCGAAATGTTAGTGAATTGTCTTCACGCCCTAAGGTGCCCGGCGTGCGAATATAGCGCGTAGTCGGAGCTGACTTTGCCAACCTTCATCCCTCCTTAAATATAGCAATAAGCATAGTACGCGCAGCGCTCACATTTCTTAGCGTAAATCGCCGGCACCGGCTTATCTTGTTGTAAGTACACTTCGATGTCGTCCAGCAGCCTAATTAATTCTGGTTCTGTACGCTTGTCTAACTCCAGTTCAACAGTTCTGTGATTTTGCTTGTTGCGCTCAATAAACTCCAATCTCCCTTTACGGTCCAAGCCCTTCTGCTTGAGTATGTACAGATAATACAGTGTCTGCCATTTTGTAGCCTCCACATCAGCATCCGATTTCTTCAGCTCCACAACATACTCTTCAGTCATTTTATCAACTTTAATACCTTCAATTTGAATCTCCGTATTATTGCGTCCCTCGCTGCGAATTTCATGTAATATACGACCGGTACGCACATCTTCACTATCATCTTCAAAATTCATCTTATGGGCAAACAGCCAGCACTGGCGTTTGCAATGGATATAATAATTAACAATGGTGCCTGTTATTCTCATAAGAGCGGCGACACCCCCGCATCTATATAAGCTTGACGGTTAAACTTCTTCGCCCCTGTATTTTCATCCAATTCCATAAAACGTTCACCATTGGGTATGTAATATAGCGTGCCAGCTACTTCAGTATAAATTTGAGGCGGTGTTTGTTTGCAACTATGCTGAATCCCATAATTAAAAGTAAAATAGGCCATTTTCTCTTTAATTTGGGAAAGTTTCACGATTCGCTCAGCATATTCCGTTTCCCGATCTGCCAAAAGAATCTTAAATTCTTCCCAAACTTGCGCCCCATCCAGTCGCTCTTCTTTGCCATCCGTATTTTTATAAGCCGCCTCATGAGCGATAAATAAGGTATATTGCTTTTCGGTAATTAGCCGCATTGCCGCTTCTACTTCTTTAAACTGTAATTGTTGCACGCTGGCGGTAAAATAAGACCAGTTTTTCAAATTAGCTTTTTGTCGCTCCGCATTAATTCTTGCCGTTACCAAGCGATAAAAGCCGCTAAAGTCCTTGTCCTGCAACATTTTCTGACAGCTCTCGGTTTGCAGATCATAGGCCGTACGCTGGTCGTCGCGATAGATCAGTGTTGTTTTTACCATATTAAAAAAGTAAGCGTGGCAATCCGGACGCAGGCAGGAACGGTTGATCCGCCCCAAAAACTGCTCTTCACTGTCAAGCATGGAACTATCCTTGAAGCCAATATCCATATCGATATCAACACCCGCTTCAATCACCTGCGTGGCCACAACTATGACATCTGGCAAATGAAAAATGCCTTTTTCATCCTTGCCAAGCTGTTTTAAAACCTCTTTTCGCAATAAATTGCTGTCATCACCTGTCAGCTCAAATAAAGGGCTGTCCAGCTTCGCTGACTGCAGGCAGCGATAAAAACTTCTTGCAGCAGCCTTCGTAATAAATTCAATTAGTAAACGGGTAGATTTTCCCTGATCGCGCCGTTCTTTGAGTCTTTGCAGTACTTCTGCCAGCAATTCCTCTTCCGTTATTACTTTTTTCTGGAGAAGTTCAAAATGCAGCTGCACCCGCTTGCAAAATAACGGGTGTTGAAAGTACAACTCCCGCTTAGCAACCAAAGAGCAGGTGTCGCTTTCTCCTTCTACCAGCGAATCCCAATTGGGCAAAGTGGCTGACATGATGATGACTTTCATATTTAACAGTTTAGCAAAGGATTGCAAAAAATGAATGATTTCCTTCCAGATTGCATTTTTATAGCTTTGGATCTCATCTAAAATAACAACACTGTTGCACAAATGCGTAAACGCCAAATTTGACTCTCTTCCCAGCCCGAACAAATAATTAAAAAAGTTGACATGAGAAGTCAGCATCACCGGATATTGCAGCATTTGCCGCTGCAGCAATACCGACTTATAGTCAAAGTCCGGCTCCGTTTCTCCATTGCCAGTTTCAGCAGTCTCTTCCTTTTTGCTTATAATCGGGGTTATTGAATTGATTACAGGCATGGGATATTGGTTGCGCAGCTCATCAGGAAAAATCTTATCTAAGATCAGCTTAGTCTGCTCAATCAATGCATTAAAGGGAAACACATAAATTAACTTATTAAGCCCTAATTCGCTGTTCAGCAATTTTAATCCTAAATTAATCGACATATACGTCTTGCCCGAGCCTGTAGGTGCCTCCAGATAATATAACTGCTTATCCAGATTGCGCAGCAGCTCTGTTTCTGTATCTAAAAACAAAGCTGACCGCAATCGATTAATAGAACTAAGCGTTGTAGTTTGCGGATTATTGCGCAATGCTTGTACACCGCGATAGATTGCGGTATTATAAAAGGTCTCAAGTACAGGCCGAAGTTCCTGCTTCTTGCTAAAATACTGAAACTCCAGACTTTTTTCTGCATCATAGGCATAGGTTGCATAAAAATCACAGGCGGCCATTGTGGAATATAACAATTTCGTTAACACATAAAAAGGGAAAGGCGAATGTGTATCAGTGAACCGTTGATATCTGTTCTTTAATAGCTCTCCAGTGATATCTCTGCGCCCGGCCGAATCGCGGGAACAGACTCTCTCTTTATACCGGTAGTAATGCACATAGCCAGGATAGCGCTGAATTTTTTTCTGCAACAACTGCAGTTGTTTTTCAAAACTGGTTTCCTCACCATCCGCATCTTCTGCATTCGCCAGATATGTATGGTGTCGCGAAATAACATAGGCAAATACGTATAGCACGTGCTTCATAAAACTGCCTATCAGCGCATTGTCTCCGGGAAACTCAATTTCATCAAGCTCGGCAAGATAAATATCCAGGTACAGCAACGCCGATAGGAGTGCGTGATTAGAATCACCTGGCAGAGATAGCTTTTCTATTTGCTGATTGCCCATTTTTTTCTTTTGAAAGACGGGATTGATTTTACCCAAATCATGTAAATATATGGCTTGCCGAAAACATTTGACAATCCAATACTGGGCCGCAAGAGGCAGCGGTTCGTCCTGCACGGTCAGGTTTGCTACAGTTCTCTGAATGGCCGATGATAATCCGTTGTGCTCAGAAAGCTCATCCACATAGTGGAGCACTAAATCGGAATGCTCCACCAGTGATTCCGCTTGTTTTCCCGTTCCCTTCTTCGCCGTATGCGCCAATAATATCTCAGCGCCGTCAATCAGATAGTCTCCAATTCCCATAGAGGAAACTCCTTTCTAAAGTAATATCCGGGATGCCGCATTACATCCCGGATAACCGTTATATAAAATATAACACACGCTCCCCGTCACAATACAAATTACGATAATCGTCTTCACTAATGGAAGCTTGATCAATCTCATGATTGGTTACTACCAGGGAATGGAAAACATACCCGTTGTTTTCTGCATTTAGGGCAACTGGCATAAGTTCTTTGAAAAAGCTTTTGCCTTGACCAGGCTTTATTTCTCCCCTCACTTTATAAGCAAGAGCATCACTGCGGTGCAGTGAGTCAATAAACTTCACCTGTCCGGCCTGACTAAGCTCCACCAGCGCCGGCTCTGTTATCGCTGCCGGATGATCGTTTTTTCCCAGATACGGCATATATACACTTTGCGACTGCAGTAAGGATTCGGCCAGCTTCTTAAAAATACCGGCTGCCAGCCCAGCATCATCGGCTACATAAATTGTCCAATGCGGTTTTTCCAGCCATTGTTCCCGCACATTTAAGACTTTGCCTTCTTCCTGACTGGCATAACCGACCGTATTATTGAAGATCTGAAGCTTTTTAGCAAAATAGCCGCGATCGCCATGAGGTACGATACTGATCCTGGCCTGCTGAAATACTTCGTAAAATTCGGGAAACACTTGAACTTCTTTTGCCTGTTTGCGATTAGTAGTTAACGGATAATTAGCATCATACTGCTGCATATAGCCACCATGACCGAGTATTGCCCCCAGCAGCCCGAACAAGGCTATTTTATGGATATGGCTATACGTAAAATAGGCATAACTATTGACGTCTGGTTTCTTAAAAAATGCCGTTTCGCCTTTTAATTCAAACCGAAGTGCCCGCATGGTTACAGCGCCGCCCTCGTAATAATATTGTAACGCTTGAGGCCGTCAAGCTCTAAAAGAACTTCTGCTGCATAAGGATTGATGTAGAGTTCAATTTGCTCAACCTGCTCCTGAATGCCTGCCACTATCGGGGCGATTGCCGACAGATCATACATTGTTTTATCCTCTTTTTTACATACCGTAACGTAAGGGTCCAGATTAGGCAGATAGGCTAGCGCATTCTCCTTTAATACAATAAACAGGCTAAAAGCATTTTCGCTGCCGGACTTACTGTTTGTCTGCAGGGCAGTGGCCCCCAGCAAAGCGCCCTCTTTGAAGGCGGCGTAAGCCTCCTGGGTATAGCCCTGAAATTCATCTAACCCTGGCAACCCAATATAACTTTCATAATGGTTCGGACTTACTGTAAAAGGATAAATATAATGCGCTTCATCGACCATGATTTTTTTGCCAATCGAAGTGGCATCCTTGTCCAGACTCTTCTCATTGGAGTTGCGAAAGGGTGATAAGATATCCTGTACTTCCACATTGGTCTCCTCATACTTATTAAAACCTTGTCCAATTTGCACGGCACCGGTTAAGCCAATATTCTGTCCTTCCACCGCAAACGTAGCGCCGAAATTCATAACGTCAACGCATGCGAATAATCGTTTCAATACAATCGTCGAATCCTTGGCCACACTTTCACCAAATAATTGCTGATATCGCTCCTGCAAATCCCGGGGCTGCAGTTTTTCGCCTTCTTTGCCCTTCCCTAATTTGTAGGAACGAATATACAGCACCTTTTCTCCGTTTAATTCCCACAAACGCTTTATACTATATTTCAAGGCTTTATCGCTGCCGAAAATATTTCCGTCACTCGTTGTCTTCGGTAATCCCGTAAAATCAGCATTCCAATTGGCCATTCTGCTGACAATACCGATTAAGCCAATAACGCGCTGCTTCATTTTTATCATCTCATTCCACTCCCTTAACTGTTTTTTCAAACAACAAATTATATGCAAAAATCCCTGCCAATAACAGTTCCCGGGCACTGCCTTGATTATCGGTTTCCGGCACATAACCCAGCACTAGGGAAAAGGCCTGATTGAACCGGTGATAACCGGAAAAAATCTCATGCTTATAAAGCATATACGCTTCTTCCAGGCGTTTCTTCAACTGGTGCCCATTTTTTGCCCGCAAGAAAGGCTCATACATCTCGCCGGTTATTTTTTGCGCCCTGGACTGACTAATTAAATAGTGAGCCAATTGGCCGGCCATAAAATAAAACTCTTCATCATTTGCGCATACAGCAAGCTCCTCACTTACCAGCTTGTTACGCAACGCCTCCATTGTGCCTTTAATGCGGTCTGCCATTACTTTTCCTCCCTTATCATCGATTGCCATTTGGATAGATAAACGCAGATTGAAAGCATCGCCAAGCTCTGCCATACGTGATGTTTCCACATGGACCAATTGCTCGACCAGCAACCGCAACGTCACTTTGGCAAAAATCCCCTGTAATGAAATAGTTGTCCCCTTATAAAACCAATCATGAAACGCCTGTCTGCTTTGCAAATACAAAGCGGCCATAAGAGCGGTAAACTCCCCGGCCTTTACATCCGGCTCGTTGAATATAAACGAATTATTCATGCGGCCACGAAAGAATCTACTGCTAATCGTTTTTTGCAAGGCTTCCGCATCTTGAATGGTTCCGTAATATTTTTCATCACCAGCAGGATCTTTTAGCTGCAAAATATTAAGCCACTCTACTTGTACCGTTGTCGTTGGCGGAAAAGGAACATTCTCAAAACCGTAGAGTTCATTATACTTTCCATCCATATAGACATGAAAGGTACCTTCCGGTGGTACATAACCGGTTGGCGGAATAAACCCTGACTCATAGCCGATTTTATTGGTGGCATAGGGGGGCTTAGCCGCTGCCAGCCATTCGGTAGTCTGCTTGGCCAGCGTTGCCTGCTGCAGGGTAACCCGTTCAGGGGCCTGGCTGCCCATTGTTTTGTGCTCCAGAAAGGGCTTTTTACTGTTCATTGTCATATCAATGTTTGGCAGCCCGACAAGTTCTCCAGCTACCAATTGGTTATAGTCGTTGCTGTTAAAAATCTTGGGGATGGTATACAGTACATATTCAAAGGCATACATTCGCTCACAAGCAAGGGTTGGGGCCGATGAATCGAAAGTAAAAAACAGTTTCACATAATTTTTAAAAGAAAGTTGTCCGATATATTCCGTTAGTGCTGCAAGATTGGAGTAATACCACTTCGTAATTTCTTCGATTAACTGCAGCCGTTCAGAACTCTCCAGATAAGTCAGCATGACTGCATATTCAGAAGCCTGAAAGAATTGACGATTATCTTTGTCATTTTTGTTTTTCGGTATCATTTCCAACCATTTTTGACGCACCGGGTCGCGGCCGGCGGCTAGTAAGTAACGATTTATATTTTCTTCTGCAGTATATTTACCGCCCTGTTTTTCTCCCAGAAAAACCTCCTTTTTCATAAAAAGAGCAAAGGGATTATTGCTATGTACTTGCTTCTTGGGATCAACCGGCTTATTCATGTCCACTAAGGAAGATAAATAATCCCGGCATTTAAACCAATTGAGCAGTTCAATATTTTGCGGTTCTTCCTCTTTACGGACAATGGTTACATGATTTTTCTCGAATGCGGCTGACTGACTTTCCCAGTCCTGCTTCAGCTTCAACCGGATATAAACACCCTCTTTTAGCTTATAGTTATCCTGAATGATCGCGGGAAACTTCTCCTGCGCTTTTTGAAAGCCCACCGCCAAATCTCTGATCAAAAAAATTCACCTCCTTTTGCTTCATTTGAGGTATTTCGCTAGACAGAAGCCTGCGCCAAGAATCGATCCCTTCTCTGCTAACCCGGAACCCATAACTACGTTGGCTAATTTTTGCGCATATTCATCCTCATGAATAAGCAGATGCAGCTTATTGCCCAACAATTTGCGACCTTTGTAAGCAGTCGCCAGTGGCTTGCGGTTCTCAATGGTAATGCCTTGAATAAAGGTCTGCCCCGCTTGTACCAGGGTGTCAGGATAAAGTGATTTAAATTTCTTTTCCGCATTAGCCTCAAGCCGCTGGATCAATAATTCAATATTGTCTTCCGGTGTCCAGGGCTTTTGATTCTCAATTGTCACAATCGCCGGTGTAATCGTAAGCAGTTCCGTAATGTGCCCTAGCCGTCTTGTTCGCTGTTCACAGGCAACAAGTTGAAAATAGTCGCTTTCCCGGCATTTTTTCAGGCACTGATGAATACGGTTTAAGGTGTCTTCAATTGAACTGCGAATCGTCAGGACGTATATCCGCCCTTGCTGGTAGATCCCGTCTTTTTCTGTGGGATAAAGGTTGCTAAATACAAAATGCTTATAGATTTTGTCATAATGGGTTTGTTTGAAAAGAGGATCGGTTAGCTGGGCCTGACTAATCCAGTTCCCAATCGGTTCCTGCATCTGTAAATGATGTGTTGATTTTTTCAGCAGTACTGTTAGCTTTAATTCGAAAAGCAAATTCTCTCCTCCTTATCTAAATTTAATTTCATTATATTTAGGTTTTTAAAATTATATTATTATAATAGCAAATATACCATAATTTAGCAATACAATTTTCTGATTTTTCTTTTTCTTATTATAAAAAAACTCCTATATAGCGAAAGTTCGCCACACAGGAGTTTTTAAATTAACATTTAAAACAATACACTACGTGTTACGGTTAATAGCAACAATATTACCTTATCCAAACCTACTTATAAGTTTCAATACATCCATGTTACGGTTCATTAATACGCATATCTGAAACTGCTCCAGCCTCACTGCGCTTATACCAATCTTATCAAAACCACGGTATAGTGTAAATGGGATGAGCGCACACTCATCCCAAACTGAATAAGGAGGTGAATACCGTGTGGATTTCTCCACGAGTGATTGCCTGGTTAATTATCGCCATAACGATAATGTTACTTAAACCATTAGCACTCACAATTTGGCTCAGGTAGCCTCCCTATTTCAAAGGCAAAGCGCGCCTGTTAGCACCAGGGGCATTTTGCTATATTAATCTTTGTCTATTATACCCTATTTATGTGAGATGTAAAAGTAATTTCAAGACGGCGCACATTCGCAGCATTCTGGTGAGTAAATACTGGGAAGCAAAAAGAACGTCCCCACGCTTCGTCTACGCTGTTTTTAGAACAGGGTTATACATTTTATAGTACCCCTAAAAATTGGGGTACAACGTCTTGATTGTGAGAGTAAATACCGCAATACTTCAACTTATATCCCCCAAATAGGCACAATCAAATTTTGGCTGTCAAACGCCGACAGTCGATCAGTAGTACAAAGCACAGCTCCTATTCCGCGCTCCAAAGTAGCCTTGTCAATCACCCCAAACACACGAGTGAGCTGGCTTTGCGGCGTGGCGGTTTTCTTGATTTCCATGGGGTATAGCTTGCCGCTGTCCTCTAGTAGAAGATCAATCTCCTTAGTGTCCTTATCCCGATAGTAATAAATAAAGGCCTCCCAGCCGCAGTTCTGATAGCTTTTGACAATCTCAGATACCGCAAAATTCTCAAGAATCGCACCACTCATGGCACCGTTCATCAGGGTATCACTGTCACTCCATTTGGTCAGGTAGGCCACCAACCCGCAGTCATAGAAATAGAGCTTTGGCTTGGTTACCATGCGTTTAAGCATATTGCTGGAATACGGGTGAAGATAGAATACAATGCCCAGTCTCTCTAAAATCCCCAGCCAGTTTTTGGCGGTAATCTGGTCAATCCCGGCAGCGTCAGCAATGGTCTTGTAGTTGAGCATCTGTCCGCACAGGGCTGCGGCGGCCGTGATGAAATCCATAAACTTGAGCGAATCAATGGCACCGGAAAGCTCTTTTACATCCCGGTCTATATAGGTACTGATGTAGCTGGAATAAACTGCTCGATAGTCGCTATGCTGCCCGCTGATGAGGGCAGGCATGCCGCCTCTGAAAATACGCTCATAAAGTGCAGGCGTATCAATCGGGGTGCGCTCCTTTATTCGCTGTGACAGCTGCTCCAAAGCCAGCACAAAAGGTGCAGTGGCAGCACCATAGATCTCCGCCTGTGACAGGGGAGCCATATGCAGCAGGCAGACGCGCCCGGCCAGCGACTCCTGTATCCCCTCCATCAATTTGAATACCTGCGAACCAGTCAACCAAAAGTCACCGGCCCGTCGGTTCTGGTCAACGTGTATTTTGATATAGGTAAACAGCTCCGGTGCATACTGTACCTCATCGATATACACCGGCGGCTTGTGGATTTGCAGGAACATCTTCGGGTCATTCTTCGCCATTTGGCGCTCCGTCAAATCATCCAGTGTCACATACTCCCGTCCTATGTTTTCCTCCGCAGCTAGTTTTTGCAGCATGGTTGTCTTGCCAACCTGCCTTGGACCGGTAAGTAGCAGTGCGGGAAACTCCTTACTAAGGTGGAGAAACGTATCCTCCATTGCTCTATGTATATAATTCATGAAATCACCTCATCGTCTAAAAATAAAGTTTATTACATTATAGCCGAAACACGTCTCGTGGTCAATGAATTTTCGGCTATTGGTAAGCGCATAACAAGAAAGTGGCTAGACAAAAAAATAAAACCGGCTTCTCATTTGCCGGTTTTGTTCGAAGATTTGCAAACTGTACCTTCTGTAAAGCAGTTTCAATACATCCATTACGGTCAAAGAGGCCATTTGGAAGTACATAATCCGGGAGATATCTAGTTTCAATACATCCATGTTACGGTCAAAGTTATAAACATAAGCATTGCCCCACGGATCAACAATGTTTCAATACATCCATGTTACGGTCAAAGCTGTTTCTGCCGTTAGGTTATATATCGATATCTCCGGTTTCAATACATCCATGTTACGGTCAAAGACAACTGAGTGGCCCTATACTTTTGCCATTTTTAAGTTTCAATACATCCATGTTACGGTCAAAGACGTGGTATCCCGTAATTCATTCACTCCTTTCCGCAGTTTCAATACATCCATGTTACGGTCAAAGAACAGTCGGCTGCCCCTTGAGAGATGATTTTATTGCGTTTCAATACATCCATGTTACGGTCAAAGATATCGGCAGGTGATGAAAATGTACGGCGAACACTGGTTTCAATACATCCATGTTACGGTCAAAGGAATTTTAACCCATCCATTGACCGGAGTTTAAACAGTTTCAATACATCCATGTTACGGTCAAAGGCCTACTTCGATTAACATATAATCACTCCCATGCCTTGTTTCAATACATCCATGTTACGGTCAAAGAAGTTAACACGCCATTTTTAATGGATATTTTAATGTTGTTTCAATACATCCATGTTACGGTCAAAGATGTTTTTCATGTAGACCACTGCCGAAGTCGCCATAGTTTCAATACATCCATGTTACGGTCAAAGTTTGTTCGCCGATGCCGAATGTTCTGGCAACTTCCTGTTTCAATACATCCATGTTACGGTCAAAGCTCTATTTCCCATTCCGGATAGGCTTGCGTGCGGAGGTTTCAATACATCCATGTTACGGTCAAAGAAGGATGACAAACGGCTCTCTATCCCAATTCAGCCGTTTCAATACATCCATGTTACGGTCAAAGCCATTAATCAGTATCCCCTCAGTAGAAATATTGATTGTTTCAATACATCCATGTTACGGTCAAAGTCGAACGATGGTTATATCCATTGTGGTTGAGGCTGCTAGTTTCAATACATCCATGTTACGGTCAAAGCATACCACCCATTCCCGGACAACCGCCAAATCGCTCGTTTCAATACATCCATGTTACGGTCAAAGTTGGCCCTGACATATTGGCGCTGATCCAAATAGAGAGTTTCAATACATCCATGTTACGGTCAAAGACTAGTAAAATCAAGCTTTGTCAAAACACCTATAGCTATACAATACAATGTTTACAAGGGTTTAGCAATATTTTCCCAACCGGAGAGCAACATTTAATCAATTGCTTCAAATTGCGCTTCATCCCTTATAGCTCTTGGACGCAAGCCTTGCCTAGAGATTAGGCCGGTTGGGAAAATTATTACAGTAGCATTGCTTCTTGATTATGGAGACGAACGCCAATAACTTCTTCATCAAATACAAATCGACGGTCATTTTAAAAGAGCTACAAAATCTACTTTTTTATCAATGACTTTTTGAAGTTCACTTCAAGTTTAATTATGGGTGCATTGGGGTCAGGCTTAACTTATTTCATATAATTGACTTATTTTATTTAATTTACTGACTGTCAATCATATTTTAATAAATTGTTGGCAAACCGCCGCTTGGTTATATACCATTCATTTAGGCACAATGTACCGTCTGTTAAATAGCCAGCTAGCTTACCTCCATAAAGCAATCCAAACAAATTCACCATCATAATCGCTATAAACAATCTCAGCTACGACCCGGATTTCTTTATCATAATAAATATGCTTGATTAAGCGTTGTTCGCGGTCTTCTGTTTTTGCCAAATAGTTTTCACCTAATAAGCCGCTTATTTCCTCTATTGTGGATATATCTTTATTTCCATTTATGTTTAACAGCACATCTTCGTCAAAAGCAAAAATGTAGCTTACCTTATTATCATCGACATCCAATATCAGTTCATCAAAATAGTAGGCATGGTCGCCACCGCTATTACGAAAGCGATTACTTGCCTGATATGCCGCTAAGTCAACATCCTCAAGGTTGGAACCAATTCTTATTGTGTCAACGGTAATATTAGATAAATCTGTAGTCGCCAGCCGGCCTATCTCCCAATTCCTGTACTGATTACCGATAAAACTGAACATAGAACCGAACGCAGAATTAAATATCAAAACCAGAGCAATAACCGTGCAGACTATAACCGCTACGGCAATTTTAATCTTAGTGCTTTTCTTTTTATTCAATGCATTATTACCTTCTTTTTCGTATCGCTTTCCCCAAACGCCAGCATTGACCTTGTGATTTTAATTTTTGTCCACTTTCCTTTTGGTCTCTCGTACAGAGAGCCTTTTTTTATTATACGTGCAGCTAATGCCTTAGACAACATGCGCGGGCAATACCTTCCATAAATAACAGCGTAAATATAAGTCAATTTTTGCCATAACGCAAGCCTGACCCCATGCCCAACTGACCCCATGCCCAACGATTGTTAGAAACTATCATATCATATATAATAAATATTATTTATTTGTCTTTATCCAGCTTATAGTAGAATAGAGCGAATAATGCTGTTAAATTATCCCCAATTATAATTAATTAACGAAATAGCACCTACTACCATTAGCCGGACTATCTGCAACAGTTACTATTAAGTGAGGGGAGATATTGTTATGCAGGAACAACCAAAAACAAAACATATTGTCATCATCGGGGCCGGTTTTGGCGGCATCCGGGCCGTTCGGGCTTTAAGCAAAGCCGATGTCCGGATAACCTTAATCGACAAGCATAATTATCATTTGTTTCAGCCGTTGCTGTATCAGGTATCAACAGCCACCTTATCCATTGATGATATTGCCTATCCGGTGCGGGCTATGATAAAGCAGCAAAAAAATGTTCATTTCCGGATGGGCGAGGTAAACACTATTGATTTTGAGCGAAAATCAGTGATACTTGCTACCGCGGCGGTAGCTTATGACTATCTGATAATAGCTACAGGCGGCGTTACCAATTATTTCGGGCTCAAAGCTGTGGAAAAGAATAGTTTTGGCATGAAAAACCTGGATGAGTCAGTAACAATCCGCAACCACATTCTTCATCAATTTGAATTGGCGGCCTATGAACAAGACCGGGACAAGCGCCGGGCACGCTTAACCTTTATCATTGTCGGGGGCGGGCCAACCGGTGTCGAATCTGCCGGTGCCTTATCAGAATTAATCTATTTAGTCATGGCCAGAGAGTACCATACCCTTAACTTTAAAGAAGTTCGCATTGTATTAGTTGAGGCTTCAGATAAAGTATTGGCAGCAATGCCGGCGGAATTACAGGAAACCACTGTGGAAACACTAATTCGCAAGCATGTTGAAGTCCGTCTTTGCGTGCAGGTCACTGATTATGATGGTGAGCGCTTATCGCTCAAGGGTGGTGAAGTAATCCCCACCCGTACAGTCATCTGGGCAGCCGGGATAAAGGCGGCGCCTCTTCTGGATACCTTGCATATTGAGCAGGATCAGGCACGCCGGGCGGTTGTAAATGAGTTTTTACAATTGCCTGCTCACCCGGATGTTTTTGTTATCGGTGATGCTGCCCATTACGAGTATGCCGGGCGGCCTTTACCAATGATTGCACCGGTGGCAATCCAACAGGCAGATGTTGCAGCTAAAAACATTAAACAGCTTATGGCAGAAAAGCCCTTGGAAAAATTTACGTACAAGGACGTAGGCAGCATGGCAACAATTGGCCGGAATGCGGCCGTTGTTCACATGGGACATCTTAAATTAAAAGGGGTTGCCGCTTGGCTAATCTGGTCGCTTGTCCATATTTTACGCTTGATTGACTTCCGCAATCGCTTTGTTGTATTTATGAAATGGGTCTGGGAGTATATGTTCTACGACAGGCTTGTCCGCATTATTACCCGTCAATAGAGTTTCTTTACGAATTGTGCCAACGCCACTAAAGCTTGACGAGTGCTTCATCTTTCTTAAAACGATGGAATAAGCAGGGTCCCCCAAAAACTTAAAACATCATCCCTGTCCGCCTTCGCCTATGAAAAAATCGCCCTATCAAGGTAATGTAATTTCATAAAAAAGAACCGGGTACGTTTTTTCTCGTACTCGGTTCTTTTTGGGATTTATCTTTTTTGCTTTAACTCAAAAACAGGCAGAAAAGACAGCGAGAATCAGTTCCCCCACACAGGCCCGTTGCGACAGCCGTCAGGGCGTTTAAGGGCTAAAGTGGTTATACGGCGACATACTCCGTTAAAGATCAATGGTCGTCGACAGTTTGAAGGTACGGCCGCTGCCAAGCGTGAGATAGCCGTCAGAGAAGCAGCCTGACCAATAATTTTTATCAAGCACGTTTTCTACAGTAAACCGGAAAGCGACCGGTTGGCCGTTGACTTTAGTCACATATCTGGCGCCGACGTCATAGCGGATCCAGCTTGGAATTTGCATTGTATTGGCGGAATTACTATATTGCGGGCCGGTATAAACGGCGCGGGTGGACAACGTCAGGCCGGAAACATTGGGCGCATCCCATTCGAAGCCCAGATTACTTTGCCATTTTGGTGTGCCAAAAGCTGTGTTGCCGTCATAGGTGCCGTTGGCAGTATGCGTTGTCACACCGCGGAGGAAGCTCACGCCGCCCAGAATGCGCCAATCTCGGTTGATTTGGCCGAATACGTTCCACTCGACGCCGCGGTTACGCTGCTCTCCGTCCTGTTTATAAGTTGTGACACTGGTGCTGCGGTCCGCGATGACGCTTGGTCTGGTAATTTGGAACAAGCTCAGGGTATGGGCATAATCGCCTGCGTCCCATTTTACCCCTGTCTCAATCTGTTTCGTTTTGAAGGGGGCAAAGACGTGACCATAATTGCTGGCAGTCGTATCGGTAACGGTGCTGCCTGAACTTAGCCCTTCGATATAGTTTGCATATAAAGACACCGGCGCGGCCCACGGTTTGACGACAAGGGCAATTGCCGGGGTGACGGCGCTTTTGTCGTAACGGGCAGTTATCGCGCCGGTGCTGCTGTTGAAGTTTTTGGTGTTCACCCGTTGATTGCGGACCCCCAGCGTGAGCCGGTATTTATCCTGGCTGAAGGATAAGGTGTCAGTCAGCGCCACACCAGTGAGATCAGACTCCGCGACTTTGGACGGCGAACCCGGATCAGCGGCAAAAACGAGAGTGGCCGGATTATAGATATTGGAAGGATATGCGGCGCCTTCCTTGAAAACCTGCCCTCTTTCAAGGCTAAGCGAAGTCGCGCTTAAAACGACCTGGTGGCTGACCGCCCCTGTTTGGAAACGGCCGCGCAGCCCCGCCTCGGCCGATACGATGTCGGTGTAGCCGGTAGTATAGGTGGTGACGGCGCTATAATTCCCCAGCGCGTCTATGCCTTTTGCATGCGTCGACATCATATAGCCGGAAAAATCGTAATTTGCTGTTCCCAGACCGGCATAGGCAGTCAGCTTGTCATTAATGTCATATTCGCCGCGCGCCGCCACGCCCTTGTTTTCTATCCAGCCCCAGGTTCCGGCAAATAAGTTTGTGCTAGGATCGGGGGCTGAGGGAACGGAAGTGATGTCCGTGTTGAAATAGTAATCCGCCAACGTTCCGCCGCTGGAATTTTCTTTGCTGTAATAGGCATCAAGCGAAGCGCGCCAGCGTTCTCCGCGGTAGTCCAGGCCCACCGCGCCCAGTTCGCGTTTCTTTGACTGCCCGGAGATGTCGGTATCGCCATCCCGGTAGACGCCGTTGACCCGTATCCCCCACTCGTTGTTTTGGCCGAAGCGGCGGCCGATATCCAGATGGGCGCCGAGCTGAGAGTCCGATGTATAATCCATTGTGAAACGGGTCAGCGGCTCCTCCGCAGCGCGCTTGGGAACAAGATTGATCGTTCCGCCCAGGGAGCCGTTGGGCGGCATACCATAGAGTAAGGCGCTCGGCCCTCTTAGCAATTCCACCCGTTCAAGGAATTCTGTCGGCACATGGCTTATAGGCGCCAGGCCAAACATGCCGTCAAAGCCCAAATCGTAGGAATTAACGGTAAAACCGCGAATTCTGAAATTTTCTATTGTGTGGCCGTTGGAAGTTGCATCACGCACCGACGCATCATTGGACAAAACCTCGGAAATAGTGCGGGCTTGCCGATTTTCAATCATTTGCGCCGTATAACTTGTAATGCTGAAGGGAGCATTCATGATGTCAACGTTGCCCAGCAATCCAAGCCGCGCTCCTCTAGCCACCTGACCGCCGGCATAGACCGACGGCAGATCGCGGCTGCGCATGGCGGTCACTTCAATCATTTCCAGGGTGAATTCCCGCTTGCCGGCGGTTGTTTCCGCGGCAGAGGCCGCTTGGGGATCGGTCTGGCCGGTAGCGGTAACTGCTCCCGCCGTATCCTCGGCAGACGCAATTGCCGGCGTGTGCCAGAACAGGCTGCTGCCGATCAGGGCGTAAAGCAGCCGTTTTCTGGCAAGGGACAAATTGTTCTTCATGTTGTCAACTCCTCGTATAATAAGTTGTAATTTTTCTTAATTTCAGCCAGAAAGGTGGTGTATTGATAATAATTATCATTAATTTGTTTTTATCAGTATAACAAACTGCAAAGCACAGGCAAATAGAGGTTTTTCCAATGATCCTTGATATTTTTCAAAATTAGCGATAAATAAATTTGATAATTACTGGTAATAGTGATAGAATGATAGTGATAATTATTATCATTTGATTTTTATAAAAAAACTACCCTTCAGGCGGAATTTCTACCCCGGCAGAAAGTTAGTCGACCTTAGCCAGAGATTTTAGCGTTCTTATCCCCCGCTGAGGCATGCAGGAAGTTTCAGAACGCTTGGCAGGGGAGCATTATAAACAATAGCGGTCTTTACAGACTTGTTGCCGCTTAGGAGGATACGAAAAATGAAGGTGGATATCAACGATCTATCCGGCTATTTTGCCAAAATAAACTTTAGCATAGTTGATATAAGACGAGCGGTTATCGAACCTGGAAGTAAACTTTTCGGCATAACGACTTCACCATTTCCAGGGATGATTTTTCCGCTGCGCGGCCGGTCAAGAATGTCTTTTGACGGCGTTCCCTATGACATGGAGCCTGGCAAAGTATTCCACGGCGGGCCGAGTATGCCCTTGGATAAAGAGGTTCTGGGACAGTCAAATTGGGATTATATGGTCGTACATTACCAGGTGCACGGCAATACCCGGGGGACGTTTCCCTATGCATTGTCGCATTATGAACTCAGCCCGGGCTATAATCCCCGGATAAACGACACGCTGCACCGGATGTACCATATCTGCAAAACACCGGGTAATCTGCCGGCGCTGAAAATTAAATCCCTGTTTTTCATCATTTTGGATGAAATTCTAACTTTCGTCAATTGTAACGACAGCCGCGAACTGGTGGCAGAAGCCGCTGAATATATGAAGAATTACCATATGGAACCGCTCACCATACCGGAATTAGCCAGGCAATATGACCTGACCAGCAAACAGTTTGCCTATTTGTTTCAAAAGCATACGGGTATGAGTCCGAATAAATTTCTGATTGAGTACCGAATGCGGCGGGCGAAAGAACTGCTCTGCACCACAACCTTCTCTGTCGCGAAAATTGCCGAGTACGTGGGTTATTCCGATCCTTATTATTTCAGCCTGTTATTCAAGAAGCGAATGGGCTTGTCTCCCAGTACGCTGCAGGCATTTAAAAAAATAAAAATTTGATTTGCAATTAAAAATTATTTTAAAAACACGGGGACAGGGATTTTGTTTCAACAACTAACCCTGGAATTATGTTATCGCAGTTTTGCGAGGATCGCTTACATTGTATCGCAGCCATTTCAATACACCAGTGTTGCGGTGTCATTAGACCATTGTCTCAGCTGCGCAAGCCTTCACTGCGCTTACCAGGCTGACCAAAAAACACGGTATAATGTAAATGGGACGAGCGCCTACCCGTCCCAAACTGAATAAAGCGGTGAGTCCCAGGTGGATTTCTCCGTCCCTGCTATAACTAAGGGGTTATTCTACAACCTTAAACCGAACAAAAAATGTTGTTCCCCGTGAAGAGGTTTCAACCTCAATCCTTGCCCCATGACTTTCAGCGATACGGTAGCAAACCGATAATCCCAGACCGGTTCCCCCCTCTTTGGTAGTCAGGAAAGGTGTGCCGATTTTGGGCAAAATATTTTCCGGAATACCAGGTCCGGTGTCCTGGACAGCTAGTGTTATCGCCTGATTATCGGCATAGGTCCTAATCGTTACTGACCCGCGGGAATCCATGGCCTCCATGGCATTACGCACTAAATTCAAGATAAGCTGCCTTATCTCTTTATCATCATAGCAGGTGGGGGGGATATCGCCGATATCAGCCTCAATCTCATGGCCAAAACGAAAAGCATCGGCTTGTAACAAAGGAAATAATGCGTGAATGGTCCCGTTTAAATTGCCTGGTTTGGGTTCAATCCGCTTATTTTTGGCCAGGGATAAGAATTCGGTAATAATTAAATTTGCCCTGTCCAGCTCCTCAATCATGACCATTAGCTGTTCATGATCATCGGCATACTTTTCTTTACGCTGGAACAGCTGTAAATAACCGCGCACAGTTGTCATCGGGTTCCGGACCTCGTGGCCAATGCCGGCCGCCATTTCCCCGACCAGATTAAGGCGGTCCAGGCGGGTCATTTCATGGACAAGCAGGCATTGATCAGTTATATCGGTTAAGGTGACAACATAGCCGATGAGGTTATCATCCGCTTCATTCGCATTGAATTGACCGGCATTAATAAGTAAGTTGAAGGCTTTGCCGTCCTGCCTCTCATATTTGACTTCGATACCACAGGACAAACTGGAATCAGCAGCCTGGTTCAAGCCGATCCTTACGCCATTATCTTCACGAAACAAGGGGATTACTCTATCAAAGTCATGCCCAACCAACTGACCGCCCACCATGGCCACAGCGGCAGGATTGGCCTGAATAATCTGTCCGTTTTTGTCACAGGCGATAATCGGTTCTTTAGCCTGATTAAATATCATTTGGGTAAAACGCTCGCTGCGCCTTTGTTCTGTCAGGTCGGTAATGACCAGGCAGGTAAGAGTATCCCCGCCAATGGCAATATTGCTTGCAGATAGAATCACTGAGGCACAGAATTTATCGTTGATTTCAAAGCTGCACTCTGTATAAAAACGGCCTGTGCGGGTTGATATAAAAAAAGCAAAGGCCTCCCTGTCCTTTGGCTTTAAAAAGTTATATATGGACAACCCTATGACTTTTTCAAACGGGGTTTTGACGATATCGGCAAAGTTTTTATTGCAGAACAGGATTGTCCCGTTGGCGGCAATTGTTGCGCAGCCTTCCTGCATTTCCTCCACTAAAACGCGATAAATGTGATTTGCACCCTTTAGGATATAATCCTGGCCGCCCGCAGCCTCCGCAACCAGCAAGGCGTCAATGTCGCCAGGCTTAATAGCGTCAAGGATACGACGAGCTTCCGCAAGCTGCTGACGCAGTTGTTTATTCTCCTTTAATAGAGCATTCACTGAACGATATTTGCGAATCATTTTAGTCCTCACTCTTCGGTAACTATGAATCTAACTGGCAAAAATAGTGTTCGTATAAGACATATATATGATTTGCCGGCTCTGCGACTGCCTGTTCAACTTCGCACGCCTTATTGGTTATCCCGGCCGTTTTGGAACCTCCTAATTAGGCTCTATACTGAGTCCCACCAGTACACGTTTGTTCAGCATTGGCGTTCATGATTCACCTCCCCCAACCTGGCTATTGGGTAACATCAATTGGCGCATAACCGCTAAGTGTTTCCTGTTTTCATCCGGAGCTGCTATTGAACTGCTTCCTGGGTAATATCCCCTCCAGTTCATAATGATCGCAACAATAGACAGCTTAAGGATACCGCATAAAATAAATGATATTCTTATCATATAAGAAAATTAAAAATCACGCAATTTATTTTCTTACTAAATGAGTAATTACTAGTATAATTTTACAATCAGGCTACTATACGGTGCTGCTGCCCTGATAAATCTTTAAATCTAAGGGGTTAGGTGCACCTATAATACAAAAGGGGCTGTGTAAGAACACAGTCCCTTTTCGCTTGCTGCAACAAGGCTCCCTTAGGCCAGCTCATCCATCAATAAAGACACCTCAACAGTAGCCAGCGGCTGCCCAACCAGCGTGGTACCGGCCAATGGCGGCAGCGAGTTTTCAAACGCCCTGCGTGTGGCCCGGTAAAATACACCGATAAGAATTTTACTAATCTGGCTCAGGCAATTCCGGGTCATAGGCAAGGGTGTATTGATCACATGCAGCAGGACTTAGCGTTCGCGGCTTGCTCAATTGAGCAGGGGCATAGGAAAGCAGCCGTGTGGAATTAAGCACCACCGCCAGAGTACTGGCATTATGCAAAATCGCTGCCAGAAAAGGCGAGATCAATTTGGCTGATCCCAGTCCTAAGCCAAGGATATTGGCCCCAATGGCAAACAGGAAGTTCTGTCTGATCACGATCAAGGACTGTTTCCCCAGGCGGATTACTTCCACAATCTTCTCAGGATTGTCTTCACGCAGCACAATTCCGGCTGTTTCAATGGCCGCATCGGCTCCCCCTACCCCCATAGCTACCCCAACATCGGCCAGGGCCAGGGAAGGGGAGTCGTTAATCCCGTCACCAACCATCCCCACCACATGTCCTCTAGCTTTTAAAGACTTTACTAATTCGAATTTATCCTGGGGAAGCATAGTAGACCAGACTGTCTCTACCCCCAGTTGATTTGCAGTTGCCTGGACAACGGCCTCCGTATCGCCACTGACAATCCCGATATTGATAATCCCCTCTGCTCTAAGATCGCAAATAGCCTTGACAGCATTGGGCCGTACCGCATCCTGGATGACAATAACCCCTACCACCTGAGTCCCGCTGCCGACATATACCAGTGTTGAACTTTCTGCGAAATCGCGGATTAACGCCGGAATGCGCGGCGACAGCTTAACCCCCATCTCAGTTAAGTACCGGGAGTTGCCAACATGGATCGCCTTGCCATTGATCATGGCCCTAACCCCACCCCCCACAGTCATTTCACTGTTGGGAATTACCGGGAGGGTTATTCCCTGTTTCTCAGCAGCCTCTTTAATGGCATTGGCCAACGGGTGATTGGCATTAGCCTCAGCGGCAGCGGCGAGCGTTAAAATAGCAGCCGTATCATATTTCTGATGAACGGGGATTACTTCGACTACCGCAGGTTTTCCCTCCGTTAATGTGCCTGTTTTATCAAATAAAAGAAAATCGACCTTGCCTGCTTCCTCAAGATAACGGCCGCCTTTAACAAGGATACCCCTGCCGGCGGCATTGCCGATGGCCGCACTGAGAGCTGTCGGGGTTGCTAATCCGGCCGCACAGGGACAGGCAACAATCAGGATTGTCATGGTGCGCCGTATATCTCTCGTCAATAAAAATACAATAAAGGCCAGGAGGAAGGAGGCGGGAATGATCCGGGCAGAGTATTGGTCAGCCAGCCTCTGAATGGGTGCTTTGGAATGGGTTGCCTGCTCAACAAGGTGAATAATACGGGCTACAGAGGTTTGATCGCCTACTCTTTCCGCCCGTATATAGAGAGTGCCTTGCTCAATGGTAGAGCCTGCCAGCACTTGATCACCCGGGTGTTTATACACCGGTATCGGCTCGCCTGTTAGAGCAGCCTGATTGACAACGGCTGCGCCTTCAACTACGGTCCCATCCACCGGAATTTTACTGCCTAGTTTTACCGATACCGTATCAGCTTGCTGTAACTGGGTTATTGGAATTGATAGCTCCTGCCCATTCACAACAATCCAGGCACTTTTCTGATCACCTTCCAGCATTGTGCGAATCGTACGGCGTGATCTGTCCAGTGTTAATGTTTCTATTAAGGTACTCAGGTTAACCAACCAGACAACAACTAACCCGGTGGCGCCTTCCCGTAATAATAACGACAGGAGCGTTGCTGCACCGATCAAAATTTCATTGTTTAGTTTTCTTTGTAATATAATACTTTCCAAGCCACTACGCAGTATGGGTAAAGCTGTAATCAGGGTGATCAGACTTGCTATCCTTTCCATACCAATAGAGATAGGACTATAGCGGCAGAAATACTTAACTACGTAGTATAGCAGGGTAACGCCGCCAAGAGCAACCAGGCCAATTTGAGTAGGAATGGCCATATCTTCCAACTCAAAGGGCTTGCTCTTTTCGCTATTTTTTTTGTCTAAATCAGCTTTTGGGGGACTTGTCCCCGCATAATCGTATTGCCGGAGTAAAAGACATACCATCTGCTCAGACAGCCTGGTTCGGTCATATAGGATTAATATCCTGCCTGATTTTGGGTTAGCCCTGTATTCTTTAATCCCTGGTTGCTGCTGTAGAAATGCTTCAATCTGTAAGCCAAAACCAGGATTACATCTAAGCTGCGGGCAATACAGGCGAATGCGTCCCGGTAATTTGTGGACAATATGTAGGGGTCCTGTAGACAATTCTGTTCCTCCTTTGAGGTCATAGGATAAACGTAAAAATCGCTATTGTCTTATATTAAAAACAAAAATAAAAATAATCCCAGACACTGGGATTATTGTGCCTAGCGAAACCAATGCCCGCTAGAGTATTATATGGAAGATGCTGTTGTTTATACGGCGGCTTCTGAAATAGGCAAAGGCAAATTTGTCTTGTACAATAATAGCTGTTCCTGAACCTGCTCAATAAGTAAAGCCTCACAGGCAAACAGAAAATTAATAATGCTGCCCCTGATCCGCTGCGTAAGATCAGCCAGAACAACTGACCACTGCTGTTTAGCCGAGCAGCCGCAAGCATCCAAGGCCCAGGTTGCAACATGAACATGAACAGGCATCAACCTTTTCCGGACTGGCTTTAGGGCGTGATCCCAGATCTTATTGCCCAAAAATTCAATACATCCTGCCATACGTAATGTGGTACGGTGTTCCTCAATCACAGCCTGCAAAGGTCTGAGTGAGAATGAGGGAAAAGGGCCTCTGAAAACCAACTCTGTTTCGGCTGGAAAACCCTGCCGCCGGAGATGAAAATTCAGATGCTTTAACAACCGGCTATGCAGCTTGCCTTTTTGCAGCTCATACAATGCGCGGGGCCACTCCGGCGGGGTCTTGTGAAGCAGACCTTCCGCTAACCGCTGAACCTCTTCTGGCCGAATCCGCAAATATATTTGATGGAACTCCCACCGTATATCTCTTTTGCATTCTGCTAATAGCGAATCTATTGGCTGTACACATGCTGACATAGAGTAGAAGCCTCCTTTAAAGATAGCGATAATCATTATCATCTAATCTTATTATAGTATATACTGGCCTACCTAGTCAATATGTGTGCAGCGCCAAAAAATTTTTAATTAAGAATTTAATTCCCGTCGGTACCGTAGCTGCTAAAAATAACAAAAAGTTAATATTGTTTTAACCAAGAAATTGGTCAAGCACGCTATACTAATAATAGAATAGTTCATGAAAGTCGGTGAGATCAATGAGCCTGGCCCGCCTACAATCTCAGAGACACGACTTCTATTCCTCAGCTAAAAAAGTGCATTTTCGCTATCATAGATTTCAGAAGACCCTGTTTTTCGGTGAAAAAATTTTCATTAACCGCCATAAGGTAAAGCTGCTGGCCGCAGCAGCCAAAGAGCGGAAAAAAGAATGGCCAGCCGTTAATACAGTATTGACTTGCAGTCAGTTTGTCAATCAGTTATTGAGTAATTCCTTAGCAGTAGCCCGCACTAACCTTCGACCGTTTATCAATGATGTAATTTCCGGGGCCGAACCCTTCAATTCGGAATCCTTTTATCGTAGAATAGTGAGCCGTGATGAGTTGCAAAGGCTCCATCTACAGATTAGCCGGCACCTAAGTACTGCCTTGCTGCTGCCTGTCGAGCATTGTTCAACTGTGTTAAAAGGGAGTTGCCAAGATCCTGTGTCTTTTTTATCCTCCACCGGGCTTATCGAGCAATATAAGAGTACGGTAGCGATTACCAAGGGCATCGCCCTGGTTGCAGAAGCCATTTATGATCAAAGCCTTGCTCAGCTTCAGCCTCACTGGATCATAAAAAAGCTTATAAACAAACTTAACGTAAGCACTGCATTGCTTGCGGCAACAGATTGTCACCCTGTTAACCATGAAAAAAGATGCCTGGCTGAGATTGAGAGCTGCCTGGCGGGAAGTATCGAAAGCTTCTACCATCAGCTTCGCCACCACTATCTAAGCAAGACTGCCACTCTGATTTATTCCTTCCATGATGCGCACAGGCAAATGCCGCCCCGGCATTTATATCTCGTAAAAAAGCCGTCTCAATAGGAATCGAGGTGGCTTTCACAATTTTCAGATAAAATAAAGCTGTTATTTTAATTCACTAAAATGCAAAGGTGTGACTCCGAATAGGCTAAAGATCTATTCGGAGTCACACCTTCTTCTTCCCGCTTCCCTGCCATCCATCTCCGGCAGCATGAGCGCCAAGAGAATCAGGTCGAGGTTTTTCAGCAAGAAGGTATATGTTGACAGGAAGAAGAAATCCTCTGCAAGAAACCTTTTCTATTGGCAGGCCAGAGCAGGGTATCCCTGGCAGATCGGAAATGAATGATTAAAGGGAGTGCTGGACAGTGGAAAGACGTCAGTTTATCAGCGGGCTTGGCTACGGGTTACTATCGTTAGGCTTGGCAGGCTGCGGCCTGCGGTTTTCCGGAAAAAGTGCCGATCCGGAAGAAAAGCGTGGTGCTACGGACAACAAGCAAACAGCAGCTCCGGCGGCCGGCGTGTATGATCGCGGCAAACTTATTGTCGCGGAGGGCACTGACCCCAACTCGCTCATCGAAAAAGGGTTTAAGGCTCTTGGCGGCATTGCCGCATTAGTCCGCAGCGGAGCTACCGTGGTGATTAAGCCGAATTTCAGTGTACCCAGAAAACCGGAGGAAGCAGCAACGACCAATCCGCTTTTAGTTGCCGCTGTGGTAAAACAATGTTTGGCAGCAGGGGCCAAGACGGTCAAAGTAATTGATTATCCCTTTAGCAGCCCGCCGGTATGTCTTGTCAACAGCGGTATAAAGGCGGCAGTAGAAGCTGCCGGGGGCAGGGCATTTGCCATCAATGCGCCAAACTTCTACACGCAGGTTGATATGGGCGGCAAAATTCTGAAAGATGTGTTGTTTTCTAAGGATGTGCTAGAGGCGGACGTATTTATTAACTTTCCCATACTGAAGCATCACAACGCGACCAAGCTGACTCTGGGGCTGAAGAATATGATGGGGCTGGTATGGGACCGCGGCTATTTTCACCGGACAGATCTTCTTCAGGGAATTGCTGAACTGGCAGCTTTTCGCAGACCGCACCTTACCATTTTAGACGCTACAAAGGGCATTACCGGTAATGGCCCTGTCGGGCCGGGACCCATTCGCGCATGGAACCAAGTGGTTTTTGGTGTCGATCCTGTTGCCGTTGATGCTTACGGAGCGACGTTGTTTGGTCTTAAACCGGCGGAAATCGGCTATGTGCCGCTGGCCGCGCAATTGGGTGCAGGCGAGCTGGAGCTGCAAAAGCTTACGGTTGTGAAGGTGTAGGCGTGCGATCTAAGCAGGGATCTTCCTGGCGATATATGCTGCAATTGATCTCGGTTGTTGCGTTTGTAATGCTGCTTGCCAGCTTATCGTATCCTCCCGGCCGGGAAAATTGGTTACTCCAATGGGCTTCCCGGCTTGATCCCTGGCTGTTGCTGAGCCAACTCCGCTGGCAGCAGGCGGTGCCCGCCTGGGTGTGGTTGCCGCTGCTGACTGTGACGGCAACGTTGCTGTGGGGGCGGGTGTTTTGCGGCTGGTTGTGCCCGTTAGGTGCCATGTTAATGTGGACAGATAAAATCGGCAAAGCAGCCTTTAAAAATATGTCGCCGGTCAGAGTACAAATATTGCGCACCGTCCAGCCAATACGGTATTACTGGCTGCTTGTCTTACTGATTGTCTTTGCTCTAGGATCAAACTGGGTTATTTTTTTAACCCCGTTTGCGCTGTTTAGCCATGAGCTGGCAAGGGTGTTGCAGGGGTATATGCCGTGGCTGCTCATTGGGATTATGGCCGGTACCCTGCTCTTTTCCCGCCTCTGGTGCAGTGTGCTATGCCCAACCGGCGTACTGCTGTCATTGGCAGCCCGGCTGCGGCTGTTCGGCTACCGGATTGCCGGAAACTGTGTGTATTGCGAGCAATGTGCGAGCGCCTGCTCAGTCGGCGCCGCATCGGTGGATACGGCGGTTGCGCAAGCAGGCTGTTTAGCCTGCGGGGACTGCCACCGGGTTTGCCCTGCCAAGGCAATTAGCTGGCAACACCGTTGGCCAAGTGGTAAGGACAGTCGTCTTGTTCCTGCGGACGGTGGGGCAGCGGCAAAGCGGCAAGGGTCACGACGGCAGTTTTTAAAAGCTGCTGGCGCCGTTGCTTTGGCGGCGGCTTTTTGGGAAAAAACGGTTGGAGCAGCAGAACCAGTATTACGTCCGCCCGGGTCTCTCCCGGCCCCGGACTTTACCGCGGTTTGCAACCGTTGCGGGCGGTGTATTCAGGTCTGTCCCGGTAAAGCACTACAGCCAATGCCAATTACAGACGGCCTGACAAATTTTGCAACACCTTATATTATCCCACGTCAAAGCCGCTGTGATTTATGCCTGTCGTGCCAGGAGGTATGTCCAACCGGAGCGATTGTTCAGGTGCCTCTGGACAAAGTCCGGATGGGCAGGGCAATTCTGGATAAGTCTCGTTGTATAGCCTGGGAGGAGAATAAATTATGCTTCATTTGTGGTGAACAATGCCCGGTCCTGGCAATCACAGGCGATGAATACCATCGGCCAACCATTCTATTGGATAAATGTGCGGGCTGCGGCTCCTGTGAAAACGCTTGTCCGGTGGCTGGAGAAGCCGCCATTCGCGTGCTTCCCCAATAGCTGGCTTTTTCCGTTGAGTTTCCTTAGCAGCAGTGGCCTAAGTAATTCGCTATAAAAATGGTACACAGCCTGACAATGGCTGTGTACCATTTTATTCAACAAACCGGTACTGTCAGGTTAGATAATGCCTACGCATAGCTGGTTAGCTGCGCTTCAAAAAAACTATTTTGCAATAATTACCACTTATTTTAATATCACTTGAAAAATATGAATACTATGGTTAACTATGGAAAGAATATTCTTGTCTAGGACAATATACATAAAAGCGACAAAGGAGGGATATAATGCCTAACATAGAGTCATCACCGGCAGACGGGTGTGAACCACGGCCAGCAGGCAAACGCGAAGTAAGATCTGAGCCAAGGTACAGCCGCAGGCAGCGCATGCGCGAACGGGCCCTGGAAACCAGCAACGAAGAAACGGTCACCGGATTAGAACAGGTATTTGAGGCTAAGCTGGCTGCGATACGGACTTACGAACAGCGATTAAGCACGATCACTGACCCATATGCCCGCAGGTCGTTACAGCAAATGATCCGTAAAGAGCGGAAGGAGTTACTCCACTTGGCTGATCTTACCGATTTAGTGGAGCAAAGCCCTGAGCTGAATGGCCTGACACGGACCCAGCGCCGTTTTAACCATGAGGTCAAAATGCATACAGGCCAGGACCTGACCTTCTGGTTAGGAGCTGCAGTTGTCGGCGCAGTCCTGCTGCCAAGTGTAAGAGAAAAACTACGACCTTTGGCCGTAAAAGCGGTCCAAGGCATAGTCGGGTTGACCGAACAGGCGCAAGGGGTATTTAGTGGTGTCCGTGAGGATATTGAAGACTTGGTCAGCGAAGCACAATTTGAGCGCTTTAAAGACTCGCTTGAACCAGTGGCTGAAGAAGGACCGGCTGAGCCGTAAACTAGTGTCTTGACCACATTATCTTTTTAGTTTGATGACGGCCAAAATGGCAAATGGCGGCGTCAGCCCCTCCTAGCAGACCCCTGCCAGTATGCGTCGTCGGTGCTTCCTTGCCCTTTACCATTTTGTCTCGCCCTAAAACTAACATATAACATGGTCAAGACACTAAGTACAGGCTGATGCTATTTTCTTACTGAGTGTGTCAGGAGGAGCAAGTGGCAACTATTGAATTATTGCAACAGAAAATCGTAAATGCCAGCAGGGAACTGAATGAAGCCATTGACATGAGTGTCGAGCTAAGGCGCCACTCACCCCAGACGAAAACAGAAGTGATGAAAATCTGGGAAGAATTTTTGGGGCAGTTTTTCGGCTATATCAAAAAGAAAAGTAAAGAATCGAAAGATAACTTGCTTGCGGGTATCTCCTGGACGCGTTTAAAACTTTTTTAAGCCGTGTCTAGTCCCTCCCACTTGAAATTAACAGCAAGGAGCCAATCCTTGCTGTTAATTTTTTAACCATTACTTACTAAAGGGGGATGCACTCTATTGGCTACAGCAGGCATTGCAGCAAATGAGTACAGGTTAATACCAGGACGTTTACGGATAGTGATCAAAGGGCTCCGCCGGAACGCTGCGTATGCTCAGTATATAGTTGAACAATTGCTGGCGAAAAAGGGGATCCGGACAGCCACTGCCAACCCGCTTACCGGCAGGGCGCTTATTCACTTTGACCAGACCCTGATCGGATTACCCGAAATTCAACAGGTGATTCATACTGCCAGCCAGGCTTATGCCCCGGCTGCGGCCAATTCTCAGCCGCTAATCGCCCCCGCTGTTCATAATGCGCAGGAATTAGGCAAGGCACAATCTATATATGCCTTGGTAACAGGCGGAATGTTAGCTGCCTTAGTGCTAAAGCGGTGGTTAATCGGAAAATCAGCTTTTTCCTCCTCTCCCCGGATATTTAATCTTGCCGCACTTATAACAATTGTGGGCGGGTATCCCATTTTATATAATGGCTGCGAATCATTAGCTAAACGTAAACGGATCAATCATGACGTAATGCTGTTTTTAGCCACACTGGTTCTCCTGGCCCTGCGGGAAAGCATCACCGGACTATCGGTTCTCTGGCTGGTGCATCTGACCAATTTATTTAGATCCACTATGCAAATTCGTGCCAACAGGAACATTGGCAACCTCCTGCTGGACAAGCAGCAAAAGGTATGGCGCTGGGAAAATCGGCGAAAGACGCTGGTACAAAACCACGATCTTCAGGCCGGGGATATTGTTCTTATCCATCCGGGTGAAACCAGCCCTGTTGATGGGCAGATTGTAGCCGGGAAAGCCTGTGTCCATCAGGCTTCCCTAACCGGAGACTATCAGTCCCAGCTTAGGGCTGCAGGCGATATGGTCTATGCCGGCATGCAAGTGCAGGCCGGTTCGATAAAGGTTAGAGCTGAACATGTCGGCAATGCAACATCACTGGCTCAGATGGCCTGCTTGGTAGCAGATGCTCAGGCTAAAGAAATGCGAAGCCGCCCACCGGATCAGTATACTGGCAAGGTTATGAGTTGGGCCCTGGCCATTGCCGGAGCTGTCTTTTTCCTGACCCGTGATTTCACGCGCAGCCTGGCTGTCCTGCTTGCCGGCTGCCCGGCTGCCATTGCCATATCGCGCAACACAGCCCTCGGCGTGGCGGCTGCCGAAGCGGCGGGACAAGGAATTTTTGTAAAAGAAATTGCTGCTGTCGAACGCACCGGGCAAATTGATACGATATTATTTGATAAAACCGGGACATTAACAACAGCCTTGCCCAAGGTTGCCGAGATTATTGCGCTGACCCCGGACTACAATGAAGCTGAAGTCTTAACGCTTGCCGCTTCAGCGGAAAAATCCACCTGCCACCCCCTGGCCCGAATGCTGCTAAGTGAAGTCAAGCAACGGAATCTTGCTTTACTGCCTGCAGCTAGCCAGGGATTCCTGGGTTATGGCATACAGGCAGTCATTAACGGGAAAAAAATTATTGTCGGCAACTTGTTAGCCATGGAGCGGGAAAAGGTGCCGGTCTTCCGGGCGCGGTCTAAGGTCATGCGGCTAGAGCAGTTAGGCAATAGCCTTCTCTATGTCGCAGTAAACCGGCGCCTCATCGGCGTGATTGGCGTAAGCGACAGGATCAAACCTGAGAGCTATGCAGCGGTTGACCGGCTTCGTTCCTTAGGAATCAGGAATATTGGGGTTATTACCGGTGATTCTTCCGGTGCGGCTGAGCATCTGGCTGTTGAACTCAGCCTAACAGAGCAGCGGCATGCAATGCTCCCTGAGGATAAAATGCACAGAATTCTGGAACTACGGCGTACAGGCAAACGGATTGCCATGATCGGCGACGGGACAAACGACGCTCCGGCATTTGCTGCCAGTGAGGTAGGCATTGTCATGGGCCTGAGTGGAACGCCGCAGGCAATTCGTGCTGCTGATATCGTTATTGCCAATGATGATCCACGCCAGGTCGCCGCGACGGTACGGCTCGGTAGACACACCAACGAAGTGATTAAACAAAATTTAGCAATGTCTGTCGGCTTTAACATGGCCGGCATGGCCCTGGCCGCTGCAGCTTTGATATCGCCGGTGACAGCAGGACTACTGCTGAATGCGAGCACGTTGGCAGTCATTGTTAATTCAGGTCGCTTGCTGTCGCGCAAAAAGCCGGCCAAACATTTTGCCCCCATGGATCTACAGCGGTTTGCCAAAAAAAATGCTGAGGATAAGGCCTGCCTGACCTCGACAAATAACCTGCTATCTTTTCCCGGCAGCAATAACGGCTCTGCGAATTCCACGAATACACAGCAGCAGCCCTGGCATGTTCAAACTCAGGCCGGCGTGTGTGACGTACTGGCAACCTCCCATCATTTTGGTCTCACTGAGCGTGAGGCGCAATTACGAATTGCCTATTATGGAAAAAACGCCCTGCAAGAGGCGGAGAAGCCTTCTTTTTGGAAGCTATTGAGAACTCAATTTAAAGATTTTATGGTGCAGGTTTTACTGGGAGCGGCAGGGCTTTCCTTTGCTCTCGGCAAAGCGAAAGATGCGCTGCTTACAGTTGGGATCGTAGTGGCCAATGCTGCCATGGGGGTTGTCCAGGAACGGAAAGCAAGCAGTTCTCTTGATTCACTAAAAATACTAACCGCTCCTCAGGCGCGTGTGATCAGAGGGGGACGAACCTGTAAAATATTGTCTGCAAGCCTGGTTCCCGGAGATATTATTGTGCTTGAGGCCGGCGACCATATCCCTGCGGACGTAAGACTGCTAACCACAGCCCGCTTTGAAGTGGAAGAATCTGCCCTAACAGGAGAATCACTACCAGTACGAAAAGAAGCTAACATGGTCTACCCCCGGGAGTATGCTTTAGCCAATAGACATAATATGGCTTTTATGGGTACTAACGTGACCCGGGGCCGGGCGACGGCTGTTGTCATTGCTACCGGCATGGCCACAGAGATGGGAAACATTGCCTCGTTGATTCATAATCACGAAGAAGGCACTACGCCGCTGCAGAAGCGGCTTGAGGAACTGGGCCGAAGTCTGGTCTGCGGTTGTCTTGGCGTGTCAGGCCTCATATTTTTAACCGGGCTGCTGCGAGGCCAACCAATTCTCAGCCTGCTCCAGACGGCGGCCAGTCTGACGGTAGCCGCCATTCCTGAGGGCTTAGCAGCGATTGTCATTATTGCCTTAGCCATGGGCGTTCAGCGCATGAGCAAGCGCAATATTATTGTCCGCAAGCTATCTTCCCTTGAAGCCCTTGGCTGCGCGACGGCTATTTGTTCAGACAAGACCGGTACGTTAACGCAAAATAAGATGACAGTCCGGGAGATATATACCCTGGGCCGGACTTGGCAAATAACCGGTGAAGGCTATAGCCCCGAGGGTAATTTCCAGCTCGGCAATACAGCGATTGACGCTGCCGGCAATGCAGAGTTGATGAGCACGCTCAGATGCGGCCTGCTGTGCAACAATGCCCGGCTGGTGACAGCATTGCCCTCTGGCAAAGTAATTCCGATTAATAAAAAAAATCAACCAGGCTGGACCATTGAGGGTGATCCCACGGAAGGAGCCCTTGTCGTCCTTGCCGCCAAAGCAGGACTAAAGCAGGTCCAATACGAAAAAAACTACCGCCGTTTAAAAGAAATTCCTTTTGAGGCCGAACGGCGGATGATGTCGGTTGTGTGCCAGGAAAAACAAGCGCTGCCAGCCCTCTATTGTAAGGGAGCAGCGGATAAAATCTTATCTATTTCCACCCATTATGTCAAAGATGGCCAAACTCTGCCTTTAGATGCTATGACCCGGAAAAAGATTGAACAGGCAAACCGGCATATGGCCGGCAAAGCAATGCGGGTGCTCGCCTGTGCCTACCGGGATCTCCCGTATTTTCACGCTGAAGAACCGGCTGATTCTTTAGAGGACCAGCTTGTCTTTTGCGGGTTAGTGGGAATGATCGACCCACCTCGCCCTGAGGTGGCGGCGGCGATCATGAAATGTAAAGCTGCCGGCGTCAAAGTTATCATGATTACTGGTGATCATCCCCTGACTGCCAAAGCCATCGCCTGTGAGGTAGGTATGATTGATAAAAACAGCGCTGTATGTATCGACAGTCAGTTAGAGCAACTGTCTGATGCTGAACTTGAAGAAATTGTGGCAGATACCTGCGTATATGCGCGGACTTCGCCGCAGCAAAAGCTGCTTCTTGTCAAAGCCCTGCAGAGAAAAGGATTTGTTGTGGTCATGACCGGGGATGGGGTAAATGATGCACCGGCGGTACAATGTGCGGATATTGGCATCGCTATGGGTATTATGGGTACAGATATCACCAAACAGGCGGCAAGCATCACCTTAGCGGACGATAACTTCGCTACCATTGTGCGGGCAATGGAGGAAGGACGTTCTATCTATGCCAACATCCGTAAAGCTATTCGCTATCTGGTAGCAACCAATATTGGCGAGGTTGTCCTGATGCTGCTGGCGGCAGTGATTGGTCTGCCGCTGCCGCTACTCCCGCTGCAACTCCTCGCGATCAATCTGATCGGTGATGGCTTACCGGCTATTGCCCTCGTTAATGACCCGCCGGCCAAAAATATTATGAAGCAACCGCCGAAAACTGCAGACCAAAGCGTATTTGCCGGTGGGCTGGGCCGCAAAGTCATCAGCCGCGGACTAATTATCGGCATTGCCAGTTTAGCACTATTTACCTGGAAACTGGGCAGGACAGGCAACCTCTTGCTTGCCCGGTCTATCGTAATTGCCCAACTGGCGCTCAGTCAATTCTTTCATCTGTTCGATTGCCGGCTCGAACGGGAAACTGGCACTGTTGGCATGTTCAGCAATCCGTGGTTGTTTGGTGCGGTTTCACTCTCGTTGGCTATGGTTGTTGCCATGCTCCACCTGCCTTCACTCCAATCAGTTTGCAGTACCGTAGCCCTGCCAGGCAGCGACTGGTTAATCGCCGTGCTGTTAGCAGGACTTACCGCTGTTGTAGATTTTGGTATCGAAAAAACTGTGGCAAGGGATCGTTTATTGCCTCTTCCCGTTCAGATTTGCCAACCATCGCTGCCGGAATAGATTTATTCGTGTTGTAGATACTACCTTCAAGGAGGTGGTGTGATGCATTGGTTTTTCATGCGTCCAGTACTGGGCTGGGGCACGTTCCTGCTTGTCCACGCCATTGGAATTCCACTTGTTTACGGTTTAGGTAAGACCTGCGGGGCAAAGGAAGCTAACAAAGAAAGCCTTCACCACCAAGAACTTCAATAATACTAAAACCCTCCGCTTCGCCGGAGGGTTTTAGTATTTATTCGGGAGCTTTTTTGGAGGAGGCGGAATAGCCTTTGCGCGGCGAAGCGGGACCAATGTCTTTCATTGAGGCTTCAAGTCCATCATGAGGTATCTCAGTACCGGTTATTTCTTTTTCCGGGTCTGCTTGGTTTGCTCCGCGCCGCTGCTTGGCTTCATCGACAATATCCTTAAAGTCGTCACGGACAGACTTGGCTTTCTCTTGCACACTCAGTACGCCCGCAGTCGTAGCAACAGCAATTTGCCGCCCCTTAACTTTGGCCGAAGACCGCAGCGATGTAAGCGCAGCCCCGGGGCAAGGACAGCCACCGCGCTCACGGGCCTCGACTACGATGTCGGAAGCCTTGTCTCGCAGCTTTGCGGTTAAGTTCTTTACCTCATCGCCAACAATCAAGGCCCCTTTTGTTGCTTGCACAGCAGCCATCCGCAAACCTCGCCGCACCGGGGGCAATGTCAAAACCAGTGCAGCACCGCCGGCAAGCAATAATGCGGGCGCACTTCTAGTGAGTATTCGTGCTCCCATACGTAAAAAGTTCATAATGCACTACCTCCTTATACTTATTTTAATTTTCCCGTAGTAAGGAGGTTTATGTACCCAAATCGGGATTTGGGCGGTATAGCAGCCTGTTTATTATCTAATTTTATGTGTTTTTACCCGGCCAATGATCACATTCCCTCTTTAGCGGCAGTCTTGTCGCTAACATCAGCGACAGGTTGTTTAACCAGACCTTTGATGATTTGCGCAAGATCAACCCCGGAAACATTCTTCAGCATTTCAGGTGCCGTTGCCATCAAGGAGGTCACATACTTGCTAACCCGCACAGCACCATCGCCATTGCCGGCATCAACAACCGTAAGTTTATCGATAGACTGCAGCGGCTCGGCTATTTTTCCTGCCAGTTCGGGCAGCATCTTGATAATAATATCCAAAACTGCCGCCTCACCAAATTTTTCAAATGCTTCGGCCAGTTTTTCTTTTGCTTCCGCCTCGGCTAAACCTTTTAGGCGGACAATATCAGCTTCCGCAGTACCTTTGGCCCGCTCCGCGTCAGCAACGGCCAACCCGTCCAGGCGCTTCTGCTCGGCATTTGCTTTCGCTTCAGCCTCAATGCGATACTGGAGGGCGTCAGCTTCCCGCATCTGCCTGGCTTTGGCAGCTTCAGCCGCTTGCTCGACCGCATACCGGTCTGCATCCGCCTTTTTTTTCACCTCGGCATCAAACTGCTTTTCCCGGCGCAGAATTTCCTTATCCTGCACATCAATTTCCCGTTCTTTACGGACAATCTCAATCTTCATCTGCTCTTGTATTACCATTTGCTCTGATTTGGCTTGTTGGATATTATACGCCTGATCGGCCTCGGCTTTGGCTGTATCCTGTTCCTGTTTAAACGCAGCAATTTTGAGTTCTTTCTCTTTTGTAGCCTCGGCAACATTGGTATCACGCAATAGCTCCGCTTTTTGTCCCTGTTCCTCTGCCTGGGCCTTCTTGATCCGGGAATCCCTTACAGCCTCGGCTTCGGCAATCTCGGCATCCCTTTTTACGGCAGCAATGCGCGGTTTACCAAGCGCTTCAAGATACCCCTGCTTATCACGGACATCCTTGATTGTAAAAGATACAATCTGGAGGCCCATCTTTTTTAAGTCTCTGGCAGCCACCCCCTGAACCTCCTGGGCGAATTTGTCCCGGTTGCGATACACCTCTTCGACAGTCATCGTGCCCAGGATAGCCCGCAGGTGCCCCTCTAATACCTCCTGCGCCTCCCCCTGCACGGCTGCTGTCGGCTTACCCATAAACTGCTCGGCCGCGGTTGCGACATCCTCAATCGAACTGCCAACCTTAATAATTGCCACCCCATCGGCCATTACCGGCACCCCCTGCTCGGTATATACCTCAGGCGTAGAAACATCCAGCTTATGCGAAAGCAGCGATAACGTGGCTGCTTGTTGGAAAATTGGCAGGATGAAGGCGCCGCCGCCTCTCACAATTTTAATTTTCCGCCCCGAGTCGTCGGTAAGCACATCTTTGCCTACTAAAAATGAACCGGTGACAATCATTGCCTCATCGGGTCCTACGGTTTTATACCTGGCCCAAAAAGCCAGGCCTAAAACGACAAACACACTCATTATTATTACAGGAATCGTTAAAAAAGCTACATTCATATTGTTCCTCCTCCTTGTTTATCGGCGCGGCATACATATAAAACCCCTGCACGAACTTCGGCCACGATGACCTGCGTACCGGCAGCAAGCTCCACCTGATCACGGCTTGCCGCAATCTGATTTGTATTGCCGGCACCAATTCTCAGCAATACCTCCCCTACACCAGCGGCCGGGATGAGTACAATCACTTCTCCTGTTTTGCCAATAAGATCGGTCATAAAAAAACCGGCTGAATTTTCACAGTTCCTCATCGGTTTTATGTAGATGAAATATACAAGGCCGGACAGCAAAACAGCTGCAAGGAAGGAGTACAGCATAACCTCAGAACCTGTAAATTCCGCAGCCCCTGTTAGCAGCACTCCGGCTCCGCCAAAGCTGGTTATCCCCCCGACAACAACCATAGGCTGCAACCAGGCTAAGTGATCGCCAGGGAACTCCAGGGAGAAGCTCAGTGCCTGTTGTAGAACCTCACCGAATAAGAGAGTGACTATGGCCGAGAATACGCCAAAGATCAGACAACCCCAATATAAGTCCAGCATACACTCCTTCCTTTCACAGGTAATCCGAAGATTGAGGTAAATTAAGCCTTGAACCGGCTAATACTGTATAATTTCTTCCCTAACACCGCCATTCCTTTAATAAGCATAAAATTTACCTTCTTTGTCATTTTTTAATAGTATTACAGGATGTATTACCATTCGTTAGGGGGTGTATAATCCTTGAGCCGACTCTTTGACAATGCAAAATAGCGCTCATATCTGTTACAACAGACATGAGCGCCACCGAAGAATTACTTAGATATACGATGTTTTTAAATGCTGCTCCCTGGCATGCCGCGCCAGCGCCAGCTGGATGAGTCTGTCAATAAGCGCGGGATAGCTTATGCCGCTGATTTCCCAAAGCTTCGGGTACATACTAATTTTAGTAAAACCGGGAATGGTATTGATCTCATTAATTACCGCTTTATTAGCCTGCGTTAAGAAAAAATCAACTCTGGCCATTCCTTCGCAGCAAAGCACTTTAAAGGCCTTGATCGCAATAGCCTGAACTTCTTTCTCCACCTCAGGCGGGATCTTAGCGGGAATTTCCAGAATAGCCCCGTTCTCATCGATATATTTTGCTTCATAAGAGTAAAACTCCTGCTGGGCGATAATGGCGCCAAGCCGGGAGGCTATCGGGGTCTCATTACCTAAAACAGCGCACTCCACTTCCCGACCGGCGATAAACTCTTCAATTAATACCTTCGTATCAAACCTAAACGCCAGTTCAACAGCTTGTAAAAACTGTTCTTCACTCTTCACCTTACTAACGCCAACAGAGGAGCCGGCGTTTGCTGGCTTAACAAAAAAGGGTAAGCCCAGAACCTGCGCAATCTCATTAAAGTCCAACTGGTCCTGCTCCCACTTATAAACAACCCGGAAATCAGCGATCGGAATACCTGCATCCCGCAGCAGCCGCTTGGTAACATCTTTATCCATGCCAACAGCTGATCCCAATACCCCAGCCCCGACAAAAGGAACATTCGCCAGTTTCAGCAGCCCCTGAACCGTTCCGTCCTCACCAAAAGGGCCGTGCAGAATGGGAAAGATCACATCAATATTGCCGCCGGCACTGCTGTCGGTAATGTGTAAAAGTTTCTCATTTTCCTTGCCCGGCACCAAAACAACATCTTTTCCTGTTTTACTTAACGCAATAGATTTAGGATCATGACTATTTAATAAAAACTGCGAGCTGTCATTTAAATGCCATTGCCCGGTTTTATCTATGCCAATAAGGGTTACCTCGTATTTTTCCTTGTCGATGGCATCAATAACATTTTTTGCCGACTGCAGGGAAACTTCATGCTCAGCCGACTTGCCCCCGAACAAAATTCCCACATTAACCTTCTTCACAAGACCATCTCCCATTCCGCTTATTACCTTAATTTATTTCATCTTTACAAAGATTATCCCTGCTCCTTTTCAGAAAAAAGGTGAATAGTGATTATGCCCCAGGACCGCCTCGTCTTATAGACAAAAAGGTCTGTCTCCACAGGAATTGCCAAGCCCCGTAACCTGAAGAAAATACGGCAGGCAGGTCCTTTCCGTGTAAAATTAAATTTTTTTTCTGAAAAAAGGGTGGGTTAGTAAAATAATTAACAGCTTGTTGGCAAGTTATGGAGTATTCTGTATAGTAGTACCCATAATTAATTTAAGGAGTGAGGAAAATGATAGGTTAGTCTCCGGCGGCAAATAAGCACACCGCTTAATGAGTTTGCTCTGGAATAAAAATTTAAAAGGGGTGATGTCTTGATATTAGGAATTAGTGCCAGCGGGAGAAAAGATGGTGTTACTGCTGCAGCTGTGCAAGCAGTACTCGCAGCGACCGAATTAAAATACCAGTACATTTCTTTGTCCGGGAAAAAAATTAATGGCTGTACCGGCTGTACTCTATGTGCTAGTGATAATTGCTGTGTAGAGGCTGATGACTGGAATGAAATCGGCGAACTTATGAAGCAGGCAGATGCCATTGTCTTTGGCGCTGCAAATTATTTTGATCGTATGAACGCACTTGGCCATGCATGTTGGGAACGCACATTTTGTTTTCGTCATCGCGAAATATTTGATTTAGCCGGAAAACTGGGGGTTAGTGTCAGTGTGCAATTTGAAGGCGCAAATTCTGTGCAGCCGGAAATTGAACACTATATGAAATGGAATTACATAGTTCCGGTAGCTACCGTGTCCGTCTGTGGGCACGGCCAATGCTATACCTGTGGCTACGGTCATGATTGTGCAGTGGGTAAAGTAGTTAGGGATCACGGCTTTCTCGAAAAAATTTCTCCAGATCAATTTCCGCTTCACTTCAACGAGCAGGCTCTGCCAAAAGTTGAGGCCTACAGGGCAGGCAAGATTTTGGGCTCAATTCTCCGGAACAGATAATTATGTCTAAGCCAAAAGGGCTACCGCTTAGGTTCAATAAACCGGTAAGCGGTAGCCCTTTGGCTTAGTATCGTTTTTTTATCTTTCCTGTTCAAAGAGCTTCACATACTCCCCATAGCCTGCCTGGACCAGCTGTTCCTTAGGAATAAAGCGCAGGGCGGCTGAATTTATGCAGTAACGCAAACCGCCGGGGCCGGGTCCATCCGGAAAAACATGGCCGAGATGCGAATTGGCCCCGGTGCTCCGCACTTCAGTCCGGATCAGCCTGTGACTGGTATCGGTTTTTTCCTGGATTTTTTCCCGGGCCAGGGGCTGGGTAAAGCTAGGCCAGCCACACCCGGAATCGAATTTATCCTTTGAACTGAATAACGGTTCCCCTGACACAATGTCCACATAAATGCCCTCAAGTTTATTATCCCAGTACTCATTCCGGAAAGGTGGTTCGGTGGCGTTTTCCTGCGTCACTGCATACTGCAGCTTATTTAATCTTTTCTCCAGGTCCTGGGATGTATAGTCTTTAGTTCCTTTGCCGTCCATTAAAGCACCCTCCAAATGATAATTGGCTGATAACTCTTCCATAATTCTGACCTGCCGCTTTCTTGTTCTGCCCTATCTAACGGCAAATCATACTGATAACAGACAACATCTTTCTCCATTCTGCCGGTAAAGTCCTGCAGCAGTGTTAATTGCAGCAGGCACAGCCACCGTCCCATTGTCTTGTTGTTATTTTGCAAACACCGCTTTGATGACCTCTCTAATAATCCGGGCATAAAGAGCAAAGGTCTCGAAACTTTCCCGCAAATCATCTACCGTATCAGTAATTTCATTGGGAATTGACCGCACGGCGCTAGCAGTCTGAGCAGTCGCTTCCTTTAAGCTCCCTGTAAGCTCATTGATATTGACGAGCGTTGCCTGAAACAGAGAAATGGTTTCGTGAATCTCGTCCTGATGGTCATTTAGAACTCCGTGCACCAGGCCAAGCACGCCTAACGCCCGCCGTAAAACGGCGATTAAATAGCCGGCACCGATAAGCAGCACCACAAATAGGATAAAAAAAGCCAAATCATATAATGAGATATACATCATTATCCCCTCTTTCTCCTTAATTAATCAATGACGGGCAGGCATTTCTGCCCGCCCGCCGCCATGCTTTCCCTGTCGCAAACGTTATTGTTGGCCCTCTGCCGCCACCGTGGAATCCTTCTTGTCGGCGATTGCCTTCTTCGCATCTTCAACCTTTTCTTTGGTTTTTTCCACAATTTCTTTCGCCTTCGCCGGCAGCTCCTTAGCAGCCTGGGCGATGTCGGCCCGCGTCTCCTTGCCGGCCTTCGGTGCCAATAACAGGCCAGCGGCTGCGCCAACAGTCACGCCAATAGCAGCACCAACCGCCGCATTTTGCAAGGTTCTCTTTCGTTCCTTTAGCTTACGTTGTTGCTTCCCTTTTTCAATAATATCAAAAATCGACATGCAAACCACCTCCAGAATCATTAGCTTAATTTTACTATACTTTACCAATTCGACAAATAATGGTAAAACTCCTGCGGATAAAATACATCTATTAATAAATATTTTCTTAATCGCACCTGCTTGCTGTAAAATTCATTAAAGCCGAAGTGATTGCTATAAATTCTCCCTGCCGGAAGCCCGGGAAGCCAGGCGTTGCGCTTTGACATAATGCATTTACGCAACATATGTTTAAAATCGAATCAGGCAGTCCCCTCAGCAGATCTCGGATCATGATTGTGCGGATAAAAACCACCCGTCATACCGGTAACAGAGCTGTTGGTAAATTCACAACATATTATGGAATGTATCGGGTACGCTAAGGTTGTATATTGCTAAACGCAATCAGGCTATCCTTTGCAGTATAATAAACCCCTAGAGCATTAAGCTTCTAGGGGTTGTTGATAGTTTTAACCAGTATAGGTAATCTCTTTTGTTAGAGAACTTTATAAGCCCAGCTGCTGAAAGCCATAGTTTAACAGCCGGGTTGCATCCTCCCAGCGCTTGTCGCTGTTCAGCACAACGGCAATCAGCTGCACTCCGTTCCGTTTGGCGGCGGCGACCAGACACTCGCCGGCCGCATTGGTAAACCCGGTTTTTACCCCATTAGCCCCCGTATAGGTACCAAGCAGCTTATTGGTGTTCCGGGCATGAGTGCGGCCGCTGCGGCTGACAAAATGAACATCATATTCCCGGGTGGACACAATACTGGCAAACACCGGATTTTGCAGCCCATACGCAGTCATCAGCGCCAGGTCGTAGGCTGTGGTAAAATGATTGGGGTCCGGCAGCCCATGCGGATTGCTGAACTGGGTGCGAACGGTGCCAAGCTGGTCCGCCTTGTCATTCATCAGCCGGACAAAGGCCGGCACCGAACCGGCAACATTCTCGGCTACGGCTTCCGCCGCGTCATTGCCGGACACCAGCATCAAGCCATATAACGCCGCCCGCAGTGTCAGGCGGTCACCGGCCCGCAATTCCAGACTTGAGCCCTCACAGCCGGCCGCCGCCGGACTGACAACAACCACACTGTCCGGATCACCCTGCTCCAGGGCTGTAATCAGGGTCATGATCTTGGTCGTGCTGGCCGGATACATAACGTTATCCAGGTTTTTCGCATACAATACCCGCTTGTCACCAGCCCGCATCACCACTGCCGCTTCGGCCTCCACCTGGGGCAGCACCGCCGCCAGCACACCATTGGCGCACCCCAGAATCATAATAAACACGGCAATTGCTGCCTGCCTTCTCATTACCAACATGCTCCTTTAGCCATCAAATTAAAATATAACCTATTTGTACTGCCGTAATCGCGGCTACACGCCTTCTATTCTACAACAAATTGCCAACTCCTCCCGTTAAATTGCCCAATTATTTACTTTCTGTGAGGTTGCTTGCCGGTTATAAAGAGGGATCAAGGGGCCGGGAGCGAATATAATCTTATCTGCACGCGAAAGGGGTGCCCGCGTTTGTTCCGCTATATGGCCAACCGTATTGTCAGCGCTCTGCTGGTTTTATTAGCCATCATTTCCATTACGTTTCTGTTAATGCATGCCATTCCCGGCGGACCTTTCACCAATGAAAAGAACCTCCCCGCCGCCGTCCTGAAAACAATTGAAGCCCATTACCGCCTGCATGATCCCCTCTGGCGGCAATACATAGATTATTTAGCCGGCTTAGCCCGGTTTGATCTGGGCCCGTCCTTTAAATATGCCGGCCGCTCGGTTAATGATATCATCAGCGAAAGTTTCCCCGTATCCCTGCAGTTAGGGGCTGTAAGCATCGGCCTCGCCATCCTGCTCGGTATCCCGGCCGGCGCGCTGGCAGCCTTACGCCAGAATAAATGGCAGGATTACGCCACCATGCTGCTGGCAACAGCCGGGGTGTCGGTTCCCAGTTTTGTCCTGGCCACCGTGCTGGTCTATGTACTGGCCATCAGATTGGGCTTATTGCCAGCCGCCATGTGGGGCGGTGTGGAATATATCATTATGCCGGCCCTGGCTTTGGCGGCCCATCCCATGGCGTTTATCGCCCGCCTGACCCGCGCCAGCATGCTGGAGGTCCTCGCCCAGGATTATATTAAGACAGCCCGGGCCAAAGGCCTGCCGCCAACAGTGATCCTCTACCGGCACGCTTTAAAAAACGCCCTGATCCCGGTCATTACCTACATCGGCCCGATGTCGGCCTCGGTTTTGACAGGCAGTTTTATCATCGAAAATATCTTTGCCATTCCCGGTTTAGGCCGCCATTTTGTGACAAGCATCTATAACCGGGACTACACTGTCATTCTTGGGGTTACCATTTTTTACAGCCTATTAATCATTGCCCTGAATCTGCTTGTTGATCTGATCTATCCGCTGCTGGACCCCCGTATAAAACTAAACGGAAAACAGGAGGGCTGAACCATGCGGCTGCACAGCGATTCCTTTGCCCCTCTCCTTCGCAACAGCCCGGCCGAAGCTAATTTCCCCCCCAGCACCACCTACTGGCAGGACGCCTGGCAACGCCTGCAAAAAAATAAATTGGCTATAATCGGCCTGTATACCCTGGCCCTGATTGTCGTCATAGCGATTATAGGCCCGTGGCTTTCCCCATTTTCTTACTCTGATCAGGACCTCAGCCAAACCAATCAGCCACCAAGCGCCGAGCACTGGTTTGGTACCGATAATCTTGGCCGGGACTTATTTATCCGGGTCTTGTACGGGGCGCGGGTGTCCCTGGCCATCGGCGTTGCCGCCAGTTTGATCAACCTTACCATCGGTGTTGTTTACGGGGGCTTGGCGGGGGTCTTAGGCGGCCGTACCGACAGGATCATGATGAATATTGTAGATATCCTGTACGGCATCCCGCTGCTGCTGTATGTCATTTTACTGATGGTTGTCCTGAAACCGGGCTTAACCAATATTTTTATCGCTCTCGGTATTGCCTACTGGCTGGGTATGGCCCGGATTGTCCGCGGCCAGATTCTGAGCCTCAAGGAACAGGAATATATTCTGGCCGCCCGGACGCTGGGTGCCGGCACCTGGCGGATACTATTGCGTCATCTTATCCCCAACAGCCTGGGGCCCATTATTATTACGATGACGCTCGCGATTCCGGAAGCCATCTTTGCCGAAGCCTTCTTAAGCTTTATCGGCCTGGGGGTGGCGGCACCGATGGCCAGTTGGGGCGTGCTGGCCTCCGAAGGGGTAACCAGCTTACGGTCTTATCCCTTCCAGTTATTCTTTCCCGCGCTGGCGATCAGCCTTACAATGCTGGCCTTTAATTTCCTCGGGGACGGCCTGCGTGACGCCCTTGATCCCCGTGTACGGAGGTAAGCCATGAAGCCATTATTGGATATCCAGGAGCTGGCCGTCTCCTTTGCCACCTACGCCGGTGAGGTAAAAGCCGTGGACAACGTTAGTTTTCAGGTATTTCCGGGAGAGGCTGTCGGCATTGTCGGCGAATCAGGCTGCGGCAAAAGCGTAACCGCTCACGCCATTATGCAGCTGATTACCACCCCGCCGGGGAGATATAACCACGGTAAAATTCTGTTTGCCGGGGTCGATCTCTTGCAGCAGCCGGAAGCTGAATTGGAAAAAATCCGGGGTAATGATATCAGTATGGTATTTCAGGACCCCATGACTTCCCTGAATCCCGTCCTTACTGTTGGTCTGCAGATTGCCGAATCCTTACAGCAGCATCAGCAGCTGGGCAAAGCCGCCGCGTATGCCCAGGCTGTCGAATTGCTGCATCTGGTGGGCATCCCCTCGCCGGAGCAGCGCAGCAAAAATTATCCGCATCAGTTCAGCGGCGGCATGCGCCAGCGGGCCATGATCGCCATTGCGCTGGCCTGCAAGCCCAGGCTGTTGCTGGCTGACGAGCCGACAACAGCGCTTGATGTAACCATTCAGGCCCAGATTCTCACGTTGCTGAAGGACCTGCAGGCCAAGCTGCAGATGTCCATTCTGCTTATATCCCATGATCTTGGCGCCATCGCCGGCGTCTGCAGCCGGGTTATCGTCATGTATGCCGGCAAAATTGCCGAGGCGGGTACCGCCGAGGATATCTTTCATAATCCCCGGCACCCCTATACCTGGGGCCTCCTAAAATCGGTACCGCGGCTGGATGTTAACAAACAAACCTTAACCGGCATTGAGGGCCAACCGCCGGACCTGCTCAGGCCGCCGGCCGGGTGCCCTTTTCATCCCCGCTGCCGCCAGGCCATGCGTATCTGCGCCGAGTATTATCCCGCCACCACCCGGATTACCAGGCTGCACAGTGTAAATTGCTGGCTGCAGCATCCCAGCGCCCCGCCGCCGGAGGTGCAGACTGATGGCAACTAGACCGATTTTGGCAGTACGGAATCTTAAGAAATATTTTACCATACAGACCGACTTCCGGGGACGGCCTACAGCCTGTCTGCAAGCGGTGGATGACGTCAGTTTTGACATTGCCGGGGGGGAAACTCTCGGCCTGGTTGGCGAAAGCGGCTGTGGCAAATCCACAACCGGCCGCTCGATCATCCATTTATACAAGCCCACAGCCGGTGAGATCATCTTTAACGGCCAGACCATCAGCAGCAGGAACGACGAACAGCACTTACGCCGCAACATGCAGATGATCTTTCAGGACCCCTATGCCTCCCTCAACCCCCGCATGACTGTTGGCGACATCATCGGCGAGCCCCTGGATATCCACAAGCTGGCCAGCGGCCGCCGGCGGACCGGGCGGATTGCTGAACTGCTGCAGCTGGTCGGGCTCAACCAGGGACATGCCGGCCGTTTCCCCCATGAGTTCAGCGGCGGCCAGCGGCAGCGGATCGGCATTGCCCGGGCCCTGGCGATTGAACCAAAATTCATTATCTGTGATGAACCGATTTCGGCTTTGGATGTTTCCATTCAGGCCCAAATCGTCAACTTGCTGGCAGACCTTCAGGCCAAGCTGGGACTGACTTATTTATTTATAGCCCACGACCTGGCGATGGTGAAACATATCAGTAAACGGGTGGCGGTCATGTACCTGGGGAAAATTGTTGAAATTGCCGGCAGCGCCGAGTTATACGGCAACCCCCGGCATCCTTACACCCAGGCCCTGTTGTCGGCTATCCCCATCCCGGATCCGCGCCTGGAGGCCAGCCGGCCGCGCCTGCTGTTGCCAGGTGACAGCCAGAGCCCCATCAATCCCCCCGCCGGCTGCCGGTTCCGCCCCCGCTGCCGCCAGGCCCTGCCGCGGTGTGCCGAACAGGAACCGGTGCTCGCAGACCTTGGGGCCGGCCACAGGGCCGCCTGCCATTTATATCCCGGCCCCTGATTTTTACCTCATATCACCGGGTCTGCACCGGCCGGCTTTTTCGCGGTCTAGTGTCTTGACCACATTATCTTTTAAGTTTGATGACGGCCAAAATGGCAAATGGCGGCGTCAGCCCCTCCTAGCAGACCCCTGCCAGTATGCGTCGTCGGGGCTTCCTTGCCCTTTACCATGTTGTCTCGCCCTAAAACGAAAATCTAACATGGCCAAGACACTTGTACCTTACCCGGCCAAAGGAGTTCACTATGGAAAGGCTGCATACAAAGATCCAGACCCTTCTGGCTCAGTATTCCTGCCGTTCAGCGGTTATCGTTAGGAATGAAAGCACCGGGAATGCCCTAGCCATCAATCCGGCGATGGTATTCCCGGCAGCCAGTATGATTAAGATCCCCATTATGATTGAAGTGATGCGGCAGGCGGCGGCAGGTAAGCTGCCGCTGGCTAAAACAGTGGCAATAACCAGCCAAATGCAAACCGGCGGGGCCGGCATTCTAAAAGAACTGCAGCCCGGCATAAAAATGACTGTAGCCGAACTGGTTACGCTGATGATTATCCTCAGCGACAATACGGCTACGAATGTCCTCATTGACCTCGCCGGTATGGCAGCGATCAATGCGGCCATAACCGGTCTGGGCTTACGGTCCACAGTCCTGCAGCGTAAAATGATGGATTTCGCCGCCGCCAAAGCAGGCCGGGAAAACCTTACGTCAGCCGCCGACCTGGCTCGCCTGTTTGCCGGGATTGCCGGCAGCACTCCCGCCGTCCCGCCCCCCTACAACGCCATGATGCTGGATATCCTGAAACGGCAGCAGATCCGGGACAAATTGCCCTTTTACCTGCCGGCAGAGGTTATTATCGCTCATAAAACAGGGACCCTGGCCGGGGCTGAACATGACGGCGGCATATTATTCGCCCCCGGCGGTCCGTATATCATTTGTGTGCTTACCGCCGAACTTACGGCCAATTATGAAGGGCTGCAGCTGGTGGCCATGATTGGCAAAATTATCTATGAATACATAGCATAAGGAGGAATAACCATGACGTGTAAAAAACTCTGTGCCGCCTTGCTGCTGCTGGCAATGCTGGCCACGCTGGCGGCCGGCTGCGGCAAATCCGGCGCCGGCACCAATGAGCAGGTGTTTCGCTATGCCCTCGAAGCCGAGCCTGCAACCCTGGACCCGGCCAAGTCCACCGCCATTCCGGAGTCATTGGTGGAACTGCAGATCTTTGAGGGCTTAACCCGGCTTGATGCCCAAGACCAGCCGGCACCCGGCGTAGCGGAAAAATGGGAGGTATCCCCGGACGGACTAACCTATGTCTTTCATTTACGGGCCGGTGCCAAATGGGCTAACGGCGAGCCTGTTACCGCCCAGGATTTTGCCTTTGCCTGGCAGCGGGTCTTAAATCCTGAAACAGCTTCAGAGAATGCCTATATGTTATTCCCGGTCAAAAATGCCCAGGCCTACAATGAAAAAAAACTGCCGGCCGAGCAGCTGGGCATAAAAGCCCTGGATGAACTGACGCTGGAGGTTACACTGGAAAAGCCTACCGCCTATTTCTTAAGCTTAGTTGCCTTCCATGCCTTTTATCCGGTTCATCAAAAAACAGTAACGGCCAGCCCTGATAACTGGGCGAATGAAGTGGCCACTTTAATCGGTAATGGTCCCTTCAAAATCAGCCACTGGACCCATAGCGGCAAACTTGAATTTGTCAAAAATGATCAGTACTGGGATACCACGGCCGTAAAGCTGACCAAAATGGAATGGCCGATCAGTGATTCGCAAACCACCCGCCTGGCCATGCTGGAAAACAATCAGGTGGATATGATAGTCGAACCCCCTGTCGTTGAGCATGACCGTCTCACCCAGGCCGGACTGCTTAAAATATCGCCTTATCTCGGCATCTACTACTATGTCTTTAATACCCAGGCCGCCCCCTTTGACAACCCCCAGGTCCGCAAGGCTTTTGCCCAGGCGGTTAACCGGGAGGCCCTGGTCAAGAACGTAATTAAGGGCGGCAAAAAACCTGCTTATGCCTGGGTAGCCCCCGGCCTCATCAACCCGGCCAGCAGCAGGGATTTCCGGGAAGAAGGCGGTAACTACGCCGTTGAGGATGCAGGTCAGGCCAAAAAACTGCTGGCTGACGCCGGCTACCCGGACGGCAAGGGCCTGCCGCCTGTTACCCTCACATTTAATACCAGTGAACTGCACAAATCAATTGCCGAGGCCATGCAGGAAATGTGGAAACAAAACCTGGGTATAACCGTCAATTTAACCAACCAGGAATCAAAAGTATTCTTAGAGGCCAGAAACCATGGTGATTATCAGATCGCCCGGGCTTCCTGGGTTGGTGACTATGCCGATCCCATGACCTTTATGGATGTCTTTAAAGATCCTGATAATGACGCCAACTACACCAATCCGGCCTATAACCGCCTGGTAGAGCAGGCGCAGTCCACACCTGACCAGCAGGTCCGGATGCAGGCCATGCATGCCGCGGAGAAAATCCTCTTTGATGACGCCGTAATTATCCCCATCTACTACACCACCCAGCCATTTATCAGCAAACCCTATGTTAAGGGTTATTTCTGGTCAGTATTGGGCTTAGCCGACTTTAAAACAACCTATATTGAGAAATAAGTCCGGTCACCCTTCTTCTCCCCTCTCAGCCACAACCAGTGTTCAGCACCAGCCGGGGACGTGCCGTTATTCACGTGCATATCCCTTGCTGCTGAGACTTTGCAAGGAGTTGATACTATGGATAGCAAGCCCCGGCTCAAACCCCGCCGGCTTCGGCCGGGCGCCACGCTCGGCGTCATTGCCCCGGCCGGCCCGGGCAACCAGGAACAGACCGCCGCCGGCATTGCCTGGCTGGAGCAGGCAGGGTTCCGGATTAAACCGGGTACTACCGTCAGTCAGGAACTGGGCTATCTGGCGGGCCCGGACGCCCTGCGCGCCGCAGACCTGCAGGCGATGTTTGCCGACCCGGCTGTGGATGGAATCATTTGCCTGCGGGGCGGGTATGGCACCATGCGGTTATTAGAGCTGCTGGACTATGATCTCATCCGGCAAAACCCCAAAGTATTTGTTGGCTATAGCGATATTACCGCCCTGCACACCAGTATTGGCCAGCGTGCCGGCCTGATCACCTTCCACGGCCCAATGGTGGCATCAGATATGGGTAAAGAATTGCCCCTGTATACCTGGGACTACTTTCTGCAGGCCGTTACAGCGCCGGCACCGCTGGGCCTGATTGCTAATCCGCCGCTGGCCCCCGATCCCGCATTTATCGTGCCCGGCACCGCGGCCGGCCCCCTGACCGGGGGTAATCTCAGCCTGCTTGCCGCCACCCTGGGCACCCCCTATGAAATTGATACCGCCGGCAAAATCCTCTGTCTGGAGGAAGTGGGCGAAGCGCCCTACCGTATTGACCGCCTGCTGACCCAGCTGTCGCTGGCCGGCAAGCTCCAGGCTGCGGCCGGCATTGTGTTCGATGTTTGTGCCGACTGCGAAACAGAAGCCAAACCGCCCAGTTTTACCATCGCCGAGGTATTGGCTGAACGGTTGGGCAGCCTAGGCAAACCGGTACTGATTAATCTGCATTTTGGGCACACTGCCGACAAAGCGACCCTGCCCCTGGGGGTTAACGCCACCTTACGGCCGGAAGACGGCGGGCTCGTAATCACAGAAGCGGCAACCACCGCATAAACCGGCAGATCTGTGCAACAGGAGGGAAAAATGGATAAACACAGCCGCAAGGAGCAGGCGATTGAGTTTATAAATAACATGGCGCCCGAACTAAAAAACATCAGCCGCTTTCTCCACACTAATCCTGAGCTGGGCCGGCAGGAATACCAGGCCGCCCGGCTCCTTACCGAAGCTGCTGCCCGCCAGGGCTTTGCCCTGGAGAAAAATATCAGCGGCTATGAAACCGCCTTTATTGCCAGTAAAGGGATCAGGGGACCAAAGATTGCCTTTTTGGCCGAATATGATGCCTTGCCCGGTCTGGGCCATGCCTGCGGCCATAATCTTATCGCTGCAATGAGCTGGGGAGCGGCGGCGGCCTTTGCCGCCGTGGCTGCCGGCCAGGCAGTGTCTTATCTGATCGGCTGCCCGGCCGAGGAAACCAGCGGGGCTAAAGTGGCCATGGCCGAGGCCGGTATTTTTGACAACCTGACAGCCGCCCTGATCATCCACCCGGCCAGCGGCAACAATGTCGGCGGCACCTCCTACGCCACCCATCCGCTGCAGGTAACCTTTCATGGCCGCCCGGCCCATGTGGCCGGTAAAACCGATAAAGGGGTAAACGCCCTGGATGCCCTGGTTATGTTCTACCAGGGGCTGAAGCCCTTACAGCAGACCTTCACCCGGCCAACTATTCTCGGCGGCATTATTACCAAAGGCGGCACCGCCCCTAATATCATTCCGGCCGAGGCCGAGGCCAGACTCACCGTCCGGGCCCTCTCCTCCGACTTCCTGGAAGAAACCGTGCTGCCGGCAGTGCGCCGACTGGCGTCAGGGGTGGCTCAGGCTACAGGCACTACCGTAACGGCCGTCCATTATGAACCCTTGTTTAAAGAATTAATCAATGCTTCGCACCTCATGACCCTGTTCCAAAACAACATGGCCCAGCTGGGCGAAACAGTGACCGTACTGCCGCCGGCAGACGCCGGCGGTTCAACTGATGTCGGCAACGTCAGTCACAGGGTGCCCACCCTGCATCCGGATATTGGCATTGGCGGCGGGCTTGTTGCCCATACACCGGAATTTGCCGCTGCCGCCGGCTCTGACTACGCCCAGGAGCGTCTGCTGGTGGGCGCTAAAGCGATGGCAATGACCGCGATTGATTTGCTGCCTGAGTAAGAAACTTTGAACTTTCGGGGTCAGGCCTTACTGTTTACACTAATGATAAAATATGATAGTATGGCCGCAAAAAGAGAAAGGCAGGATGTGTCCGGCTGGCAAGACGCCATCAGGGAATAACCATGCCCACCTGCTAGGGGAGTTGCAGCTGAAAGGGTACAACAAAGTCGTTGACAGAACTGAGCTGAAACACCTGGCAAAAAAGATTAGCAACAATTTGTGCAAAGTGTAAGGCCTGACCCCGCGCACTCCCCCGTGCCGGGCACACGACCAAAAAAAAGGTTAGAGCAACAGAATTTTTTCTGTTGCTCTAACCTTTAAACATACCCTGCGGCCACAGCCAACAATGGCGGCCGTCAGGAGTGCCAATACGGGTTTTATGCGCTCACTTCGTCCGGCCGCCACCACAGAACAAAGGTTTTGGTCTTCCTAAGCAGCTTGAAGCCGCCGTCTGGCTGTGGTATTAAATAACGGTCAACGTTGCTGCGGTATTGCTCTTCAAATTCCGGGCGAATCTCGCCGACAAACCGCAGGTCTGCGTAGGCTTGTTCGCGGGAAACATAATCACGCTCAAAACCGTCCTCCACAACAACAATATTGGGATTGGCCCCCATGTCGTACACCATGTTAAACATCATGTTGTAGCCGAACATGCGGGCATCGGGATCATGCGGCACTTTTTCCTGTCCAATGCCCTCAAGAAAGTCTAACTGGATTTCCCGGAGACTGGGGGCATTGGCCCAGCCCAGAATAAAGACATACTTTCTGGCAATCCGGTTGATTTTCACTAAATCGGCAAAGCCTACTGACCGTGAGGCAATGGCAATATCATATTTGCCAACGGTTTCAACTGCGTCCTCTGCCAGCCAGTTCGCTCTCATCGGCGTAATATTGTGGACGCCTTCGCGCCTGGCATTTTCCATGCATTTCGCCAGCATCGCCTCGGAAACATCCAGAGCAGTGACACTCTTTACTTTTTGGGCTACCGGAACAGACAGTCGTCCCGGTCCACAGCCGATGTCGATTACCGAATCCTCGGCCGACAACAGCATCTGCCCCACCTGTTTTTTGGTAAACTCTTTTTCCAGCTTCGCCATTCCGTCATACATACCGGCAAAACTGCCCCATTGCTTTGCTTGCGCCGCCTCGTCCATATTGGCAAACGGCAATTTCTGGTACTTTTGCAAAGCTTCCCAGTTAATTAAGCCCTTCATCTTTACACCTCTTTACCAGCAGCCGCTTTATATTTTTGAACTTACCCCTTATCATGGCCGGACCGGCGGTTTCCCGCTGATGATTCTGCTTGCCTCTGCTGCCGACAGATCATAATGTAAAAAAGTCCGGTAAAAATAACGGGTTTCCTGAACGATGTCAATATCCTGAAACTTATCTGGATGCAAAACCTTGGCCGCCCACTGAATTTGCAGCGCTACCTCCGCCCCGTACCGATCCCAGAAAAAAGCCCCCTCCGGATTAATATGCACATTCCCTGTTTGTACCGCCTGCAAGCGCCGCCACTTTTCATCCTGCAGGATGTTGTTCAGAGCTTTTGCTCCGTCCTCCACTCCGTTCAAGGCCAGTGCCGTATTGCCAAATATAATCACGTCAGGATTCCAGGTTATCAGCTGCTCCATCGCTACTTCACCGCCGGTATCGGCGGCATTGATTCCCCCGGCAACCCTTATCCAGGCATCAATAATTGTATCTTTTCCGTCTACCATTAATGGTGCAAGCCTGGTAATATGGATCACTTTCGGTTTTTGTTCCCGGGGAATCCCCGCAGTTATCCCGGTTATCCGGTCGAGGTTGTGATCCAGATAAGCGATATATTTTTCCGCTCTCGGCTTTGCTTCCCCGCCCAGAATGACACCGGTTAGCCGGAAGCATTCTTTCAAGCTGTCAAAATCGTTAAACATCAATTGCACAACCGGGATCTTTACATCAGCTATTTTGCGGGCGCTTTTATTATTCAGCGGCGTAAACACAATGTCCGGTTTAGCGGCCATAAGGGTTTCCAGATTTACACCGCTAGCGTCAAAAGCCGTGACCGCCTGGTTCATTTGCGGATTAACGACCTTCATCCAGGGCCGTTGCGCCGCCGCCGTCGTCGTCGCAACGATTTTATCCCCCGCTCCCAGCATGCACACCACCTCATTGTGAGCAGGCCAGGCATCTGCGATCCGTTGAATCCGGGCCGGGATTGCCACTGTGGCTCCACTGGCATCGGTAATCGTGATCTGGTTGGGATTTGCTGCCGGTTGAGCCTTAAAAGCGTTCTGGCAGCCGGCTAGGAAAATGAATAAGCTAAAAATGCCGCCCCATATGATATATTTTCCTGTTTTCATCGCATCACCCCCTGTTCTTGCCTGCCCGGCACCTGCTCGGTGTTAAAACTTCTTACTGACCTCTATCCCGTATTCGGCGCCGGCATCATAATAGTTCATGCCTCTGCCATAACGCCGGTCGGTAATATTGCGCCCGTACAGGGTAAGCTTGGTCGTTCTATCCAGGTCCTTGCTGATGTTGGCGTCGATGGTGGTATAGCCGCCTAACTTAGTGGCATCTCCCATCGAACTTGCAAACCGGCTGAGGTACAGGAGGCTGATATTGGCCGCGATATCGGCCTGCCTGTAGTTCAGCGCCAGATTGTAGCTGCTATGCGGTATATAGCTGTCATCCAGGGCGTCGCTCGAAGTAAAATAAGAATACCCGGCTTTATAGCCGAGGGGGCCGGACAAACGGCCATGCACCGACAGTTCCAGGCCCTTGCGCGTCAGATCCCTTCCGGTATAGGTCGTTACATCCATGCCAGTCTCCGCATCGTAATACGTTTTTCCCGTAGAAACCCGGGCATCGTTGATATCATATAAAAATGCCGTCAGCGAGGCATTGAGAGCCTTGTTATAGCTGGCCGTAACGCCTGTTTCATATTTATAACGCACTTCCGCATCAAGCAGCTCGTTGTTTTCCGTAAGCAGATACCTGCCCGCGGGCTGACGCGAGTAGGAGAAACGCGAAGACAGCTTATAGACCGGGTCCAGCTGATAAGCGGCTCCCAGGGAAAAGCTAACGGCTTCTTTCTCCCAAAATTCCCCGTATGTCGCGTCGTATTGGATGTTGCTGCCGCCGCCCGCGAAATATTTGGCGACGCCCTTGGTAATATGTTTTCTGTCCAGCCGCGCCCCGGTATCCAGCGTCAGTTTATCATTGACCCGCCGCTCCCCGTACAAATAGTAGCCGTACAGTTCCTCCTGGCGTTCATAGCCGGCCTGCCCTGCAACCCCGGTCGGCGAATGCCACCACATGGCCTGGACGCCGAATTTCAGCGTATCCCGGCCAAAATTCAAGGTATGCGCCAGGTTTACTTCGCGCAGGTATTCATTTTCTTCCCAGTGCGATTTTATTGCCGGCGAGTAGACCAGCGCAATCCGGCTGGACCGCACCGAGCTATAGCCGAAGCTGAAGGTTGTCGTGCGGTTTTCATCCCATAGTTTCGCCGCATTCGTTGTAAACAGCGTCGTATTAATGGGATCCCATTTGCCTAGGCTGCTGGTGCGATTCAGGTAGCTGCCGTCTTCGTTAAACAATACCTGCTGGCCACTCCAGCCATTGTTGACAATCAGGGTCATATCGGCAAACCAGTCTTCGCCTTTATCCCCGGCCTTTAGAAAATACGTATCAAAATTTCGGCCGTTAAACCAGCCGGACCTACCGTCGCTCCGGTCTTTGGCGTATCCCAGCGCATAATAAGCGCTGTCACCGGGTTTATCGCCATGCAGGAGGCTGAATTTTTCCGTATCAAAAGTACCGTAACTCAGCTTGGCTTTATCGACAGGCCCGGTTACTTTCAGGGTTTCTATGATAATGAAACCCTGGCTGGGAGAGCCTCCCTTGACAAAATTGGTGGCAAAATTGGCAATAGGACCCAGTGTCAGGATGGAGGCGTCCCGGACAAGGGTGATGGATTCGATCAGGTCAACCGGCAGATTTGCCAAAATACGCGAGGCCTGCGTGTCGGGCAAATAGACCCCGTCAATGATGATCCCGATATTATCGCCGCCGCGCGCCTGGACTTTGTAATAGCCCTTTTGACCCCAGCGCGTACCTACAATCCCGGTGCCGCGTTCAAGTATTTCCAGCACATCCTTGGGATGCATGGCCTCAATATCTTCCCGGGTAATGACTTCCGTCGCCGCCTTGCTGCTCTCCGGAATCGCCAAACGGCTGTATACCGGTGTTTCCGCCTCTGCCTTTTGGGCCTTGACCACGACTGTTGACATTTCCGGGTCTTTAGCGGCAGCTGATTCCTCCGCCCAGGCAGGCACTGCCGCCCCGACCAGAGTAGACAAAACAAGCGCAGCCACTGTTTTTCCCATCTTACTGTTTTTCACACCGCTTCCCTCCTGTTATATAATATATCTTTATCCCGTCTTTTCCGCTGTGGAAGCTGTCTGGGTAGACAACGGGATGCAAGCAGACGCAACCTGTCCATCACGTAACTGCAACTGAACAATCTGCACATTCACACCATAGGTATCTTGTAAATATTGTTCGGTAATCACCTGCCGGGGCGCGCCGGTTGTAAGACTGCCGTTCTTGCCTATGGCCGCCACCTTCGACCCATACCGCAGCGCATGGTTGGGATAATGGGTGGTCATTAGCACGCCGATGCCGGATTTGGTGACCAGGTCGCGGATATAGTCCAGGACCCGTATCTGGTTGCCAAAGTCCAGACTGGCAGTAGGCTCATCCATAATCAGAAATTCCGGCTGCTGCGCCAAGGCCCTGGCAATCAATACCAATTGCCGTTCACCGCCGCTGATACGGGTATAGATGCTGCTGCGTAAATAACCTATTGATAGTGTCTCCAGGGCCTGGCCGGCTATTTTCATATCGGCAGGCGACGGCGAGCCAAACAGTCCCAGGCGGGCGCTCCGGCCCATCGCGACCACATCAAGCACGGTAAACGGAAAGGGCGGTGTGTGGGCCTGGGGAACATAACCGATTTTTGCCGCCAGCTGTGGCTGGGACCAGTTGGCAATATTTTTTCCATTTAGCAATATTTTCCCGGACTGAATTTTCAACAACCGTAAAATAGTTTTAAACAACGTGGTTTTCCCCACGCCGTTAGGCCCCAGCAAACACATGAAATCGCCGGAATGAATTTCAAAGGATACCCCGCTAAGGACCGTTTGGGCCCCATAGCCACAGGCAATATTGTCGACTGTAAGGATCATGCTGCCACTCCTTGCCGGCTGTTAAGCCCAGCCTTTGCGTGTATGTAAGAGGAGATAAAGGAAAAACGGCGCTCCGATTATGGAGGTCAGTATACCCAAAGGGACCTCCACTGCAAACATCGTCCGCGCTAAATCATCTACCAGTAACATAAATATACTCCCCATAACGATGGCAACCGGGAGTAAAATCTTATAATTAGGCCCCACCAGCAGCCGGGACAAATGGGGCACCACCAGGCCCACCAGACCGATGACGCCGCTAATGGCCACGGCCGACGCCGTCACCATAGTGGCGCAGACCACAACAATAATCCGCAGCCGGACGGTATTTATCCCTAAGGCTTTGGCCTCTTCGTCGCCAAAGGACATCACATTCAAATTCCAGCGCAGCAGTGTCAGCACAAACAGTCCGGCCACAATCGGAACAGCGGCCAGATACACATCACGGTTATTAACAGCAGCCAGGCTGCCCATCAGCCAATAGGTAATAGCCGGCAGTGCGTCGTTGGGGTCGGCCACATACTTAATCAAGGAAACAAATGAGGTAAACAACGTGCCGATAATAATGCCGGCCAGGATCATGATCAGAATCGTCTCACCTTTTTTTCCCAGCCAGAGGGTAATCAGGTAGGTTGCCGTCACGGCCAGTAAGCCAAAAGCAAAGGCCGCCAATTGAATGCCAACAGCATTGAGAGACAACAGAATTGCCAGGGCGGCACCAAAACTGGCACCGGCCGTCACTCCTAAAATTCCGGGGGAAACCATTGGATTGCGGAACATCCCCTGGTATGCGGCCCCGGAGGCGGATAAGGCTGCCCCCACCAGAATAGCGGCTGTAATTCTCGGCAACCTGATCTTCAGCATGATAATTTCCATATCCTCTGTCCAAAAAGGTGTCAGGTGAATGATTTTTGACAGAAGAATCCCCAACGCAATATCCGGGGCAATCGGATAGCGTCCTATCAGGAAAGACAAAAAAAATATAGCGACTAACACCATAATTAATAGGGAAAACTTTATTGACGCCACGGACTGCTCAGTTATTTTTGCCATGTTATCCCCTTCAATCCCCTACAACCGTTATGGACATACACCGGCGTCATCACAGTTGTTCAACTATCCTGACCGTTTGGCTGTTCATATCCGCGCCCATACCGGGCTGCCTGCTGTCTTTCTTCATTATTCGAGTTGAAAAACAACAGGTACAACAACCCAGGCCGGAACCGGCCTCCCACCTTGATAAGCCGGGCTGAACCGCCAGCGGCGCAGGCCGCTGACAGCCGACTGATCCACGCTGCGATAACCCGAACTCTGTACAATTGCCATATCGCCGACAGTTCCTTTTTCCAGGACTAAAACCCGGACACGTACCGTTCCCTCCCAGCCGCGCAGCCTGGCTTCTTCTGGATAGGGCGGCGGCGGACCTTCAATCACATAGGGAAGCCGGCCGGCCCCGCCATATGGTGAACTCCCCTGGGCGTCATGGCCGTGGCCGCTGTCAGACTGGCTGGCCGAACCAGTGCCATTGCCGGCCTGGCCTGCTTTTTCCTGCACCGGCATTTTTTCCTTTACAGCTTTAGGAGCAGCAGTGGGAGCAGTATCGGCAAAAACCGGAGCGGACTCTGGCGCAAGCCGGCTGATAGCAACTGGTGCAGGCCGGCTCGGCCGCGGATTGGGCGCGGCCGCTTGTACCGGCGCATCAGCGGGATCGTCCTCCACGTTATATTCACCCAATTCCACTTCTATCGGCAGCAGCGGTTCCGCCAAAGCCTCCGGTTTATCCCGCAAATAAAAAAAACTAATGCCGGCAACAAGCATCAGATGGACAGTTGCTGACAGGCAAAGTGCGATTCCCCAGCGTTTTTGCGTCATTGCAGCCACTTTTTATTTTTTACAGCCATTACTATTGGAACAATGTCAGCCGTGTTACTTATCATCGCCACTTCAGGTATCGGCATTTCCCCACCTCCGCAATGATCAGAATACCTATGCCAAACCCCTTCTGAGGGTTAATATAAAATGAAATCAAATGGAAAATTTACCATATTATACTTATTAAGTTATTACATAAACTAACATAAGTCAACAGATTTATCGAATTAAATTTATTTTTGTTACTTTTTATCTATTTTTGTTTGTTTTTTCATTGCTTTTCGGGGTCAGGCCTTACTGTTTACACTAATGATAAATATGATAGTATGGCCGCAAAAAGAGAAAGGCAGGATGTGTCCGGCTGGCAAGACGCCATCAGGGAATAACCATGTCCACCTGCTGAGATGAGTTGCAACAGAACCACTTTCTAAAATCATGACGGGGATTAGCAAAGCTACACCCAATATTATAATCGTAAATATGACAGAGTGGGAAACCCTGTTGACCAGTCAGCTTGCATGTCCGACTGGAAACAGCAGTATCGTGGATACAGAATTTATATTATCCATGCTTGCCAATAACAAAACGAAGGCGAACGAGAAGTATATGGAATATATGGGAGTAAAACTGCCGGAGATTCAGCAAGCCGAGACTTTTGAGCATCTATATACCCTGAGTATGAGCGGATTATTAGAGAGTACAACAAAGTCGTTGACAGAGATGAGCTGAAACACCTGGCAGAAAAGATTAGCAACAATTTGGAAGTGTAAGGCCTTAAGGCCTGACCCCGCATATACAAATTAGCCCCCGATAATAGACACTTATAAAAGTCCATTATCAGGGGCTTAGTTATATATACCCAAGCGATTTTGACAGTATGTAACCGCTTGCTACTCAGGCTGCGGTACTTCCATAACATCGAATAATGCTGCGGCCGGCCTGGACAGGAGAAATCCGGCAATTTCCTCTTTGAGCAGGGCCAGCCGCGTTGCCTCGGCGGCAGTCAGGGTGCCATCGTGGGTTTTATAGGCCAGGGTGATAAATTCCGCCGGCAGCAGCCCGTGTTTTAGCGAGTATATACGTTGCCTGTGATGATACGTAATTTCAAAATAATAGCGGCCGCCACAGCCGTCGGCGGCATCGGGCGCCGCTTTGGTACTGGCCGTCTGCGGATCAACAAGCATCGCGGCCCGCGATTTCGCCCGGGTGACCATTTCCAAACCATCAATAATCCCCGGACCCTGAACGCCAATCAGAATAGCAAATTTCTCCCGCGCCGGGGGCTCAGCCGGCGAAAGCTGGCTGAAGGCCAGCTCCAGCAGCTTAAAGGCCAGCGCCACCCCCCCGATAAACTCCCGCCCGTGATATTTGACCATATCCTGAAAGGTAATGGCAAGCACATCCTGGTGGTCTTTAACTAACAATACCGGCTCCATAGCTCCTCCTTTACGCTCATTCTATTAAATAGATGCTAACCTGGGTTGCAGCAAGCCGCACCGGTTAGATCCGGATAAAATCCGCTACATTTAATTCGCGGTCAAACCTGCTAAAAATGGCTGCCGCCGTTTGCGCCTGATTTTGATCAGGCTGCCGGCCGCCTGGCGTTTCTATATTGCTCAGATAAGCGCCCACTCCGGTCCCGCGGTCACAGCCGCCCGCACAGTTATAGACTTCGGTCAGCGTCGGCAAAGGATATTTTTTTGCCAGGGCCTGCTGGTAGTCGGCCAGAAACGGGTAAACTGAGCCGGTGCCGCTGATTTTTTGATAGCTCCCTGGCGGCAGATGGCCGGCCAGGCATTCGCAAATTCCGCCATAAGCACCGAGCGTCTGGCCGTTGCCTTCACCGGCATCAGTAAAATCCACCGGGTCATAGCGGTTCAGGTCAATGCCGGCCGCGTGGAGGTACTGTTGCAGGCGACCGATGGTGACACTGTATTCGATCCCGTACGGCTGCGGCCGGTTCAGGCGGATCTCGCCGCGTTTGGCAATACAGGGCGATAAGAAAGCCAGCTGCTCCCGGACGGCGGCATATTTTTTCAGATAGATAGCCGCACACTGGAGCGGGCTATAGACCGGCAATAAATGGGCCTGTAAGCGGGGGGCGTGTTTAATAATATAATTGTTGACGGCCGCACAGGGCGAGGAAATGTAGGGCGTGCCCCGATTGCGCCGCAGGATGTGGACATAGGCCCAGATCGTGATGTCAGCGCGCAGCAGGACATTGTAAAAGGCGGTAACCCCCAGGGTTTGCAAATAGCCGAACAGTCGCCGGTAAGCGGGAAAATGCCGTTGAACTGCCGGGGCCACCAGCAGGGCTAAGGGTTTACCGGCAGTTAATTCAGCCAGAAAGGCCTGAATATCATCCTGGTAATCAACCGCCTGATGCGGGCACCGCCGGAAACAGGCGCCGCAGGTAATGCAGTCCTGGCTGACAATCGGCTGTACCGACAAACAGCCGGGCCGGCTGCGGCCGCTGCTGAGCGGGCAGGCCTCGAGACAAAGCCGGCAGGTGCGGCACCGGTGGCCGGCAAGCGTGATTTCCGTCTGCCGCTGCGGCCGGGTCATAGCCCGGCTCGCCGCCCGTTGCCGCCCTGCCGTCTTGCTAATACCACAAAACATATGATTCCTCCTGTGACGCCGGTGATAAGCTGAGGCCAGCTCAGCATCATTTTGATCATGACTGCCAGGTTCGCCGGTATATTGACGAAGGTTAACAGCCAGGCCACGGCCACATACAGGCCGGCCATTTTAAGCCCGGCCGCCGCCGCAACCGCCAGCCAGCGATTGACCGGCAGCAGCACTTTATAACCGGCAATATAGAAGATATTGGCGGCAATCACCGGGATAATCAATACCGGCACCGGCAGGGCCTGCTGCAGACAGGCAATAACGGGGGCCGCAAGCCCCAGCAGCAGGGCCGCCTGCCAGCCGGCGGTTTCCACCGCCGCCAGCAGGCAGGCATTGACGGCACTGCCGATAACAAACATGGAGACAAAGGCCGGCACCGGCAGGAACAGGCGCAGGGACTGAAATATAAACATCAGCGCCAATAGCAAGGCGGCTCTTGTCATAGTGCGATACATGGTATCCTCCTGTTTCAGTGATACTTACGCCGGGTTACCCCGGCCGGCTGCTTAGAATTTCAGCCGGATTTCACTGTATACAAAGGCCCCCTGCAGGGACAGGTCCTCATCTTTCTTGTTGAGCAGGTTTTCCACCCCGACGCTGAAGGTGTAATTGGGGGTTAGCGCTTTTTCCAGGTTTAGGTTCCACAGGGAATAGGACTTATTCTTGCTGGCACCCGCACCGGCATCATACAGAAAATCGCCATAAAATTCGCACCAGAGACTGGCCCGGACCGAGTCGTGATCATCATAGGCCAGGCGGGAGGCCAGCTTATGGCGGGCCCGGTTTGTCAGCCGTGAATTGTTCTGGTCATCGGTGGCATCCAGGTTGGTATAATTGGCTGTCCACGCAAGGGTCGCCGACAAGGGATAGCTCAGCTCGGCCTCCACCCCCTGCAGGGTGGCCTTGTCGATATTTTGATAGGTAACTTGACTGCTGGACAGCCAGTCTTCTTCAATCATATTGTCAAGCTTGTTGACAAAATAGGTCAGCTTGCCGGTAGCCTTGCCCCAGTCCTGCTCCAGTGAGAGCTCATAGGAATTCGACTTTTCGGACCGGAGCTGATCGTTGCCAATTAAGGTTACAAAATCATCATTGCGTTTCACCGATGAGCTGATATAAAGCTGATTAGGGGTGGGAGTGCGGAAGCCCTTGGCAACGTTAAGCTTAAGCCGCGATTCCCCGCTGGCCTCGTAGGTGAGGCCCAGCTTGGGGCTGAGATTGCTTTCAAATCGATTGCTGTCGTCATAGCGGAGGGAGGAAACAGCCAGCAGCTTGGGCGACACCTGCCACTGGTCCTGAATATATAACGCGGAATAATCGAGATCAATGCCCGAACCTGTGAGAACCTTGCCGCCATGGTTCACAGAAAATATTTTCTGACCGGTTTTGACTGCGGTCCCGCGGAATTTTTCCGGCCGGTATTCACCGCCGTAGGTCAGGATATGCCGGTCTCCGGCCGCCCGGGTCAGGCGGGCTTCAAAACCGGGCAGGGTGCGATGAGAGTCGCCAAAATTCATGAACTGTCCGGATGCGGCATTATAGATATCACTTTTCTTATAATACTCGGATAAATAGGCCCGCAGAAAAACACTGTTGGTGGCCGTCTCCTGTTTGTTGTAGCTCAGTGAATAATCGTAGCGCTTATTCTGGTCATGAATTCTCATTCTGGTGTTTCCCGCCGGCGTTTCTTTATAAGCATACTCCTGCGTATCCTCACTCATATAGGCCGCGGTCAGGGTAATGGTTTCGTCTTCTGTCAGCCGGTAATCCACGCTGGTGCTGATATTCTCCCGCTCGCCATACGGCGCATAGGTAGTCCCGTTGCTTTTGAAAGAGGCGTTATTTTCTAAGCGGGAGCCGGATAGGGTCACCCCGGTTTTGCCCTGCAGCCCCGAATCATAGGTAAAATGATAGCGGTCTTTCCCGCCCCGGTCGCCGCGGCTGTTGGCTCCGTGGCCCAGGCTGGCACTGAAGGCCGGTGCGGCTGCCCGCTTAGTGATAATATTGACCACGCCGCCCATTGCATCGGTGCCGTACAGGGAGCTGACAGGCCCGCGCACAATCTCAATCCGCTCCACATTCGCCAGCGCGATCCGTTCCAGTTCATAGCTCTGGTCAATCTCCGAGGAAATCCGTTTGCCGTCAATGAGGATCATTGAGAACCACGACTCAAACCCCCGGATGGAAACGGCATCGCGGCCGGTTGAGCGGATCATGCTGACACCGGCGGCCGTACTGATAATATCTTTTAGCGTGTGCGCCCCCCGGGCATTAATATCCTCCCGGGTAATCACCTCAACAGAGGCCGGTACTGTTTTTTTCTTCATATCGGTCTTGGTTGCCGTAACCACGACCTCCTCCAGGGCAAATTCCTCAGGGTCCACCGCCTGCGCATAGGTAGGGGCTGCGGAAAATGCTAAGGCAGTCAAGGCTACAATGGCTGTTTTTTTCATCATGTCTCCTCCTCGTATACATCAGCATCGCTTGAATAAAAACCTCAATGAACGATAATGAAAACCTTTATCATTTGTGTTTAGGTGTATTATAATTAAATTAAAAAATAAGTTGTGTATCCCAGGTTACACACATTGGAGATGGAGCTAAAAATGGAGAATTTTTTCCCGGCGATCGCCAGTTGCCCGCTGTTTAAAAACTGCAGCCGCTCGGACCTGGAGCGGTTTCTGGAACAGGCCGGCTACAAAATCGGCAATTATAGAAAAAACCAGTTCATTTTCAGAATGGACCAGCCGATCACCGATGTGGGGATTATCCTCAAAGGCAGTGTCGAGGTGCAGAAGATCTTCCCGTCAGGCAAGGTTGTTAACCTGATCTGTAAGGAAAAAGGCGAATTATTCGCCGAAGGCACGATATTCTCCAGCCTGCCGGCCTATCCGTGCCAGGTCATAGCCCGGGCCACCACGGACGTTATGCTGCTTCCCAAACAATATCTGATCAGGGCCCTGGCTGACAACAGCGTGCTGCTGGCCAATTTTCTGGCCCTTATGGCCGACAAGCTTGTTTTTTTGAACAAAAAAATTGAGCTGTTGTCCTATTGCTCAATTCAAAGCAAAATTGCTTATTCGTTAGTGCATTGTATTGCCACCGCCGGCAATGCCGGCGTCATCAAGCTGCCGTATACGCAAAAAGCGTGGGCCGAGCATTTGAATGTGTCGCGCCCGTCCCTGTGCCGCGAGCTGAAAAACCTGTGCCAGGCCAAGATTCTCCTGGCCGACAAAGGAACAATCACCATTTTGCGGCAGGACAAACTAGAGGCACTGCTAAATGAATAAGCTGCAATAATAACACCGGCTTGGGCAAAATCGACGGAAACCTGGCCGCAACCGACGGCAGCCAGCATTATTTGCCAGTCCTCTTGCTCCGGCCCCGTGAGCTGAATACCAGTTCATACGAATGGTCGATCAACCCTTTGGTCTCCGCCGCGGGTATAGTTCCATTAAGCAACAGTGTGTTCCAGTGGCGTTTATTTAGGTGATACCCGGGAATAACGGCCGGATATTGCTGTCGCAACAGCTCAGAATAGTTGGGCTCGCATTTTAACGACAGAATATCCTGCCCCTGCCAGCGTGACAGCAGGGCAAAAATTTTACCGGCAACTCTGATGACAATGATGCCGGGGCCAAAAGGGTAATCCTCAATGGCTCCCAGTTTAGTCAGGCAATAGCAATAACATTCTTTAGAGTTCACAATTTCTCTCCTTTCTGCGGTTTGTCAGACTGACCCGCTGGCCGGGTTAAATCAGGGCTTTTTCCGCCGGCAGCGAGAAAAATGGGTGAGGCAAAACAAAAATCCACCCTATCCGATGATTGTGGATACGGCTGATTTGTGTTTTGCCTCTGTGATAAAGGTCCGTCCTCACTCATAGGATTAGCCGGTTTCATTAGCCTGTATGATAATTATAATCCTTTTTGGCGGTGATTAACAGTATTTTCAAATACAGAAGGTTATATCCCGGCCAACAAAACAAGCTGATATTGGAAAAAGCTCTCTGAACAAGAATCCGTTTCTGTTCAAAGAGCTCAGGCACCCAGAGTATTAATTTATGTCAATATGAAATTAACTGTTTTGTTGCTAGGCGCTGCCCTATAATACAGCTTTCCGCTAATGCAGCTATTCCGCACAAGAGTAAGGTACAATGGTTACCGGGCAACCGGCAGCGTTGACCACCCCATAGCTGACGCTGCCCAATACCCCGCCCAGCACCGGATGCATGCCCCGGGACCCCATAACAATCATCCGCATACCGGTGGTGGCACAGCCGGGCAGAACCGTATTGCCGGCCATTGCTTCCAGGCAAATCTGCTCTTTGGCATCACCGATCCGTAACCGGAGCTCATAGTCTATACCGGCCTCATCCAGTATCTTTCGCGCCGGGGCGGCAGTCTCTTCAAACAGCTGCTCCTGATACTCGCGGATTGTATTCTCTTTGAAAAACATTTTCGTATGGACGGTCTGAAAACTAGGCTGAACGTTGAGGACAATCAGTTTTTCCTGCAGCAGTTTCGCCATAGTAATTGCCAGTTGCAGCGCTTCGGTGGCATTCCTGGACCCATCGAACGGAACAAGGATATCTTTCTTCATAAAAACCTCCCGCTTTCCAGTCTCTTGTTTTATGGTAATTCGCCGCAGCCGCCGATTCTCCTTTTTGGCAAGAAACAGAAATTGAAACGCTGAGAAATTATAATTAATGTTTCGGCTTATAATAACGTTCCAATCCTATCTTCCACCAGCTCGACTATTTTTTGCGAATGGATCAGATTCTTCAAGGTATTGATATGAGGGTAAAGGTAGATATCTTCACTCATAACCGGCACGGTAAGGGCAATCTCCCCCAAGACAGCCTGAGCTGCAGTGGCCGGCAGTCTGTCCCCGTCTATGAATTGATGCGCCTGATATACAGACAATAGTTCAATTGCCAGGATAAATTCCAGTTTTTCCACAACCTGTCGCGCTTTCTTAACCGCATTATAGCCCATCGCCACATAATCTTCCTGATTGCCGCAGGTTGGTATCCCGTCAATGGTTGCCGGATGGGACAGGATCTTCATATCATTCAATAAGCCCGCCTGGGTATACTGTGGTATCATCAACCCGGAATTAAGGCCCGGTTTCCTGATAAGAAACCAGGGGTAGCCGGAGAGACTGCCGTCTACCAGCCGGTTATTTCGCCGCTCGGACATCTTGGCAAGAACGGTGGCGGCAATGCAGGCTGAGTCCAGTTCAATGCCCACATAGGAGGAATCCGCGTTGCAGCCGGAGATAGCTTCGCCGTCAGCGCCTTCGGGCCAGAGAATCGGGTTATCACAGCAAGAATTTATTTCTATTTCAATGGTTTTTAACGCATCTTTCAGAGTTTTCTTGGCAGCCCCGTGCAGTTGAGGTATACACCGCAGCGACAGCGCATCCTGCAAGCGGTAATCCCGGAAATGCGCCGCAATCTCCGAATCCTGCAGCACATTTCTTACATTAGCCGCTGTGCTGCGTTGGTCCTCATGCGGCCGGACGCTCATCAGCCTGTCATCAAAAGCGCGCGTAGTCCCTTTCAGGACTTCCAGCGTCAGCGCACCGATGATATCCGCGCTTTTTGCCGCATTTAGCATGTCATATAAGGCCAGCGAACCAATGGCCGTGACGCTGGTTGTGCCGGAAACCAGCACTAAGCCTTCCTTGGCCGCCAACACGGTTGGGGTAAGCCCTACCCGCCGCAGCGCTTCCTTGGCCGGCAGTAGTTCTCCGGCCACATAAGCCTGCCCTTCACCAATCAGCACCAACGCCATATGTGCTTCCGGGCTGAGATAACCGACAGATCCCTCCCCGGGGGCGAACGGTGTCAGACCAAGGTTTAGAAATTGCCGGTACAGCTCTACGGTTTCCAGCCGCGCCCCACAAAAGCCCTGGCCGACATTTTGCAAGACCATAAACATAGTCGCCCGCACTTCTTCCACTGATAAGGGCGAACCCACTGAGGTTGCGTGTGATATGACAATGTTTCTTTGCAGCTGGGCCGTTTCCGCCGGTGAAATCACCTGGGTGCAAAGGGCCCCGAAGCCGGTGGTGATACCATACATCACCCGGCCCTCACCGATCCATTTTTCCACCAACCCCCGGGCTTGGTTTACTCGCTGACAATACGCCTCAGAAAACTCCACCCTGGCACCAAAACGGGCAACCGCCACCAATTCTTTCATGGTCACCCGGCCGCCAAGAACCACTGTTGGCGTATTACGGGCATCTTTTTTTTCCACCATGTCTACTGCCTCCAGTGAAGGGGAAAAAACTGCCGTCTTTCCCCCTCCCATAATGTGCTGATCCTACTCTTCTACTTTATCGATGAAAAATACTTTAATAGCCGAAATCACTTGCAAAACAAAGATAAACAGTACCATAAACCCGCCGGCTGCCGCCAGGAATTTAACGCCGTCAACCCCCTGGGCGCCGCCGGCATAGGCAACCATAAAGAAAGAAATGGCTCCTATCGAAATACCCCACAGGCATTTTTGCCACAACGGCGGTTCTTCATCATGCTTGGAGTTTTTCGTGCATATCGACGCAATAGTGGTTGTCATTGCATCAGCGGCAGTGGAAAACGAAATGATAAGTGTAATCATAACTACCGGTATAAGAATAAAACCTAACGGCAAATTGGCCAGGAAAGCCCACAAGCCGGCCACCGCCCCGCTGGCTTTAATTGTGGCGATCAGGTCCACTACGCCTTTCATCTGCCATTCAATGGCTGTCGAACCCCAGATCCCGAACCAGACCAGACCAAAAACAGACGGCAGTATCCAGTTGATAATCATAAACTCACGAATGGTTCGTCCATAGGCAATCATAGCCAGGAAGATGCCTATCAGCGGCGCGTAGGCAATCCATATGGCCCAGTCATATAAGGTCCACCACATAACCAGCGCTTCGCCGCCGATATCACCCGGATCAAGGCCCCATAGCCAAAAGTTCTGCAGCCAATAAGCCAGGCTGGCTACCGAGTTTCGGCAGATATACAGCGTAGGTCCGACAACCACCAGAAATAGCAGGATACAATAAAATATTTTGGAGTTGAAAATAGCCAGCCACCTGATCCCTTTATCCACCCCCAATGCGGAAGCAATGGTAAACGTAGCTGTCGTAACTACCGCCAGGGCCAGCCAGATCACGGTTCCCTGTTTAATGCCGTAAGAGAGCTCTAAGCCGGATGCTACCAACGCAATCCCTGCTCCCAGGGAAGAAGCCAGACCCAAAGCAATAGCCAGCAAGGACAGTGTGTCAATCACATTTGGCCAGATTCCCTTAGTTATTTTTTCCCCGAACAAAGGGATCAAGGTTGAAGTCACCGATAACGCTTTCTTCTTGTTGAAGTACATATAGGCCACAAGCAAGCCGCAAAGAGAATACATTGCATAGGGTATAAACGACCAGTTATAAAAACAACGGGCAATCGCATAAATTGCGGCCAGCGGTGTTCCCGGCGCCACACCGGTCTGGGCCATTTCGCCGTATATATTGCCAAAATAAATGATTGGCTCATTGGCGCCATAAGTAATTACCCCCGTGGCAATCCCTCCCTGCAGCGCCATGGCAAACCAGGCCATAAACGGATACTTAGGCTTGGCATCTTTCCCGCCTAAACGGATACTGCCAAATTTGGAGAAGGTAACAATGGCCACAACAACTAAGGCTATAATGGCAATAACCTGATATAGCCAGCCAAATGTTCTTAATGACCAGAGAAATGAGTTCATGGCCACATCTGTCAGCAGCTTATTATCGACAATGCCGACTAAGGCAGCTCCCCCCACAACCAGAAAGGATGGCCAAAAAACACCTTTACGTATTTTCTTTGTTTCTACCGACACCTGAGTTTCCTCCCCTGCTTTTTGTTACGTCACCTGCTTAAACCGAAAAATCCCAGCTGCATTCACCTCCGCTTTATTTTCCATAAGAATATTCCATAAGATTACTATCGCAAAAATTATGCCAACTCTCAACCACGTCTCCCCTCGGCAGGACAATCCGGCCTAATATGCAGAATAAAAATGCTTTTCCTGCTACTTATGCTCTTAAATAAAACAATCGTTTGCAATTTTATAAAAAATTGCAAACGATTTAGGGTGAGTTGCTATATAATCTTGCCTAAAAAATTCGATTTTTAGTATTTGTATATTTAAATTGATATATATGCAAATTTTTTTTGCATCAATTGGGCAAAATTTAGACTAAAACTGCGGCAGCAGCAGACAAAATGACTGCCAAATAATCCGGCACCACTGATGAAAATTTTTGCGCTAGCCGCCGATACTTAGTTTCTTCATCCGGTACTGCAAGCTTTGCCTGCTTATCCCCAGCTGCTTGGCGCTGTTGGTAATATTCCCCGCTTTGGCTGTCAGCGTCCTGCAGATTAAGTCGTACTCGTACCGTTCCATACATTCAGCAAAAGTCCCGGCGGCTTCAGGCCTGGCCGGCTTCCCACCCCCTCCCGGCGCCGTTAGGGAGCTGCTCCCTTCTAATAGTAAATAACCAGGGAGACATTCCATTGTCAGGATGCCGGCGTCATCGGCCGTACGGTTAACGGCATATTCAAGGACATGGTGAAGTTCCCTTACATTTCCCGGCCACTCGTATTGTTGAAGCACGGCCAGCACTTCGGCCGCAATAGCCAGTGGTTCCCGCTGATACTGCCGGCACAACCCCTGCAGGAAAGTTCGGGCCAGCAAACTAATGTCCTGGCCCCGGTCTTTTAAGGCAGGCAGATCAATTCTGATGGTTGATAGCCGGTAATAAAAATCCATGCGGATTTTTTGCTGCTGCATCAGGCTGTTGAGATCCTCATTCGCGGCCGAGATGATCCGCACGTCACATTGGATATATTTACTGCCACCCACCCTTTGCAGCCGCTTTTCCTGCAATACCCGCAAGAGCTTAGCCTGTATCTCCGGACTGATGGAATTGACTTCGTCAAGAAAAATTGTCCCGCCATTCGCCATTTCAAACAGGCCGGCCTTGCTAAGGCTGCCTGTAAAAGCTCCTTTTTCAGTACCGAAGAACATGCTCTCAAACAGATTGCCCGGCACGGCGCTGCAATTAACATCTATAAAGGGCTTATACCTTCTGGCGCTAAACGAGTGTAGGCTCTGCGCCACAAGTTCTTTGCCGGTTCCGGTAGCCCCCACCAGCAGGATGGACGAATCAGTCAGCGATACCTTTTTGGCAAAATGAATCATATCTTTCATATTTTCGGCCTCATGCACAATATCATCAAAGGTATACAGGGCCGGCTGCTGCCCAGGGTCGGTACTGCCGATGTATGCTTCCAGATTAAAAGTCCTGGTTTTAAGCTGCCTTAGTACAGATATATCACTTTCAAAAACAACGGCGCCATATAGAGTGTTGTCAATAATTAAAGGATAGCCGGAATTAATGGTAGTCAGGATTGTCCCGTTTTTCATCTTAAAACGGTCGCACCGGTTGGCAACCGGTTTTTTTGTGCGCAAAATTGTCAGAACCGTGCTGTATTCTTCATTCACATCGTAAATATCAAGCAAGTGCTTGCCCAGATAATCACAGCTATTATATCCCTCCAGGGCCTCACTGGCGGGATTGGCAAACAGGAAATTCCCGTTGCGGTCGTAGATTTGCACGCCCTCGGCCAGATGCCCGTAAATCTGCTTGTAAAAATCAAGCAATACGCCGCTATTGCTTAAATATAACACGCTTCCATCCGGTTCGGCGACACACTGATAGCGAAAAAACTTGTTATTAAGCTCCACAATCCCCTGCTCTTTTAGCTCAGCCCCCAACACATGGTTGATTGGCTGATCGATTAGGCCGGCACAGATACCGTCTGCCAGCAGCGCCGGAGTATTCCCCACCGGCTGCACTGCCTTTATTCGAAAATCAGCATTAAGTGTAATGATCAAATCAAGCACCGCTGTGCAGACCCCCATTTCTCCTGTTTCTCAGCCGGACAACAGCCCCGGTATTAGTATATTTTTTATAATGAGTAGTGAATAACCATACTTAACCGTACGAGCCCGGTACCGGGGTTATGATAGGTATGGCGCTTATCAGCCCGGAAGGTTACCGAGTCGCCTTTCGGAACAATATATTCTTTATCGTTCGTCAGTAAAGTCAATTCGCCCTCGGCAACAGTAATAAACTCCTGGGTCTTGTCGCCATGGGTATCTGTGCTCAATCGCCCGCCCGGCTCTATTTCCACGATATACATTTCAAACCGGCGGTCATCCGCATAGGGGAAAACAGGGTACACCTTACAGCGGCCGTGATCCTCAACAAGCGGATCAATCTCAGCCTTATGCACAACCATTGCCTCGTCCTGGGGAGAATTAATGATTGAAGTAAAAGAGACTTTCAGCCCTGTGGCAATTTTCCAGATGGTGTTGATTGTGGGACTGGACTCCCCCCGTTCGATCTGCCCCAGCATTGATTTGCTGACCCCTGTAATGTCCGCAGCCTTCTCAAGGCTTAATTTCTTCTCCGCTCGAATCTGTTTCAGATTATTGGCGATGATCAAATTTAAGTCCTGCAAAATTTACCCCCTCTGCCTTGTAATCTGCCGATTCTATGTTATACTATCTATAATACGTTATATGGATCATATTATACGTTATAACGCACAAGGTGATCTTGTTTATTTTTAATTATAGCATATTGCGGAATGTTTTTACTATTGCTCTGACGGAGGGGAAAAATGAAAAGCAAGGTCCACAGCTTCCAGGAGGGGTTGATCGCCGGCCTCCCCCTTGTTATTGGTTATTTCCCGGTAGCCATGGCCTTTGGCCTGCTGGCCAAAACAGTCAATATTTCCCTGTTGGACAGCTGCCTGTTTTCCCTGCTGGTCTTTGCCGGGGCCAGCCAGTTTATGGCGTTAGACCTTATTAAAGCCGGGATTGCTATGGGCGATATTGTGCTCGCGACCTTGCTGCTTAATCTGAGGCATGCCATGATGAGCGCCTCGCTCGCCGTACGCCTTACAGACGTAAAAAAGCGCTGGCTGCCATTGCTGGCTTTTGGTATTACTGATGAAAGTTTTGCGGTGGCCGCTGTACAGCCGGGCAAACTGAGTGTGCCTTTTTTGCTGGCTTTACAGGGATTTAGCTATATGTCCTGGGTTGCCGGCACTGTCGCCGGCTATCTGCTGGGCAGTGCCCTGCCGGTATCAGTGAAGACCGCGCTGGGAGTGGGCCTTTATGCCATGTTTACGGCAATCCTGGTGCCTGAGATCAGGAAGTCGGCCAATATTCTGTGGTTAGCGCTACTGGCAGGAATGATCTATGCAGCCAACCACTTCTTTACCCTGCTTCCGTCCGGCTGGGGCCTGATTGCAGCGATTATCCTGGCTTCACTGGCCGGCCTCTTGTTATTACCCGGCAAAGCCAGGGAGGAACAGCCATGACGAGCCATTTACCGTTAATCCTGGCCATGCTGCTTGTTACCTTCGGGCCCAGGCTCCTCCCCTGGCTGCTATTAGCAAAGCGGCCGTTGCCGCCTTTATTGCGGCGGTTTCTTCTCTATATCCCCTACACGGCGCTGGGCGCGTTAATTGTCAAGGGAGTCCTGGAAGCACCGGCGGCAATGACGGCAGCAACCCTGGCGGGCATAGCCGCAGCGGCCGCCTGTTCCTGGTACCGGGGCGGCCTGGTATCCTCTGTCTCAGCCGCAATCATTGCCGTATTCCTGCTCCTGTCGTATCAATAGAGCTCAGTCTTTTTCATTTAGCTACCCTGCTGATATTTTAAGGATGTTTCCTGACTCATCGAACTGCATGGGTTTCTCTTCTGTCAATAATTCTAAATTAGATCTGACTAATACTTCTGGAAGCAGGCTTGCAGAGACCTCAATAACCTCAACCTCATTCGTATTGCGAATATGGACAACTCTGGCGTTTTCCGGCTTAGTAATGCCAATGCAGGTTAACGCGGCTCCGATACTTTCCTTTTCGGTAGCAAAATATATAGGTAATCTCCCTTTTTCGGGAGACTGGGCTGTAATACAATTAAAGTAAGTAGACCATAAATCCAGTTTATCCACCAGTTTTTTGGTTGTAAAGTCTGCCAGACCGATACCGGTAGCCATGCCATGACTTTCCACGGTGGTATCCAGTACAACAATTCGCTTTATGACCGGTTTCTCCGGTTCTTTCTGACCAAAAACCTGAATGCGGCCGATAACGTTGGCATCCATGCCGGAACCGCTGATGTTTTTACCCATTTCCTCAACAATAAGCACATCGATTGCTTCGAAAGGTATCTTGCCCAGGCTCGCCTTTGCCAGCTTTAGCAATTTTTTTTCCGCCTCCATAATTTCATCAGGCAGCATAGCTTTGATATGCGCTGTTTCGTGATAATAGTTTTCTACCGTAGCGATGGCAAAGGCTACCGGCAACTGCTTTATGATATAGGCACCCACCTCGGTAATCGTTTGTTCATAACCATAATCCAGCGAATACTGGTGTACGGCCAAAGCCCCCTGCGGGTTTCCGATCCCGATTGCGCAAATTTTATGGATGCCGCTTTCGATCTCGCCCTCAAATTCGGTATGTTCCTTGACCCGGTTAAAAAGAATGAGTTTATCTAGTTGCCCTGATAGTGTTATATCATTAACATACACAGGTATTCCCTGCTTAGTCGTTCCTATTTGACTGGCTTTATCACAGGCAAGGACCGGAGCATTAAGCGCTTCCGCCCTGATCCCCAGCGAATTTAGCATTTCAACCTGCCCGGCAGCAGTACCGCCGCCATGTGAGCCCATTGCCGGTAAAATAAAAGGTTCGCCGCCAACTTGCTTCACTGCTTCAATTATCACTTCCACGATAATTTTCAGATTGGCTACCCCCCGGCTGCCAACAGTTATGCCAACCTTTTCTCCAGGCTTTATCCGGCCAGCCACGTTGATTGATTCTAATTCTTCCCTGACTGCACCTTTAATATCGTTAATGGCTGTTTGCGCTATAATTTGTTTTACCCTCGCCATTTTAGGAAACTTAACAGTTTCTGCGTACATAAATTTCCTCCTAGCAAATTACTTATTTACAGGTGTCCCCTTTTATAGTACCACCATGGAACTGGAGGAGAGTCAAGGAACCGTCCCTTGACTCTCGCAGACCAGAACCTTTCATTTTTTTGATTATCTTGAATATTTAGTATATTACAGGCAGGTAGAAGGAGCCCCGTTAGGTTTTGCTTCACCACGCTTAAGCGGGATATCCGGCTTAACAAACAGCCAAGCGATAATTCCAATTACTGCCGATACCGCGGTTACGATTATAGCCGCCTGCCAGCCATAATTAGTGGCTATCCAGGCTGTGAGCAGCGGGGCTATTACCCCACCAATATTCCCCCAGAAATTCATCCAGCCGGAGACAGAGCCCGAGAATTTCCCGCCAAGATCAATACAGGCTGACCAACTGGCCGGGAATGCCAGGCCCAGCGATCCTAATGACAAAGTGAGCAAAAAAACATTCAGCGTCGGATTCGTGGCAATGGCCCCCAAATAAAGGAATAATGAACAAAGCACTAATCCGGTTATCCCCAGGTAAGATCTTGCCTTAGCTTTGGAAGCGCCTGCTGCCACCAGCCGGTCGCTGAATGCACCTACCGAGAGGGTCACAATACACAATGCCGCCCACGGAAACGAGGCAGCAATACCCATTTTGGCCAGCGAAAAATTCTGAGCCTCCATAAGATATAAGGGCAGCCAGGCAAGATATACATACATGATATAATCCACGATGAAATATTGAATCCCAATAGCCCAAAATTGCGTTGAAGTTATAAAGCTTTTCCACGGCGCAAGCTCTTTCTTATCCTCCTCTGCTGCATTGCGGCCTTCATCAATGTACTTTAATTCCTCGGCCGACACATAAGGACTTTCTTTCGGGGAATTTTTGGCAAAGATCATCCAGGCGACGGCGATAAGAAGACCGGCCACACCAAAGATGACAAATACGGAACGCCAGCCAAAGGCCAGCATCAAAGCTACGGTTGCTGCCGGTCCAAATACAGGACCAACGAAAGCACCGCTAAGCATAATGGATGATGCTTTCCCTTTTTCAGCCGGATTAAACCACCGGGCGATAAACGTACTGAGCGCCGGATAAACAGGACCTTCACCTAAGCCAAACGCCCCCCTGACAATTACCCACTGGGAAAATGTGCTGGCTGCGGCAGTAAGAGCTGTAAACACAGACCACCAGGTAACGGCGGCCACAACAACGATCCGGTGACGAAAATACTCCGCCAGTATGCCTCCGGGCACTTGCATAGCAGCATAGCCCATAAAAAAGACTGTTTGAAAAAAACCAATATCCATCTTGGTAAAATTAAATTCCCGCATAATTTCTGGTGTGGCCACCGATAGATTGACCCGGTCCATATAAGACATAAAGGTTATAAGGAACATTAATACCGCTAATACCCATCTGAAATTTTTTTTCACTTTTTGGCCCCCTTTTTCCATTTCACACGAATGCAATGACTAATCCCCGTCTTAGCTAAATTACCGTGTTCTGTGAAGGGACACTCCATAATAAACGAAGGTATCGTTACTACCTGCGGCGTTCTTTCACTGACTTATCTACACCATCCACGGATACTGGGTATATGGTTTGAGGACAAAAATCGGATAGTGCGTGCTTACCTTTCCAGCCAGCCACTCCGGTATTACAACACTATGAATAGGCACTGCCAGCTCCGCGGACGCAGCCTCGGCGATAGCCAATCCAGTTTGAATATGTTGCTCGTTGGTTCCACCCGCCAGATTGGTATTACTAATAATTCCGGTTATTTTCAACCTGGATGCATGTTCAATACAGTGAAATAACTCTACGATAGCCGCCACCGTGCTCGTGAAAGGGCGGCATGTATTTACGACCAACATCGCCTGATATGGATTACTGGCAAACAACTTGCTAAACTGTCCTAGAACAATAGCAGCTTTCCCTCCACCTACATCCATTACCACTTGGTAATCCTGTTGACTTAGTACTCTAGTCAAATTATGTGGCAAAACCGGAAGATCAGCATTTTCCAGGCGCTGTTCTGGAGCTACGACCTCTATTTCATTTTTCTCTAGCAATTTTCGATTTTCCCGGGTACGAAAGCAGGGTTTTACGAGATCAATATCTACTATTGCTGTTTTACAACCCAGTGCTTTGATTTGCAATGCATAGTTTACAGCTAGTTCGGTCTTGCCACTGCCAAATTCACCAAGAAATATTTTTACTCTCGCCCCTTGCAGCAACGGACTATCGACAGCTTGCATGAGATTTCACCTTCCGTTTCTTAACCTGTAAAAACCCTGTTTATACTTATTTAGCAGGTGTACTCACCTTACCAGCCTCATATGCTTTCGCCAGCAGTTGTACGACATGAACGCAGTCCTGAGTTTTGCCATTCTGCACCAGTCCGTCAATAATGTGCATCCGGCAGGAACCGCAGCTGGTTGCGACGGTATCGGCAGCGGTAGCTGCTATGTCGGCAATTTTGCGGTCATTAATTTTCCGGGCAACCTCATAATGAACCAAACTGAACGAGCCGCCGGCGCCACAGCAGCGGGCAGGTTCTTTCATTTCTATGAAGCTTACACCAGGGATAGCAGCAAGAATTGCCCGTGGTTGGGTAGTTACCTTAATCCCCCGGGCCATATGGCAGGGGTCATGCATGGTCACTGCGGCGTTTATCGGCCCCAGCTTATCCTTGCGGAATTTGACGATATCCACAAGAAATTCACTGATTTCATAGGTCTTAACTGCTAATTTTTTAGCCCGCGCTTGTAATTCGGGGTCATCGTCAAACAGTTCCGGGTACTCAATCTTAAAGGCTTCGGCGCAGGACCCGCAGGCGGCGACGATATAATCGGCATGGGCCCGCTCGAAGGTCTCGATATTGTGTTTCGCAAATATTTTAGCTAATTCGACATCACCGGCCATGTAAACAGGGGTACCGCAGCAGTGCTGCCTGGCCGGCATGGTGATCTCCGCATCGTTGGCCTTAAGCACATTGATGACGGCCCGGCCAATGTCGGTGTATACATAGTTAATGGTACAACCAGTGAAGAAAGCCACTTTCATCCGCGGCTTCTCTATGGGCATGGTTTCAGGAAATTGACTGCGTAGCGGCGTTGACGCAAAGGGTGCCAAAACACGCCGCCGGTCCAGACCGGGCAGGGGAAAGCGGGCAACAACAGCCAAATGTCCAGGCAGTTTTTTCATCTGCAGCGGACCAAACAGGCCGGCCATACGCAGCGCCAGGTCAAAGAGGGTTCGATTAGCCAGCAGCTTAAATATCTTTTTCTTAATAGGGTTTAGACCGCGGGCTTTAACCGCCGCCTGGCGGCCGCGTAAGATAAGCTCGTCAGCTTTAACGCCGCAAGGGCATTTGGCCGCACAGGCTTTACAGGATACGCACATAGCCATCCGCGCATCAAAACCCTCAGTGATCTGGGCATTACCGCTCAACACCGCCTCGATCAGCGAAATTTTTCCCCGGGCCACCGCCGCTTCGCTTTGAATCTCCTTATAGACCGGACATACCTCCATGCAATTGCCGCATTTCATGCAGTTGGCGATGGCATCTTCGATATCTGCCAATAATTGCTTATCCTTGTTCATACCTTAACACTCCCCGACAAGCTTGCCTGGATTAAGGATGCAATTAGGATCCAAAGCTTTTTTTATAGTACGCATAGTGCGTATACCTACCGCGCCGAATTGATCTTCCATGTATTTTAGTTTTCCGAGACCAATGCCATGTTCACCACTTAGCGTCCCCCCCAGTCTGATAGCAGTAGTGAAGATTTCATCCATGGCCTGATAGACCCGCTCCATCTCCGCTTTATCGCGCAGGTCGCAAACAATCGTCGGGTGCAGATTACCGTCGCCGGCATGGCCGAAAGTACCGATGGTCACATTATATTTGGCAGCAGCCTGGTTTACTGCCCGGATCATATCCGGCACTTTACTGCGCGGTACAGTAGCGTCTTCCGTAAAGGTAGTGGGACGCAGTTTGGCCAGGGCCGGCAGCGCCGCCCGCCGGGCCGCCCAGATTTTATCACGTTCTGCGGCATCTTGGGCCACCTGGATTTTATCAGCATGATTAGCCTTAAGCACTTCAGTTACTTTAGCAGCTTCTTTTTCTACGACTTCGGGAATGCCGTCTACTTCAATAAGCAAAACCGCCTCAGCCTCGATAGGAAGCCCCACTTTGGCATAATCCTCGACGGTACGGATAGTAGCGTTATCCAATATCTCCAGGGTTGCCGGAATGACTTTACTGGCGATAATGGCGGCTATGGCCTTACCCGCGTTGTCCAAATTTGAGAAAATCGCCATCATCGATTTTTTAGCCTCCGGCGCCGGGACCAGTTTTACAATAATCCTGGTAATAACCCCCAAAGTCCCTTCTGCGCCGGTAAATAGCTTGGTTAAGTCATAGCCGGCGACATCTTTTACATTTTTGCCACCGGTTTTGAGAATACTGCCGTCGGCAAGAACAACTTCCAATCCCATAACATAATGTTTTGATACGCCATACTTAAGACCACGCAGGCCACCCGCGTTTTCCGAAACCGTGCCGCCAAGGGTTGCCGTGGTTACTGTACCGGGATCAGGCGGATAAATCAGCCCGAATTCTTCGACCGCCTTGTTAAGCTCGGCAACGATAACCCCCGGTTCAGCGATGGCAACCAGATTGGCATCATCAACCTCAATGATTTTGTTGAACCGGGTCATAAGCAAAACAATACCACCCTTGGTGGGGACCGTACCCGCACTCAGATTCGTACCCGAGCCCCGGGGATAGACTGGTATCTTTTCATTATTGGCCAATATCAGCACTCGCGAAACTTCGTCTGTGTCAGCAGGAGATACGACGGCTTCCGGCATATGGGAAAAACCTGGTGTGGCGTCGTAGGCGTAGCATAACAGATCTTCTTTACTTGTTAGAATATTTTGCTCGCCCACAATTTTTTTCAGGTCATTTATTAGTCGGCTTTCCATATCTGTCCTCCTTGTTATTTCAATACCGGCACAGTATTTGCCGCAGCCGCCATTACCGTAATAGTGTAATCATCACGCCCCAGCTTCTCTTTAGCCAGCGCCAGGGCTTCGGCGACAGTAGTCGCCGGAATCATGCCTGCTTTGCTGATAAACCCGGCATTCTCCTGCCTGGTAACAATGATCAGCGATAATTGGCGGGCTATATCTAATAATCTATAGGCCAGAAATCCGGGAATTGTGAAATTAGCCCTTAGCGCCATCTCATGCTCTAACATTGTTGGATATTTAAACCAGTCGCTAAACTCAGCCGGTTCCGTAATATCGGGCAGTTCCAGGCAGCAAATAACGACTCCGCCTGGTTTGGCAGCCATATAAGCATTGTCAATTGTCTTTACACCCTGGTATAGGTTAATATCTTTCGGGAAGCCGCCGGCAGACGAGACTACCAAATCAGCCTGGGCAGTAATGGGAATACCATATATTTCATCCACCATTTTCGTACCGGCCAGCCAGGCTTCGTACCAGTGGCCGGCAACAAACCGGGCAAACTTATTCTCTGGCGTAAACACGGCATTAAGTAAAAAGTCCGGCCTCGCCAAAGCAGCCTGCTCAATCATATCTTCATTCATTTCATTTTCCTCAAGCTTACCGGCAATACAGTTTGGGTTCAGACCCTTGCCAACTTCTTTATTCATGCAAAACAGATGATTGCCCTGGATGGTCTTAAAGCCGCTGATCCCCGGTAATATTGCTTTGCGCCCGCCACCGAAACCAGCCATTAGGTGGTGAACAATGCCACCAGTCAAAATCATCTTGTCGGCCCCGGCCACTCGCTTATTAATGTAACAATCGACGCCGCCTTTGGTCTTACCGGTATACACCAGTTCCTCTTGCTTGTGGCAGTCGTGGTTATAGACAGCAACCCGATGACAGACCTTCTCCCCGCAAAGTACAACAAACTCTGCTTGCGTATTCAACCGGTGGGCACCGGGAGCAATGATGATAAATATGTTCTGATCAGGAACGCCGGCATCATTCAATTCATCAAGCAAGACCGGGAGAAATTGATCAAAGTTAACCCAGGCCCGCGTAATATCACTGACAACCACGGCAACCTTATCACCAGGTTTAACAACCTCCTTAAGCGGCGGGGTTCCGATCGGATTGCGAAGCGCCGCGCGTACCGCCGCCGGCACATCAACAATGGCCGGGCAAGGCTTGCCCAAAACATTGTTGATAATTTTTTCAGCAGGCAGGCTTACCTGTAGCTTGCTATTTCCATAACCAAACTCAAATACTGTTTCCGCCATAAAAAATACCTCCTACACTTAAATTTGATCTGATCTCTACGTTACCAGGGGCTGTTCACTAGTACTTTTTTAGCGATAAGATGGCCATGCAAAACGCTCCCAGAACTGCTACTCCCACTAAGAACATCAGTCCCCCCACATATCCGCCGGTTACACTAATAAAATAGCCAATCAATACCGGGGCAAACGCTGAGCCGGCATTGGCCAGACCGTTCATCGAACCAGTAGCCGCACCTACCGCTTTAGAAGGAACGATTTGCTGTAATATCGTCCAGGATTGCGGTAAGGCCAGAGCAATTGAGGCGATACCAGCGGAAATCATTAAAGCTGCCGTAAGATTGTCCGGGGCATGAGCGCCAAAGTAAATCCCCAGAGCAGCACCAATATGGCCAAAACAAATGAACGGTGCTCTTCGGCCCCATTTATCTGCCAGGTGACCAAAAACCAGTAGACTTACCCCCCCCAGCACATACGGCAGTGCAGCAAGTGCCCCCATAGCATTCCAGGAGAAGCCCCGCGCCTCTTTGAGATAATTGGGCAGCCAGGCCATTGTTCCCCACCAAATAGATGCTACGCAAAAATAATTGACGGTCAGCAGCCAAAAGCGATAGTCTGTTGCAAAGCTCTTAATGCGTTGGGCCAGGGTTTCGGTAGCAATCCCTTTTTGCTGTTCAGCCTCAGCCTTCAGTCCACTTTCAATCCAGTCAAGCTCTAACTTATTTACCCGTTTATGCTGGCGGGGGTGATCAGTAACGTAAAACCATATAATCAGCAATGGTATCATGCCTAAGATGACTAATGAGAAGAAGGTGCCACGCCAGCCCCACGCCGCTAGAACCCAGCTAAAGAAAGGCATTGCCAGAGCCGGTCCTCCCATAAGGCCAATAAGCCATACTGCATTGGCTTTGCCACGTTCACCTGGCGGAAACCAGTTTTTAACAAAACTGCTTTGCATTGGCCAGTGCATCCCTTCGCCGATACCCAAAATAACACGCGACACCAGCAGCGTTGTGAAAACTGCAGCAAAACCACCGATAGCAACTGACACTGTCCATAACAAAATAGATAACGACATTGCTTTTCGCGGCCCCATCCAGTCTCCCAGGGGGCTAAGCAAGATATTCGCCAGCCCGTAAGCGATAAGAAAGAGCGTCATAATCAAGCCCATCCGGACTGGATCACCTTTGATTCCCATTTCCGTGAGGAAGGCATTATCCGCTAAAAGTATCGAGACATTCACCCGATCCCAATAAGCAATCAGTAATGTCAGTAGCAGAATAAGTACTAATACCCATCTTTCCTTGGTTGGCTTGACACCCGCCGTCTGCCGCGCGTCGTTTATGGTACTCACATATAGCCCCTCCCAATTATAAAGTTTTGCGCCTGGGGAAAATCTAAAACCTCCTCTCTCATTTCTATTTTCCTGGAAAATAAAAGAGCATTGCGGCTCAAGGCTTACCTTGAGCCGTTTTTATTTTTCCACCAGCAAAACCTTGAATAATAATTAGGTAGAGTGCCAACGTTTTGTTGGGGAACAAATCAAAAGTAGACGGAACATATTAGATGCTTACTATTCTTAATCTTCAATTAATTAAAGCGATAATCCTTTGCCGGTTCTCAATGCGTTTGCTTGATCTGCATCACAAAATCGTAGCCCCGGTTAAGGGCTTCCTGGTTGGCAGGCACCATGCCGGGCTTGGCGGCAAACTTTTTGGCAAAGGCATTCATCAGCGATTCTTTCTCCACCACAGCTGTGGCAGCCAACAATGCACCTAAAGCTACCATATTAATCATCTTTACACTACCCAGCTCACTGGCGATTTCATTAATAGGTACAAGATAAGCCTTGATATCATTGCGCTGTGCCGGTTTGTTAACCAGTGAGCTGTTGATTATCAGCGCGCCGTTTGGCTTGATTGTCGCCTCAAATTTGTCCAGTGAGGGCAAATTCATGATTACAGCTGCCGTTGGCTTGGTAACAATGGGAGCACCTACAGACGCCTCTGCGATAATAACCGAGCAATTGGCGGTTCCGCCCCGCATTTCCGGACCATAAGACGGCATCCAGGATACATTCTTATTCTCCAGCATTCCCGCATAGGTTAAAAGCTGCCCCATGACCATAACGCCTTGCCCGCCAAAGCCTGACATAATAATTTCGTGTCTCATTATTGCACCCCCTCAATATTTTTATAGACGCCGAGAGGGAATTGCGGCAGCATATTTTCTTTCAGCCATTTCTTTGCTTCTACCGGAGACTTACCCCAGTTTGTGGGACAGGTGGCCACTACTTCCACTAATGCAAAACCTTCGCCGCGAATTTGCACTTCAAAAGCGGTTTTAATTGCTTTTTTGGCTTTAGTCATATTAGCCGGATCATTAACGGAAACACGGGCAATATACTTGGCCCCGTCCAGGGTGGCCAGCAACTCCGACAAACGAATCGGTGAGCCGGCAGATGAAAGCTGGCGGCCATAGGGAGATGTGGCTGTTACTTGATTTACTAGCGTTGTCGGCGCCATTTGACCGCCGGTCATGCCATAAATAGCATTATTTACAAATATCGTCGTTATTTTTTCGCCCCGGGCAGCGGCATGCACGACTTCGGCCATACCAATCGCCGCAATATCGCCATCTCCCTGATAAGTAAATACTACATTTTCCGGATGCACCCGTTTAATACCGGTAGCAACTGCCGGCGCACGACCGTGAGCTGCCTGCTGCGAATCTATGTTAAAATATTGATCTGCCAATACCGAGCAGCCTACAGGCACAACACCGATCGTCTTTTTCTGTATCCCTAATTCATCAATCACTTCTGCCACTAAACGATGAATGATTCCATGCTGGCAACCGGGGCAGTAGTGTGAGGACACGTCTACCAGCGATTGCGGTCTAGCAAACAACTTTTCCGCCATTGTTATTTGCCCCCTTTTGTTGCAAATATTTTTACTATTTGGTCGAAAACATCCTGCGGGCTCATCATCATGCCGCCGGTGCGGCCATAGAAGTGAACTGGCTTGGAACATCTGATTGCCAGATTAACATCTTCAACCATTTGCCCGGCGCTGAGCTCCAGCGTTAAAACAGCGGCGGCCTTATCAACCGCCTTTTCCAAAGCCGCTTTCGGGAAAGGCCACAGCGTAATAGGCCGGAACAAACCTACCTTATAGCCTTTTTCTCGCGCTAATTCCATTGCGGAATACGCAATACGCGATGATATTCCGTAAGCTACAAGCACCAGCTCGGCATCGGCAGTGAAGGTTTCTTCCCAACGCACTTCCCGTTCCTGCAGTAATGCATATTTTTTCTGCAGCGTGTTGTTGACCTCTTCCAGTTTCTCAGGGTTAAGACGAAGTGTATCTATCTGGTTAGGTTGCTCACGCTCACCCATGCCGGTTGTAGCCCACGGCTTCTCCACCGGAATTACCGGGAGATCATGAAAGTCAACAGGTTCCATCATTTGACCAAGAGCACCGTCGCCTAAAATCATTACCGGATTACGGTATTGATCTGCAATGTTAAAGGCGTGCACTGTTAGTTCAGCCATTTCCTGTACGCTATTGGGCGCCACCACGATACAGTGGTAATCACCATGACCGCCGCCTTTGGTTGCCTGAAAATAATCGCCCTGCCCCGGCTGAATACCGCCTAGTCCGGGACCGCCCCGCATAATGTTCACAATTACACAGGGCAATTCGCCGGCAGCAATATAGGAGATCCCTTCTTGTTTGAGACTCACTCCCGGGCTTGATGAGGAAGTCATAACCCTGGCACCGGCACCGGCGGCGCCATAGACCATATTGATTGCCGCAATTTCACTTTCGGCTTGCAAAAATACCCCTTGGACTTGAGGCAACCGTTTGGCCATATATTCAATTAACTCTGACTGCGGTGTGATAGGATAGCCAAAATAATACCTGCAGCCGGCGATGACAGCAGCCTCACCGATCGCTTCGTTACCTTTCATCAATACCTTTTCCGACATTTTTCCACTCCCCTTTTATTCGTAAATTTCAATTACTACATCCGGACAAGCCCTTGCACACAGAGCACACCCAACACATTCTGAATCGTCGGGACAAGTAGCAGGATGGTAGCCTTTGGCATTAAAATCCGCCGACATAACAATAATGTTTTTGGGACACGCATCGAAACACAACTCGCAGCCCTTACACCTTTCTTCACGAAAAACTGGTTTTGGCATCCTTCATTCCTCCTTAGGTTTTAATATTATCGGCAACATTAGCAATGTGACCTCACAGCATCTATAAATCAGGTACCTGCTTATAGATGTTTATTGCTCTGCCGCCAGATTCCCAATTGTTCAGCTGCCCTGATTAAATCCTCCCGAAACGCCGGGTGGGCAATATTGATAATACGCTCAGCCCGTTCCCAGGTAGAACGTCCTGCCAAATCAGCCACGCCCCATTCAGTCACAAGATAATGCGCCTGGGTGCGGGGATTGGTAACCACTGAGCTTAAGGGCAGATTCTTCAATACTCTTGATTTCATTTGTCCAGTCCGTTTGTCCGTGAAGGTGGACGTAAAACAAATGAAGCTTTTTCCACCCTGTGAAAGATAGCCGCCCGTCAAAAAATCAAGCTGTCCCCCGGTGCCGCTAAGCTGACGGCTACCGGCTGTCTCGGCTGTCACCTGACCCAAAATATCGACTTCAACACAATTATTAATTGTTACAAGGTTATCGTTTTTGGCCATAGTATGCGGGTCATTGGCGTAATCAATGGGTACCGAGATCAGGGCAGGATTGTCATTAGTCCACTCGTATAAATCCTTACTCCCGGCGCAGAAGGAAAATACGCCTTTCCCCTTGTTAATATTTTTTAGGGTATTGGTTATTTTTCCGGCCCGCGTCATGGTCATATAAGCATCAACTAACATCTCAGTATGCATACCTAAATTTTTTAAATCTGACTCGGCAATCATCGTCCCCACTGCATTCGGCAATGCGCCAACCCCTAATTGAATAGTAGACCCGTCTTTTATTTCCCGCATGATAAATTGCGCAATCTTCTTATCGGTATCAGAAACCTGCACCGGATTAATAACCGGCAGTTCAGGATTATCGCCTTCAACAATATAATCTATCTCACGGATATGAATGCCCTCTTCCTGTCCGCCGGTTATAACGGGAAGTTGTTTGTTAATCTCCAGAATAACTATTTTTGCTTGTTCAGCAATGGCTTTAGATGCCGAATTGGTAAGGGAAAAATTGAAATATCCATCTGAGCTCATCGGGGCAACAGTAAACATCGCCACATCCACTTCCAGACTTTTACGATAAAACAGCGGCATATTCCGGTAAATCATAGGGATATAATTACACAGTCCCCGGTCACTCAATTGTCGCTCATAAGCACTAAAGTGCCAACTGTTATAACAAAAATGCTCTCGGTTGGGATCAATCTCAACGACTTCTAACGGAGTTAATCTCATACCGCCTCTAATTTTTACATCCCGCAGTTCGTCTTTGCGGGCTGCCAAAGCCTTATCCAGTAGAACAGGCTGAGACAAAACAAAGTTATAATCAACCCAGTCTCCCGCTTTAATAACCTTGACAGCTTTTTCTGCAGAAACTAATTTAGATCGATATTCCTGCAATAAATTCATCAAATCTCCCCCACTAAGATACTCACTGCTGCTAAAGTTCCTAATGAAATTACAGAGCTATTAATAAGTGCGTCTTTAAAAAGTATTCTTAAACAGCCTTGTTGTGCTTAAAATGGCAAACCAGTTATGTAATTATATTTTTAATATTTTGAATTTTTAAAAAAGTTTTAGGAGGAAATGGTCGGACTGGTATGACAAGATAAGCACAAAACTCTTATATCTAATAAAGAGCTGCGTACCATAACTGGTATTACTGGTATGACAAGTTGGCTATAATAATGTGCTGAATCAACCCCTAAAGTAACCTGAACCTCCTTCCCGCTGCCATCATTCATTCTACTCATTATTAAAAATTTTTTCACCCGAGAAATTCCCGAACCATTCTGTTACTTCTGCCAAATGCGCTTGCATCAATTTTTCAGCATCCTCCGGATCACGGTTTTTAAGCGCATTAAGTAACTCCCCGTGGGCTGTAAAGACTCGCTGGGGAGTCCCTGGCCGCTCATAAAACAGGGAACAAAGCCAGCAAACAAGTTAAGTAAAGGCCACATCATAATGACAAGCACAGGATTGCCGGTGGCTTCTGCCAAACGACTATGAAACCTTTTGTCAGCTTGAAGATATTTTTCGGGAAAATCTAAAAATTTGACCATATCACGGCAATCTTGCTCCAGCTTAACAATTTGCGCTTCAGTGACATTAAGACTAGCTACTTTGGCAACCTCGGGTTCAATAATTGCCCTGGCCTGCATTAGGTTTCCTAATGTAATTGATCCATCTCTCATTAAGCGCTGCACAGGCTCAATGACGGTTCGCAGCCCTGGTTTTCTAATATAGGCGCCTTTGCCCTGAACCATGGTTATTAACCCTTGTGATTCAACGACTCTTAGCGCCTCCCGCAATATCGAACGACTTACACCGAGTTGTTCTCCGAGTTCACGTTCTGACGGCAACTTATCACCTGCACTCAGAATCCCACTATCAATAAATGTACGCAAACGCTCTACAGTAACATCAAAAATATTACCACGCAACATGCCTTCTCTGTCGTGGAACAGGTGATTAGTACCCATTAAACCGCCCTTTCACAGTGGTCCTGTATTACTGGTATGACAGGATATTTCATGCCAGACACATTGTGTAAGTATTCTGTGTTTTCAGTTTAATGTACTAAACCCGATCTGTCAATCTTTTTTTTTTGGAGGCTCTGTCACAACTTATGGTCGAAATTATTTATTTGGGAGCAGAGCTAATAATTCTCGCTCAATTGTTATATTTAGCTCGCTTTTATGAAAGATTGAGAATCACTCCGCTTCTTCGCTTAACGCTTATTATGTTCATGTTATAAACAATTATTATATATAACCTCGTGGTAAGGGAGATCCTCTGTAAATGCATAAACTTACTATAAAAAATATACATAATCTATGAGTTCACCAATAAAATCTGCAATGTTTTGATTCTTCTTTTTTTGATATATTGTGAACCCAACACTCTCATACATTCGTTGCGCAGGGATTAGGTCATCATTCGTGGTTACAATGATTTTTCTCACATCATTTTGGGCGATTCTATTGACCGCTGCTTGCAGCTGTATTTTACCATAACCATTGCTTTTATGTTTTGAAGCAATGCAGTTATGGCCAATTTCCGCATACTTAGGCATGTTTCTCGGGTCCCAGGAAATAAAGCCGATGGCTTCCTCGTTTAGTGTTGTGATAAACCCATATTTATCTGCAATTTGCAAATTGCCAAAGAAAAAGTTGTCAAAAACTTGCCAGTCAGAATTATAACTTTGTTCATATCTGCAATCAAATGAATACGCATCTTTCAATAATTCAAAGAGTATTCCTCGATTAAAGCCGCTCACTTTTTTAAATTCAATACCCATGCTCTAATAACCCCCATTTCTTACTAACTATAAATGATTAAAAACAGGTCCCAATAATTCCAAAAGGAAAAAAACAGAGACGACTGCGTCGTATCCATAGAGCTCAGAACCCTGTCCTGCTGGTCCATAGCTCCTCAGAGAAAAAGCCGCGGCCAACCGGGCTGACTGAGCCTGTCATAAGAATGTGTCCGCTGGGCCGGATATCGATTTTAATAATTCCCCCGGCATATGGACATTAATTTCATTATCAACCAGCCCGAGTTTGTAGGCCGCACTGGCGGCCGCACAACTGCTGCTGCCGGAGGCCAGGGTATAGCCGGCCCCGCGTTCCCAGATTTCAATCCGGATATTATTGCGGTCCAGCACTTGCAGGAACTGAACATTAATCCGGTTAGGAAATAAACTATGGGTTTCAATTAGAGGTCCCAGCTTCGCGGCGGTCGCCGGTGAGGGTTCAGCCAGTACTACGCAATGCGGGTTGCCAATCGACACACAGGTAACAGCTAAAGGCCGGCCCTCAATCACCAGTTCTTCATTAACTACCGCTCTTGCCGGTCCGGTGACCGGAATACTCTCACTCTGGAAGGTTACCGTCCCCATATCGATCCGGATCTGTCCGCCCCGGTCATCGAGCAACTCGACATGAACACGGCCGCCCCGCGTCTCCAGGCTAAATTCCCGGGTTGTTATATAGCCGGCATCTACGAGATAGCGGGAAAAAATTCTAACCCCATTGCCGCTCTTTTCAGCCTCGCTGCCATCAGGGTTCAGTATCTGTAAACGAATTGCGCTACCCTCAAAGAAGGGGCCGGCCAGAATCCCGTCGGAGCCAATCCCGAAATGACGGTGGCAGATCAGCCGGATGTTTGCCGCCGTCAGGTCAACCCCGGCCTTATGGGGATCAATCACTATATAGTCATTCCCCAAGGCATGATATTTGTAAAAATGAAAATTCATCAGCTTTCCCCCCTGTTGTTAATGCTGCAGTTAACAGCCGGCCCCAACGATCTTTATCGGGGTTTCTATATGTTTCTTCATAGTATGCCGGGTATCCTGTTAAACCAGCATTACAGGCTTCTGGCAATATTGCAGCTTGCCGGCATAATTGACCTTGTATTTTTGTTGCTGTTTAAGTTATAATTATTGTTAATAATAGTAATATGCTGTGAGCCGACCAGACAACCGGAGGCCCTTCTGCACTTATGTGCAGGCGGGTCTTTTCTGTTTATGGTTGGCCGCTGTAGAATAAAGGCAGGCTGAGGAGGAGGCTGATTATGCGTTTAGAGCAATTACGTCACATCATTGAGGTTGCCCATTGCAAATCCATATCCCTTGCCGCAGAACGGGCCTTTATTTCCCAGCCGGCGCTAAGTGCTTCCATCACCAAGTTAGAGGTTGAATTGGGGATTAGTCTCTTTAAACGCACGAACCAGGGAGTATATCCGACCGAATTAGGTGAATCGGTGATCGAAAAAGCGCTGGAAATTGTAGACAAAATCGAAGAACTAAAAGAAATTACCAAAACGAATGCCCTGGCCTTGCATGGTACGATTAATGTCGCCGCCGACCCCAGTATCTGCAACACAATCATGGTCAACGCCTTAACCACCTTCAAATACCGGCATCCTAATGTTCATGTCATGCTGAAAGTAGGCGAATCCAACAATATTCTCCATGATGTGCAGGCCGGGAAAATCGATTTCAGCATTATCCTTAAAACCGATGAGCTGATTCAAACCAAAAACATTCATATAAAAGAGTTATTCCAGGACGACTTTATTATTCTTGCCGGGAAAAACTCACCCCTGGCAATAAAAAAAGCTGTATCCCTGGATACAGCTTTGCAGCAGCCCTTAGTGCTATATAATACCCAGTATGTGACTAACTGCGGCCTGTCGGAACTGTTAAGCAAACACGGGTTGTTAAACATAGCCTATCGTTTTGACGATTTTAAAATAATAGAAACCGTTGTGGCCTCAAGTACCTGCATTGCTTTTGCCCCCAAATTCATGTCCGACTATTATCGCCAAATCGGTTCCATCATCCCCATACCTATCAATAATAACCCGGTTAAAGCAGCGTTCGTCATTATCCGGTCCCGCAACCATCATTTGTCACTTGTTGAAAAAGAATTTATCAATACGGTTAAATCCTTGTGCTCCATGTGCGAGTTTATGGCCTAAACTGTCTGAGCTTCGGGAGGTAGCCGCAATAGTAAATAAATTCCGGGATTACCGGCAATAAACAGGAGCCGGCAATGAGCCCGGCAAACAACAGGTCAGCTATGTATCTGCCCAATCAGAAACTGGCGCATATCATTAAACTCTTTCGCCGACCGCAGCCGGCTAAAGGCTTGTTCCGGTCTGCGCAGCAGCGGATTGGGAAAATCGTTTACGATGCGGCCGGGATTAGGCTGCATAATGATAATCCGCTTAGCCAGCAACAGGGCTTCATCCACATCATGGGTAATAAACAACAGGCATTTACGGGTCTTGTGCCAAATATCATACAGATTTTTTTGCATGGTCTCCCGGGTAAAGGCATCCAGGGCACTGAATGGTTCATCCAGTAAGATCATCCGGGGATCGGTGGCCAGCGTCCGGGCAATGGCCGCCCGCTGCTTCATCCCCCCTGACAGCTGAAAGGGCAGGAGCTTGGCAAAGCCGTCCAGTCCAACCAACTGGAGATAATGGGCAACCAGCTCCTTACGCTGCTCTTTGCCTACCTGTTTCATTTTTAACCCGAACTCAATATTCTTCTCAATGCTTAACCACGGAAACAGGTTAGGATGCTGAAAAACCACCCCCACCTGCGGGTCCGGCTTGCTGTGTATATTACCGTCCACGGTAATTGTACCGGTTGTCGGCTGCAGAAACCCGGCAATAATGTTAAGTAACGAAGACTTGCCGCAGCCGGACGGCCCCAGTACACAAACAAAATCATCCCCGCTAAGCTCCAGGTTGATGTCTGCCAAGGCCTGAATATGTGCTGCCGACTGAGAGTAGCGCAAGCTAATGCCAGCCAGCTGAATCACCGGCTGCCCGGCCGGGAAATCAGTTGTCCGCTGCAGTAGGCTTTGCTCATTGCCAGGCATCGTAATCCCTCCTATTTGTTCCCCTCATACAGATCATTGCGAATAGCCTTCTGGTATATTGTTAAATCAGGGGCATTTGTGATCGTCTTTTGTTCAACCAGAAAATCAGCGGTACTTTTTAACAATTGCGCAAATTCACCAGGCTGACCAGGCGTTCCCAAATACTTAGCCTCGGTTTGCTGGGCAGCATCCAAAACAATGATCTCATTCATAGCCTTCAGGCTTTCTTCTGCCGATAACCCCAATTCTTTCGCCAAGGCTTTTGCTGACTCTTGCGGATGGTCCCGGTAATAATGCACTGCTTCATCAAGTACGGCAATATAGCCTTTTACGACATGGGGATATTGCTTGACAAACTCCGTGTAGACAATACCAAATTCGCCGGTTAGCCCCCCTTTATCGGCTACATCTTTAGAGGTAATAATGACCTTGCCGCCGCCGGCGATCAACTGGGCCTGCGTCGGCTGCCAAACATAACCGCCGGCAATATCGCCTCTGTGCCAGGCAGCCAGTAAATCCGGCATTTGCATATCCAGTATCGTTATCTCAGCCGGGTTAACCCCCTGCTGTTTCAACGCCGTCAATAGACTAAAATGGGACGTAGACCCAAAGGCGGTGGCAATTTTCTTCCCTTTTAGGTCCTGGAGACTGTTAATCCCGGCGTCTTGCTTGACCACCAGCGCTTCACTCACACCGATTACGTCATGTAAATAATACACCTGGTACGGCAGGCCTTTGGCAATACCGGCAGTGCCCGGCGGTGTGCCGATTAACCCAAAATCAATAGAGCCGCTGGCAATCGCCGTATTGATATCCCGCCCGGAGTCGAACTTCAGCCACGAAATTTTAACATCGGGGAACTTCTTTTCCGCCAACCCCAGCGCTTTCGCCAGCAATTCGCCATTCGGGCTCACCTGGTAGCCAATGCGGATCTCTTTAGGCAGGGTCTCCTTGCCTGCGGGGGCCGCAGCCTGCTTGTTATCACCGCTGTTTGAACAGCCGGCAAGCATCAGCAGGACCCCTGCCAACATTAGAATCAATAAACTCTGCCATCTTTTTTTAATATACATAATCACTTTCCTTTCCAGCGTAACGCTGAGACAAATTATACAAAATTATTCCTTACCAACCCACGGTGAAGTGCGCCGCAGCACCGCCCGGATGCAGCTGTCCAGCAAGATGGCTATCACCCCCATTATGATAATCCCCACATAAATAATGTCATTGCGCAGAAACTTGCTGGCATCCAGCACCATCCAGCCAACCCCGGAAATGGCGGCTACCATCTCGGCGGCTACCAGGGTTGAATACGCCACGCCGACAGAGGTTCGTAACCCTGTCAGTAGATCTGGCAAACACGATGGGAAAACAACATAAACAAGCAATCGCCAATTCGCTGCTCCCAGGGATCTCGCCCCATTGATTCGATCTCCCGGTATACACTGCACACTATATACCCCGGCAATAAACAGGGGCGGAAAGGCGCTTAAAAACAGGAGCGCCACCTTGGAAACATCGGTAATGCCAAACCACAACACCAGCAGGGTATAGTATGCCAGCGGCGGCAGCGGGCGATAAAACTCAATAAAGGGATCAAATAATGCCATCAGCAGTCGTGAACTGCCGCAAAGAAGCCCCAGCGGTATCGCTGTCGCCAAAGCCAGGACCAGCGCCAGAAACAGCCGCTGCAGGCTTGCCAGGATATGATAATACAGGCTGTGGCCTTTGTAGCCTTCCCGGAGAATATCGGTAAAAGCAGCCCACACCTGCTCCGGCGACGGTACAAAAACCGGATTAAACAGCTGAAAGCGGCTGCCTATTTCCCAAAATCCCAAAACAACCGCTACAGCCAAAACAGATACTCCTTTATACAGCCACGCCTGGGGCAATACCAGTCTGTTTATCAGTGAAGCCTTGTTTCTTTGCATTCTCTACCATCCCTTGTTAAAGCTTTTCCCAGACTGTCCCGGATACAATAGAAAAGACCTTCAGCATATTGCACTTTGCACAATATAAGAAGGCCTCCGGTCATCCAGTCAGCTTACTTATGATTTCTTTATAAAATATACTTTTCCCTGTCAGCCGTCAGCAGGTTGCCTCCCGTATTCCGGGTCAGACCTATGGCTGGTGCAATCAACAGGAGCAACACCCTGTACAATCGCTATGAATCACTCCTTTGCTGCCGGGTTCAGCAGTTGCACACCCGCTGGCCAGTACCCTGTCAATCACAGCAACTAATGCCTCTTTAGGATGCAGTCCGCCGATCCGCTCCCGCACCTCCCCTTTGCTAAAAAGCAGTAAATGCGGTATCCCCTGTAACCGGAAGCGCTGAAACAGCGGTTTATATTTATCTACATCTACCCAGCATACATTTAGTCTATGGGTATTTTCGTCCGCAATGGCCAGGATAACAGGGGCTAACTCCTTGCAGAGCTTGCAGCGTTTGGAGCCGAAAAAGACCAGCACCGCCAGACTGCTGTCAAACGTAAATTCATCGAAGTTTGCTTCAGTAACCTTCGTCATTACATTTCCTCGCATAAAAATGTCTCATCCTCTTTTAGTCTGTATACGATTCCTTCTCCCGCAAAGCCTGATAAATGACCCCGCCCTCGACATCCCGGGGCATGGGGGCTGCCGTCAAATGACAAATAGTAGGCACTACATCCACCATCCGTACCCGCCTGTGCAAAATTTCACCTTGTTTTACCCCTGCTCCCACCATCATAAACAGCGCCTTCATCGAGCACCCCAGCAGCGTATGATTGCTGAGTCCGTTCCCGTGGCACCGGGTAAACTCCGGTTCCAGAATATAGAAGATATCGCCGCAGTTAGGCCCGCCCAGACCAACAGCCTCCATATCGTTCCGGTTCATCGCAAAGGCAACCACCCGCCGGCCGGTATGCGGATCACGATAGCTGTATAAATCATCAATGATTTTTTCAACCAGCTTGTCATACTCGTCCGGCTCCACACTCCCCTGCGGGTCCCGGCCTTTCAGATTAATATAGATAAAGGTAGCCCGTTGCGCAACCGCTTTGGTATTGGCCCAGTCAATCTCAGGTTTCCCACTCACATCTTTCAGCCTGGTATACCCCAGCTGCCCCATAATGCCGACATTAATCCCCCACATATCGCCAATCAGAGGGTGCTCGGTGGCCGGGTTTTTGCCAACCCCGCCATGATCGGAGGTAATAATAATTGTTGTATCCGCAGCCAGCCGTTGCAGCATCGCCCCGACGAAATCATCACTGATTTCATAAATCTGCTCAATCAGTTCCTGATATCGCTCGTATTCTACCGAGGCTTCCGGGAAGATATAATCCAGATAGAAATGATTAAACATATCAATCCCGTGCATGTGGGTATAAAAAAGGTCCCACTCTTTATGATCCAACAGGTAATTTATCGCCTCAACATGCCATTGATACATCTCCCGGACCGAATCCAGCAGAATACTGTCAGCCAGCGGATTCAACCGGTCATAGTTTACCGGCTGCAGCATCGGTCCCACTTGCGCATACAGCTCCGGACCGATTTCAGCCGGGTAAAAATATTTACCGCCGGTCAGGTCCAGGACAAAGGAATAGTAAAAGGTCAGCGAGCTGCCGTCAGGGTTCATGGCAAGAACCCTGATTTTGTAAGCTACCGGCGTGTCTTTGCCATTCACGGTAAAGGTGTCATATATCCAGCCGCTCCACTCATTGGCCAAGGCCCCGCCCAAAGCCTGTTCGTCCTGTTTACTGCGGTAAATGCTGATCTGGTTATAGGTTTTGCCATCGGCGGCAGTCAGTAAGCCATAACGCCGGGCTTGCCCGCTATTCACCGGCAAAACGACTTCCCGCGCCCCGGCCGGGGCGTTTTTCCAGCCCGTGGCCGGTTTAATCGGTGTTATCACCTGATCGGCATTGGGGATATCGGCAGATAGCTCTCCATCCTCAACTGATGTTACAAGCCCTGGCTGGGTATAGCCATAACCTTCGTATTCATCCTTGCTGATCTCTGCCTTGAGAGAGGATATGTCGCCCTCCACCCGGCAATCGGTACCGCTGTTATCGATAACATGAGGAATCTCCCGGATCGGAAAATCCCCCGCTTGACATTCATACACTTTTTCATAATCGATATAGCCCCGTAAATTAGTATAGATACTTGTACCATCCACATAGATCGCCTGCTCGGTAGTCGGCGGCCAGGCGGTTGGATAGTTAAACAATATACTCTTCTTCCCGGCCCTGGCGAAAGCAGCCCACACCGTTTCCGCTTGCAGCAGCTCCGAATTCCAGCCATAATCCATCATATCCAGGGCATTGCCCAGCGTGTGATTCCAAAAGCAGGTAATCCCGTGCGTATTTGGCCAGGCGCCTGTTGCCAGGGTAGCCCAGTTAGGCGGAGTAATCGCCGGTAAGACACCCTGCATATCCAGTCCCGGCGTTGTTGCCCCCTGCTCGATCACCCTTTTTAAATTAGGCAGTTTCCCGGCGGCAATATATTTTTTAATTAAGGCCGGATCAGCTCCATCCAGCCCTAACAGCATAACCTTTTTTGCGGCTCCATAACTGCTTGCCATTGCTTTCCCCCCAGCTGCCACTCGTAATTATAGTTTTTTGTCTTAGGCCTGATCCCATTATAAAATCGATTGGCGCGCTTGTGAACTAGCGCTTCTCTATACCCCATATAAAAATATATTATAGGGCCTGGAAAAAACATAAAGCCCTGCCAAATCAACAGCATCCGGCAGGACTTTCACTTGTACCCAGGCAACCCCCGGCACTTCCGCGAACTAGAACTATACAATTAACCGGCAAGCAACAGCTTCATCTCCCTGCTGCCCTGGTCGGCAAGACGCAACCACCGTTCACCGTTCCTGCATCCTGTTATTTGGCGCTGTTACTTAGATGTTTTCGGCGGTAGGCTTTGGGGGGCATATTCATTTGCTGCACGAACACGCGATTAAAATAAGAGGGATCAGTAAAACCACATTCACTGGCAATGCGATAAGCGGGATAATTGGTCGTTTCCAGTAATTTGCAGGCATATTCAATCTTTAATTTGTTTACATAATCTATATAGTTGACCCCTACTTCTTTTTTAAAGATGCGGCTGAAATATTGAGGATTTACAAATACATAGGCAGCAACCAATTGCAGGGGTAATTTTTGTTTAAAATTCTCATTAATATATCTTATTGATTTTTCAATAAAATAGATCTGGTTGATTTTGGCCTCCATAACCTCTTCCTTGGCCTGTACCTGGCATGCAGCTACCGTAGTCAGCAAGGCATGGAATGCCTGTTTGAACACAGAGGGTTTGACAGGCTTCAGTAAGTATTCCTGAACACGCAGGCGAATGGCTGCCTGCGCATAGGAAAAATCCGAATAGGCCGATAGGATCATAACACATACCTGAGGGAGGAATTTCTTGATCTCCTGCAGGGCATGCAAACCGTCCATTTCCGGAATGAGGATATCCATCACGATGATGTCCGGCCGGTATTGCTTGGCCAGTTTGACAGCCTGAATGCCACTTTCACAGGTGAGTATTGTATCTTGGGGGCGAAGATCCTCGGCCACAACTAATTTGAGAAACTCTAATTCGAGTAATTCATCTTCCACAATTAAAACTACGCTCATCCCTGTCGCCTCGCATTGGGTTTGGTGGGAATGGAGATGGTGACCGTACTGCCACTATAATCTGATTTTACGATTGCCAGCCCGTAAGCGTCACCGAAATATCCCTTTAACCGCTTGTCCGTACTGCGAAAGCCGATTCCCACCTTATTCTCGGGTTGTTGCAGGCTTTGTAAGACCTCTTTGGGAAAACCATGCCCATTATCCATGACAAAAATATTGATGTCGTTTTTATATTTTTCTGCGTAAATTTTTATCCTGCCACCGTCCCTTTTGGGGGTGATACCATGAATCAGGGCATTTTCAACGATGGGCTGTATGATCATATTGGGTATTCGATGGTGTTTAATCGGGTCTGCAATATCAATATCATATTCCAGACGATTTTTAAATTTCTTTTTCTGAATATAGAGGTATTTCTCGATATTATCTATCTCGGCGCCAATGGTGTGCAACTCATCGTCTTGCTTTAAGTTGTACCGCAATAAATCGGAAAGGCAGTAAATAAGTTCTTCCGTTGTATGGGATTTTTCAAAATAGGCGATGCGGGCTATGGTGTTCAGGGTATTAAACAGGAAATGCGGGTTAATGACCAAAGATATATTTTTTGCTTCCAGGTCAATAATCTTTTTTTCCAGCATTTCTTTTTCAATAGACAGTCTTGCTATCGCCGTATCGGTAGTATTAATGCTTTCAGAAAAGTCATAGAAAATGTTTTTGGCAATATAGTTGCAAAGTTGTTCATGAATCTCAATTTTGTTTTCTTCGATGGTTTTTATCGCTGCAATTGATTTGGCAATAACTTCCGGTTCAAGGTTTTTAGCCTGGGCCAGATCCATGATATCGATCAGATATTTCTGATATTCACTGTCCGGTGAATAAACCTGGGCACCGGTGACATAGCCTATCGTTTGGTTGTTAATACCGACTGGTAAACAAATGTTTGTCAGCCCGTACCGGCAGGCAAACCGGTCTCCCTTACCTGGTTTTAAGCGGGAAATATAGTCTGGGCAGATTCGCGTTTCCTCTTGCTGGCAGATCTGTTTGCAAAAATCGGGCGACGGATTAAACTCAATCAGGATATCGCCATTGAGATCAATCAGCTGTAAAGAAATATTGGACAAGGATAACAGTCCGCTATAGCGGGAATACAGATTGGAATCCATTAAATGTCTTAAGGTTTTATCAGTCTTGTTCATGCTTTTCGCCAAAAATTCCTTTTCTATGATTGATTGTGTTGTGCTTGGCGGCTAACGTGAAGAAAAATGCCGGCAACCGGGCATTTCATAAAATATGTAATATTAACATAATATTGGGAAGCTATCGCAAAAAAGAAGGCATCCGGAGGGTATGTGACCAAACGCTTTACGTGGCTGAGACTAAAAAAAGCCGTCACAGATTCGGATGCAACCTTAAGCAAAATGTTAGTACTTTACAGCAAAAAATTGCATTTTATTTTATAATACAACACCCTTATACAATTGTAAATAGCAGCAAGCCGGGACCCCGGTTCAAGCACCGGCGGGCCAATTCAGCCTTTGTTGAATGCGGTATGGCTGCTAAGAAAAGACGAAGGCCAAAACCCCGGCTACCGGGATTTTGACCTTGTCGTATGCTGGTCTGATTAATGTTATATTTCTTTATTGGCCTGCGGGAGTATCAGTTCTACATCACCGTGGGGACGGGGGATAACATGAACGGAGATCAGTTCGCCAACCCGCTGGGCAGCAGCGGCACCGGCATCGGTTGCTGCTTTTATCGCCCCAACATCGCCTCTTACCATAACGGTTACGAGGCCACCACCGACAAACTCGCGGCCGATCAGATAAACGTTAGCGGCCTTGACCATGGCATCTGCCGCTTCAATTGCTCCTACCAGACCTTTTGTCTCAATTAATCCTAATGCTTCTGTTTTACTCATTGTTTGTTTCCTCCTAAAATTTTATTTTATAATTGTTATCGTTGAGTTTGGCCCAATGTTCATGGCATTCGCTTCTTCGGTGTCGATATGGCATTCAAGAGCCGAGGTGCCGCTGACCCGGATAGCGACATTCGAATAAGTTCCTCCACGCAGGCCGCCCACCTGGATGGTAACCAGCTCGCCATTGCTTACACCAAGGCGTTTTGCATCCTCCGGGGTCATATGAATGTGCCGCTGCGCAATGATCACTCCCTGCGTCAGCAGGATGCTGCCCTGGGGGCCAATCAGCGTGATGCCTGAAGTTCCCTGCAGGTCTCCGGACATTTTCACCGGTGCCGGTATGCCAAGTTTGAAACAATCGGCCTGGAGTATTTCTACCTGCGACTGGCTTCTGGCCGGCCCGAGAATGCGAACCTTTTCAATCGCCCCTTTGGGCCCGGCGATCGTCAGGGTTTCTTGGCAGGCATATTGCAGGGGCTGGGACAAATCCTTGATTTTAGTTAGTTGGTAGCCCGCACCAAACAGGGCGTCCAAATCTGTTTGGGAAATATGAACATGACGGTTGGAGATTCCTACCGGTATGGCAGCGGTGTCCTTTTTACCATCCCCCCCTTCTTTAATTGCTTCCAGCAGAAGCTCTACTAAAGTGTCATACTTGCCCATGTTAGCAATCACCTTTTTTTCTCAGCAGCGAAATCACCTCATTCACAACTGACATAATCTGGTCTTCACTGATGGCCCCAGTAGTGTCCTGCGCCCCGCAGCCTGCATAGGCGGTGGCTGTGCTGCCGGTGAAGTCTTTGATGCCATAGGCCACCCGTTTGATGTTGATCAGGTGCAGAGGGGTTACATTATCGGAGGTTGCACTGCCGCCCCAGGTACCGCACCCCAGGGTAAAGGCCGGGGAAAGGCCGGTGCTTGCTCCCACCCCCCCCTGGCTGGAGGAGGTGTTGACCAGTATCCTGAACACGGGCTTGCCCGCGAATTTCATGGTCATTTCGGGATTCTCCGTATGCAGGGAGAGGCTGTGACCCACACCGCCGTTATTTAACAATTTGATACACAGATCGCAAGCTTCCTGCCACTCTTGTACGGTATAAAACGCCAGCACGGTTGTCAGCTTTTCATAAGACAGGGGATAGGCTTCACCCACACCCTGTTGTTCACCCAACAGGACTTTGGTCCCCGGGGGAATCGTAATACCGGCACTGTCGGCAATGGCCTGGGCCGATCTTCCCACCATTTTCGCGTTCATAGCATGGCCGCGGACAAACAACTTGCCGGCAACCTGGTTTGTTTCCGCCGGAGTCATGAAATAGCCGCCCTGGCGTCTGAACTCTTCCATAACCTGATCACGAATGCATTCTTCGACAATAACCGATTGCTCGGATGCACAGATGGTGCCATTGTCAAAGGTTTTACTGGCAATAATATTTTTGACTGCTTTAGAAATATTGGCCGTTCGTTCTATATAGGCCGGCACGTTGCCCGGGCCTACCCCCAATGCCGGTTTGCCCGCGCTATAGGCAGCCTTTACCATAGCGGAACCGCCTGTCGCAATAATCATGGCGACTTCATCGCATTTCATCAGTTCATTGGTTGCATCCATCGAGGGTTTGGCGATGCAGCCAATAATATTGGCCGGGGCGCCGGCGGCTACTGCGGCATCATTCATCAGTCTGGCGGCCTGCAGCGTGCATTTCAGCGCCGAGGGGTGCGGGGAGAATACAATCCCGTTACGGGATTTAATGGCAATAATGGCTTTGTAGATGGCCGTGGAGGTGGGATTGGTTGAGGGAATAATCCCCATAAGCACTCCTACCGGCTCGGCAATCTCCATGACTTTGTTGATCTTATCCTCTTTGATGACGCCGATGGTTTGCATGGGTTGAATGAATTTATACAGTTCTGTGGAAGCAAAATGATTCTTGAAGACTTTGTCTTCGACTTTACCAAATCCGGTTTCCTCCACCGCCAGTTTGGCCAGGGAAACGGCATTCTCCTCTGCTGCTTTCACCATATTCCGGATGATTTTATCAATCTGCTCGCAATTAAATGTTGCCAGCTGAGTTTGCGCCTGTTTGGCCTGACGTGCAAGATTTCTGGTCTCTTGCACGGATTGTAAATCATAATCGAAGTTTTCCAATTTACTCTTTCTCCCTCCACTGTCGTATACCTATACCTGTACAGGCATACAAGCTACATATCAGGGCTTACGCCCAGGTTACTTTTCACGCCCCTTCTCGTAATATCCCTTTAGTTTCTGAATCAGTAAGTCTTTGTTGGCTTTGGTTATGGCTCTGCCTGCTATGCCAAGTTCGTTGTATCCTCTTGCCAAATGCCGGAGCTTTACCACGGAAAACGTTCTCAGGGCGTTCACGCTTTGTTCCAGGCCGAATTGCCGTACGAAGTCATCAACGCCCTCCTTGTGGAGCTCTTTCAGCGCTATTGGCCCGGAACTCAGGCTTTCCGGTGTGGACAGGACCGGTTCTGCCGGTCCGGTTGCTGTATCCTGGTTTGGCAAGAGACCGTTTATGTCAGGTGTTGGCTCAGAGCCCGGCAGGGAGCCTGCGGTCTCCGGTTGCGTCCCAGGGATTGGGTGCTCCGCAGCGGGCTTTGCGCTGACAACGACCATGCTATCAATATCAGGATGCGGTCGCGGGATTACATGTTGAGCAACCAATGACAAGTGACCAATCTTGGCAACCGCTGCTATTCCTGCGGCCACGGCGGCTTTAACAGCCCCCACATCACCGGTTACGGCAATTGTCACAAGGCCGCCGCCAACCAAGGTTCTGCCCAGAAGTTCCACCTGGGCCGTCTTAAGCATGACATCCGCACCTTCAATTGCCGGCAGAAGTCCCCGTGTCTCAATTAGGCCAAGAGCCTGCATCATTTACCTCCTGTTGTGGCGCCGTAAGTGTGGCGCCGTAAGCTCAGCCCAGTTTGCCGGGTAGGTTACGTAAAAGAGTTTGACATACCCGGAAGAACGCCAGGTTACTTTGGAGCCTTTGGGGACGAAAAGGACATCGCCCTGACAGGCCTCGTATGTCTCACCATTGATCGTGATGGACAGGCTCCCTTCGAGAATCATATCAATCTCTTCATAGTCCAATTCCCAGTCAAAGCTGGATTTTTCAATGGTCAGAAAGCCTGCGCTCATTTGGGAATCGTCTTTACTGACCACTTCCCGATAGGCCACGCTGGTGCCGGGATCGCCGGTAGCAAAGGGAGCGAGTTTGACAGTCCTGCCGCGCACTATTTTCAGCCCGCTTTGCGGGTTATAATCGGCAAGAAAGGGTGCTTCAGGCAGTGAGGCCGGGGCATTTACCAGCAATCTGCTGGCCAGTACCGCTTTTACGACCTGATAGATAAAGTCTTTATCAGGCTCTGTTTCCCGGTGATCTTTCCGCTGCCCGCCACCGTCTTTACTGCCAGAATTCGCTGCTGCCGCTGAGTCTGCGGTAAATTCCACCCCCAGTTCCCTGGCTGTATCCTTGGCTGCCGGTGTAATGATGGTTTTTAAGTCTACGCAGAATATTTTCTGCCCTTTTTCTGCGGCTGCCTTTACCTCGCTTGCACAAACAAGTTTTTTCAAGGTAACACCTCCTTTGGCCGGAATATTATCGGTAAGTGTCCTGGCCATGTTATTGACACTAGAACAGCGATGCCCACAATTTGTCGGACGGGGCAGGAATGACTTCGATATCCACCAGCAGGCCTTTTTCAAGAACAATGGCTTTGCCGGCTTCGATGCCTGCTTCTACAGCGGCAACATCACCGGTAAAGGTGAAGTAGGCTTTGCCGCCCAGCCCACTGCCCAACCGGAGTTCCAGGGCCTGTATGTCCGCAGCTTTGAGAGCCGCATCGGCGGCAATGATCATGGACGCCAGGGAAAAGGCCTCCATGATGCCCAGAGCCCCGGTTCCATCCGGCATGGTGGTGGCGGTGATAGCTGGAAAAACTGCCTGATGGACATTGGGCAGGATAAAGCTGTCTACCAGATATTCGCCTGCTGATTCGATGCCTGTGTTAATCGAGCTTTCTACCGCGGCGACGTCGCCCTGGACGATGGCGATATATTTCCCCGGACAGACAGGTGTCGCACTGACCACTTCCACATAGGCTGTTTTCAGCATCAGGTCTGTTGCATAAATTCCTCTTGCAATACTTGTAAGCTCAATCATACCGATTGCCCTATACATACGAACCCACCTTTATCACGATAGAATGTTCCGTGTTCCCGATAACAGTACCATCAAGGCTGGCGTGAACCGCAGCCCCGAGACTGTTGCCGGGGATGTCCCCAATCAGCTGCCCGGCCTTCACCTGTTCGCCGATGGCGACGACAGGGATTGCCGGCGCACCAATGTGCTGCCGTAAAGCGATGTGGATGGTTTCAGGCCGGAATTCAACCTGGGTCATAGGTGCCGGTTTATCGAAAGCGGTTAAGCCAATTTTGGCGACCAGGCGTTTAGATGGAATGAGGCGGTATTCCCTGGCTGATCGCGGCTGGAATTCCAGTTGTGTGGGCTGATACTTAATCCCTTGCTCTGACAGCTTTTGCTTATAGAGAATATTGACAGCTTTGGGGTGGAGATTAACCGGACAGGAGAATAATTCGCAGGCATTGCATTCACAGCATAGTTGGGCAATCTGTTGCTCTTGCCCGCCTGCCAGATTGTAGCTCAGGGCCCGCATGACTTTATGGGGCTGCATATTGTGGCCCAGGAGGTACCGGGGACACAGGTCGGTACACATGCGGCACTGCTCACAGGCGGTTCTGCCGATTACTCTGGCCTGATCGACGCTCACGGATTTTTTGCGGATGAGGAAATGATTTTTTTTGAGCAGTACATACCCTTTACTCTTTTTGGTGACATACCCGGCCACATTGTTCATAAGCGAACCCATCATGGGGCCGCCGTCGATAACGGCATAGTCATCGATATTCTCCACGCCGCATTGTCTGATTACCTCCCTGATGGCCATACCCACAGGTACTTTGACAGTCATGCGCCGGGGAATATCGCCGGCAATGGTGATATACGTTTGTGTGACAGGCTTCCCGGCCATAGCCTGCCAGATATTCAGCGCCGTTTCCGAATTGATGACCACACAGCCCACTTTTAGGGGAATAGAGACTTCCGGCACAATTCTTGCGGTCAGTTCATGCACCAGAACCTGTTCGTCACCGGCAGGATAGATATCCCGGAGCTCCATAACCTCCATGTAACCGGCAAGTCCCAGCGCGGCGATTCTGGCCCGCAGGCGGGCAATGACCTCTTGGTGTTTGCCCTTGATACCCATGATGGCTTTGCGGGCTTCAATCGTTCTTCCCGCTGCTTCCAGGCCTCTGATAATTTCATCAGGAAATTGTTCCATCAATTGCTGGTCCACTCTGAGCAGCGGCTCGCATTCAGCACCATTCAGCAATATATACTCGGCTTTAGAGGTTAGCTTGGCGTGAGTTGGAAAACCGGCTCCGCCCGCCCCGATAATCCCGGCCGCTTTGATTATGTCCTGTAGATCCAAATTCTGCCACCTCCGGGTTTCTTAAAACGTACAGTTTTCGTCAATGATGCCGACAATGGCGGCATCAAGCGGTACATCGTCCCGGTCCAGCATTTTGCGGGCCGAGCTGCCGGTACAGACCAGCACGCGTTCGCCAATGCCGGCACCGATGGTGTCGGCAGCAATCAGGAGACGGCCGGCATCAATACCGCCGAGGACTTCCACCAGCATGAATTTCAGCCCTACAAGGGAATCGGCTTTTCTTGTTGACCAGATATTATCAATTACCTTGGCTGCAATCATAACAGCTCACCTGTTTTTGCTGCTTTCAATTTGTACTGGATCTGCTGCAAAGCTGCCTCTACTGACGCCGTATCACCGAAGATGGCAATCATAATCAGATTTTGCGGGCAATGACCTTTAATGTCTTCCACGATCACCCCGGCCGCTTTTTCGGCGATATCGGCAGCGAAAACCATATCTATCAGCCGCCCCTGAACCAAACCTACCGCATCATAGCCGGCAATGGTGATAGTTGCCGCCGAGCCTTTTCGCCGCCAGAGAATATCCAGTGTCCCCCGGGAAGGGGATTTTATAATCCGGTACTCCATGGGTAAAACTCACTCCCGTCTAAAGGATTTCCGAGGTACAGTTAAGGGCAATACCCAAAGGGGTTACAAACATGGGGTTTTGCGGCTTATAAGTGGGAAGGCCGGTTTGCCTGGCAATCAGTTCTTCAATTCCTTGCAGGCAGCAGGTTCCTCCCACCAGATAGATTCCTTTTACCTCGTAGTGACTGATGTGATGGCTGATAATAGATGAGACTTTTTCAATAACCGGGCGTAATACCGGCAGCAATTCCCGATGGTTTTGGGGATCCTGCTTATATTGATCGGCATCATTAAAACTCAGTTTATAGGCGCCGGCAATGACAAGCGAAAAGTGAGTGCCGCCGGTAGGTTCATCAGCAACATAGATTACTTTACCGGCTTTTAGAATGGCAATCCCGGTAGTGCCGCCCCCAATATCGACGATCGCCCCATCTTTAATCCGGAGTGCGGCATTGGCTGCCGTCGGTTCATCAAGCAGGCTGGTGATCTCAAAACCAGCCCCCTGTACCACATGTTTAATCGCGCCGGCATCAAGCGTAAAGGTTCCCGGGGGCAGCGCGGCTGCCGCATAGGTCAGTTCTGTGTCCAGCTTCTGTTCGAGTTCCTGTTTTAATTCCCTGACGATCCGAATAGCCCCGACATAGTCTACGACCATGCCATCTTTGACAACATTGGCAAAACGATAGGCCCCGGCAACAGGCCGATAATGCTCATCAAGCACTGCCAGTACAATATAGGCTGTTCCCAGATCGACACCGGTGTAGTAGACGGCGGATTGATGCGCTATGGGTTTTGTAATGACTTTCTCAAAGTCATGAACAAGTTGCTCGCAATATTGAAAGGCTGAATTTACCGTTTCCATTTTTCTCCTCCCAGACACTTCCACATCATCATGCAGACTATGTTAATGATCAGGTTGACCGCATCAATCAGGTCGGCGCGCGAACAGATCTGATTTTCCTCATCCCAATAGGCTTCCAGGATCGCCGGTTCAATCTCCCGGAGGGAGGCGCGCAGGTGATTTAACAGGGCTAGCTCTTTGCCATTTTCCAATCCTACATGAATTTCCCCGACATCAGCGTATTTGCCCAGATGAGCGGAACGGTCGCTGATTTCTTCTGCCGACCAGCCCCAGAATTGAATCTTATCCGGGGCCTGCTGTTCCCGTTCAGCGGTTTGCATATTCCGGAAGCACTTGTCCAGGGCCATCACTTCTTCTGACAGGACAGCGTCGCCACAGCGCAAAAGTTCGGCCGCAGTGAGAAGAAATAAAGATTCTGTGCTGTCCATTCTGCCCTGCAATCTCAGGATACACCAGTTTTTCCGTCCCGGTGGCCGCTGCGGCCGGGCGGTGCCTGCCTGCTTGCCTTCATTGCCTTGAGACTGTGTTAGCGTGACCCGCCTGTCCGCAAGAAATTGGCGGGCTCCGGGCGTAATCTTTGTATCCGGTTCGAGAGCATAGGCAGCAAAAGGTTCTGTTTTATATAACGCCCGCAATTCCATTTCCGTAATGAACTTCATTGCCTCCCCCCTTCCCTAAATCTCTGTTAGCCGATTTCTTATCGCTTGCCTGCTTAAATAAAAGCAGCAGAGTATATGAAGAAACTCATTTTGTTTCCGAGGTTTCCTGTTTTCCCAGTAAATAGTCTTTCAGGTCGGCCACACCGGTATTGTCATGTAAGGAAATCCGGAAATACGGCCCGGCGATTCCGATCTTTTTCAGCTGTTGCCGGCACCAATCGGCATTTGCCGGCGTTACATCAATCTTGGTTACCACGCCAATAACAGGACAGGTAAAAGATTTGGCAAAACCGGGCGGATACACCGCAGCGGGCCTGGATTGATCAATAAGCAGCAGCACATGCGATGCGGCTTGGGCTGTTGCAATCAAATATTTGTACATGGAGGCGTTTTCAAGATAAGCGCCCGGTGTGTCAATGGTATTCTTTCCATAAATAACATCCTGGGTCTTTTTTAATGGTCTGGTGGCGCCATTTAATACATTGGCCAGGGTCGATTTGCCCGCTTGGCCGGGTCCTATGATCATAATTCTTTTTTTCATGTGCGGGTAATCCTGGCCGGCGTGAAACCCAGCAGCTTGGCCAGCGTATCGTTTATGGCAATCATGGCCGCTTCGACACTGGCCACATCGCCGGCTATGACCAGCGAGCCGGTAAAACGATCAAGAAAACCGATCTCTACATGCGATGCCTTGGTGGCAATATCGGCTGCGATAATTGCCGTCTCACACGGAGTGAGGGTGAATATGCCAATGGCGCCGCTTTCTTCAATGCCCAGACGTTCATAGATGTCCTGTACAGGTGAGGCTATAATGTGCGCCAGCGTGACCTGCTTGCCGGGCACATATTCCTGAATTATCCGTTTTCTGTCCAACCCATCGGCACCACTCATCAAATCCCCCCCGTCGCGGCCCGTTCACTATGGTCTCAGCTTTAATGCCTGATGATTTTAACCTGTAAGCTATCCTTTTTTATGAATGCTTCAATTTTTTCCAACTCTTCTTCTGTGCAGCTCAAATCCCCGGTGAGGGTGTAGTTTATAGCCAATTGCCGGTATTTGTTGATACCCAGTTTATGATAAGGCAGCAAGTCAACCCCCTGAAAATTCTTGTAATTGCTGAAGGGTTGCAGAAATTCCAGGGTTTTGCCAATGGTGTCTTCGCTATCATTCAGTCCCCTTAGGAGAGGCATCCTGACCTTGACAGTAAACCCGCGGCGGATGAGTTCTGCCAGATTATCCAGAATACGTTCATTGCGCACCCCTGTAAGTTCATAATGCCGCTCAGAGTCAATGTGCTTAAGGTCATACAGAAACAAATCGGTAAACGGTGCGATCATGAACAGGGAGGCCGGTTTTACATAGCCGCAGGTTTCAATGGCGGTGTGGATGCCCGTGCGTTTGCATTCTGTCAGCAGGTTAGCGGCAAATTCCGGCTGGGCTGTGACCTCGCCCCCCCCAAGAGTGACTCCCCCGCCTGAACTCAGGTAGAAGAGCGCATCTTGTTGGATGATTTCCAGCACTTCGGAAATGGTTTTGTCTGAGCCGGCAATGGACAGTGCCTGTTGCGGGCAGGCGGCTTCACATTGCCGGCAGCCCACACAATCAATGCTTCTGTTTACTTTATGCCGGCGGCGTTCCCCTTTACGCTGCAGCTGCCTGTCTTCTCCACCCGGGAAATCATGAATGCGGACAGGGCAAACAGGAATACAGTTACCACAATCGATGCACAAATCTTCTTTGAACATGACCTGATATTTTCGTTCAAGCCCCTCAGGATTTGAACACCATTTGCATCTTAGGGGGCAGCCTTTGAAGAAAATTAATGTTCTTATGCCCGGTCCGTCATAGATGGAATATTTCTGGACATTAAAGATTCTTGCTTTCCGCTCTAAGATGCTGCCAATTTCTGTATTCATTCCTGTACCCGTCCTTAGAAAATGCCTGCTAAAAGTTATTTATTCTGCCAGTGCTTGGGAAGATATTTTTTAAGAAGCCTTTTTCCCTCTTCGCTGATGGTGTAGTAAATGACCAGCTCGCCCTTGTCGTCAAGCATCACCTCATCATCGTCAATGACAAAATTGGCTTTCATGTCTAATAGGTGTTCGGCAAAGACTTCTTTGGTAAACTGCTTTTCCGTGCCGTATTCGGGCTTCAGCGCCTTCATAATCTCAACAACATTGGTTTTGTCAACAGTGGAAATATAATGAAGCATTCTAAACCGCAGTGGTAACAGTGCTGCCATGATTATGCCACCCCGCCTTTTTGGAAGAATTCTTTCGGGTTAATGGCCACAAGCGTAGCACCAATCAGTACCAGCATACTGCCAATAACCAAATTCTGCGTAAGCTCGGCGCTCATAAAGACCACCGACAGGATAACGCCCCACATGACATAGGTGCCGTTAAGAGCCATGCCTTTGGCAACACCGCATTTACTGTTGGCCGTATACCAGGCGAGATAAGATACGCCTGCCGCCAGGCCGGCAACGGCAAAGATGCCAAACGTTTCCGGCAGGACAACGATCTGGGAGATAACGGCCCAGCCACCGACGAAAGGAAGAATAAAGATAGCGATACACAAACCGGAAGTCAGCTCACGGATATTGATGGCAATTTTGGGGTCAATCATGGACATGCCGAAGACGGCCAGAACGGCTTCCGCACCCCAGCCTAAAGCCGCTAATGAGGCAAACATAAGACCAAGGTAAAAGTTCTCGCTGGTTGTACCCTCAGGCGGTACATAGGAGATAATAATCGCGCCGATAACAGACAGCAGCATGCCGGCCCAAACGCGGGGCAGAATGTGCTGTTTAAGGAATATCCGGGAAAGAATCGCGCCGACGACAGGATATAAGGCGGTAATTGTTAATGCATAGGCAGGTCCTGCCATCGAAATCCCCAGCAGATAGCCGCTATTAGCAATAGGTCCCCCCAGCAAAGCAGCTACACAAACCATCAGGCCGGGAACGGTCTTAAGACTGCGGATAATTTCCTGAAAACGTCCGGCCCAGCCGTTATAGATGAGCAGCCAGAGGCCCGCCAGGGTGTCATTCATACAAGCAGCGGCCAGAGGTATGGCATACAGCGCTGCATTGTCGCCCAAGGCAGGCACGAGCGTCAGGGCAATACCCAGGACCACATTGTTTATGCCCCAGGTGCCGCCGCTGAACAAACCGATTAATACACCTTTCCTGTCAAACTGGGCATCCAGTTTCCCTTTCATCGCCAAAGCGGTTTGATTGCCTGATAATTTCATATAATCGATGCTCCCCTCCTTATTCACGGAATAGCTGAAGAGCTTGCATTCCCAACTATTCCGTGTCACCAAATTTTTTTAAAAATGCTCCAGCATGGTCCTGCTGATAATTTCATCCTGAACTTCCTTGCACAGCTCTACAAAGTATGCACTGTACCCGGCGACACGGATGATCAGGTCACGGTACTTGTCAGGTTCGAGTTGGGCCTTCTTCAACACTTCATTATCAACATAACTGAATTGCATCTGGCCGTTGCCGAGAATAGATGCTGTTCTGAGCAGGGTAATCAGGCCATTTTCCCCCTCCGGTGTTTCCAGAATACCGCGCAGCAGTTTGAAGTTGTGCACCATGCCAATACTCATGGACTCATTACTCAGCTTGCTGATCGATTTAAGGATGGCTGTGGGCCCCAGCTTATCGGCCCCCTGGGTTGGGCTGATTCCGTCTGACAACGGTGTCCAGGCCGACCGGCCATTGGCTGTCGCACCGGTAATCTCCCCAATGGGCGTGTTGTTGGAAATGGAAAGGGTACCATGACTGAAGTGCGAAAATAGCATTTTGAAGGTGTTGTGGACCCGTTCAGTCCAGATGATAATATCTGCGGCAATTTCATCAACATAGTCATCATCATTGCCGTATTTGGGTGTATGCAGACAATCTGTCCGGAGGGCTTCGTAGCCGGCAAAATTGGCCTCCAGGGCGTCCCTAATTTGTTTCAGTGTATATTTTTTATCATCAAATACCAGCTTCTTAATCGCAGCCATCGAATCAGCATAGGTTCCCAGACCGGAGAAGATCAGGCCGGGACCGCAATTGACAAGTGCTCCGCCATTTGTGACATCAGTGCCTTTTTCCATACAACCTTCTACCAGCAACGACATGAGGGGTTTGGGAACAAGCTCTCTGTGCACCCGCTGACTGACAATGGTGCCAATGGCCGACAAGCGAATAATATGCTCAATCTGCTTTTTGCAGGCGGCATCAAATTCTTCATAAGTCCTGATATTGTCAAGGTCGCCGGTATCAAGGCCCTGCCTGGTACCATGCCATTTCATCAGGCCGCGGTTCAGAACAAACTCGATGGCAATGGGCCATTGTGTGTAACCGGTGGATGTCCACTGATAGATCCTGCCGGATTTTTGCGGCTCAACGCAGCCCATGAGGCAATAATCCCGCGCATCCTCAATCGAAAACCCCTTGGCAAGCATCATTTTGATATGAGTATCATCAAAGTGGCAGGCGGGGAACCCCAGCCCGGCTTTCACCACGTCGACAATTTTCTTCAGATATGCTTGCGGTGATTTATTATGAATCCGGCAGGCAAGGGACGGTTGATACATCTTGGTAAAACGAACGGCATCCATAATCAGATAAGTCAGATCATTAGTTGCATCGCCACCGGTCCGCTTTTGCCCGCCGATCGTGCAATTGATAAACGGCTGATAGCCGGCAAAATATTTTGCCCCCAGCTCACTGGACAGCCACATGACTTCCGAGCATTTAATAATAAAGCAGCTTAAGAGTTCAAAGGCTTCCAGCTTGTTCATCCGGCCGGCTTCCAGGTCGGCCTTGAACAGGGGATATATGTATTGATCCAGACGGCCGACGGAAATCCCGGTCTGGTTTTCTTCCACCACAAATAACGATTCCAGCGTCCAGACGGACTGGAGTGCTTCATGAAAGGTACGGGGTGGATTGGCCGGCACCTGTGTCAAAATGCCGGAAATCTTGTAAAGCTCTTGCTGCCGGGCTGGGTCATGCTCCCGGTCAGCCAGTTCTCTGGCATAATCAGAAAGCCGTGCGGCATAAGCCAAAATGCCGTCACAGGTCTCAATTTCCGCTTTGTAGAAATAAATCTTATCCAGGTCATCCGGATTTTCCATCGACAATTTACTCAGCCGGTCTACGGCTTCCTGCCTGGCACCATTAATACCTTTTTTAATCAATATGACATCATAACCGGGGCAGGTGTCACCACCGCCATTTACCTGGTGATAAGAAAGATCACTGACAAAAGCTTCGCCTGAGAATGACCATACGCCGGCCTCTTCATATTGTTGCTGACAGATTTCATCCAGGCTCCGGCCTTCCCAGTAAGGGAAAATCTCCTCCCGCAAAATCCGCTTGTCTTCCTCACTGATTTCAAAAGGATCCTGCGGTCTTGTTGACATGGTGTCCAGTTCGTCCCGGATCCAGCGCCAGGCAATATCCGGGGATACAGCCCCGGCCCGGGGCTTGCCGCAGGGATGCCCGACAACCAGTTCATCCGGTTGAATGACCAGGGGAGCTGTCTCGCAGGCTTTTCTGAAGCACTTGGCCCGGAGAAGAATCTTGGGCAAGCCGGCGTTTTCCCTGGTCACCTGGGTGAAAGCCCTGGCCCGGTAGGTACTGACACTGGGTTTTGCCTGTAAATAAGCGGCCCGCAATCTTTCCAGCCGCGGTGTCAGCCCGGTGATCTCCCCTTCATGCACCGGCGATTTTGCCTGGCGGTACGCTGCCGGACTGTTGGCGGACAGTTCCTTGGAAATGCCTTGGAACAGTTTCATAATGGCCGCCGTTTCTTCCGGGGACAAGTTTTTTGTTGCATCCGCAAATCTGTTGGAGAATTCCTGAATATTCAACTTTTTTGTCCTCTCTCTCATTTATTTACCAGGATTATTTAAAATGCTTTTTGATAAATACCGATCAGATCTTCCCGGGACGGTTGCCGGGGATTGGAGGGGGTGCACCGGTCCCGGAGCGCCAGTTCGGCCATATTACCCACTTCGTTCGCAAATTTGCTTTGCTCAATGCCCAACGTCCGAATACCGTCCGGAATTCCCAGAGATTTTTTCAATTCCTTGACAGCCTGCATGAAATTGATTGTTCCTTCCCGGTAAGTACGGGCAGGTAATTGCAAAACAGCAGCCAGTTTCGCGTATTTTTCCGCGACATGCCTGTCGGCACTGTTATTCAGGTTGGCGTTATATTCAATCACGGTACTCAGTAACAGCGCATTTGACCGTCCGTGGGAAATATGAAAAGTTCCTCCCAAAGCATGGGCCAGGCTGTGATTAATTCCCAGATTCGCATTGGTAAAGGCCATCCCCGCTATACAGGATGCATTTTGAATGCGTTCTCGCGCCCGGGAATCAGACACATCGTTGTATAAAGTCCTGAGATTGCCAAAAATTAACTGGACCGCCTTCTCCGCCAGTGCATCTGTGCAATCAGTTGCCTCAGTAGAAACATAAGCCTCAATGGCATGCACCAAAGCGTCGATACCGGTGTCGGCCACTACCGTCTGCGGCACGTGCTGAATGCAAGTGGAATCAAGTATAGCGATATCCGGGGCCATCCACTCATCGACAATGCACACTTTTTCGCCCTCCGCAGTAATGACGGAAAAATCCGTCACTTCCGAGCCTGTACCACTTGTCGAAGGAATCGCAATAAACAGTGGTTTCCTGAATTCCTCCCCGGCTGCTTTTCTGAACTGCCAGAGGGAGTATAAAATAGCCTTGGCAGCATCAATGACAGAACCCCCGCCCAATGCAATCATGGTATCGGCCTGAATCTCCAGGTAGCTCTTCATCCCGGCGGCAATGACTTGTACATCCGGATCAGGACGCACTTCTGTAAAAACAGCCGACTTTATCCCTGTTTCATTCAGATAATCGACCGTTTTTTGGAGATATCCCAACTTCTCCATAACCGCATCAGAAACAATAAACGCACAGGAGCCATTGATTTCTTTAAGAAATTCCATGGATCCCTCACTGAAATAAATCTTGGGTTTAATGACAAATTTTCTCATTACCGCCGTCTCCTCAAATCTTCTCGCCACGCGTAAGCTGCTCAAGTAATTTTTTCAGTAATTCATTCAAATCCGGCCTGCTTTCAAGCTGAGTGGAGCAGCAGGTTCCGCTTGTTGCCGCGGCTTCCCCGGTCTGCACACCCTTGGTTATAGCTTCCAGCCGGCGTACGCCATAACCGACTTTCCGGATATTAATCAAGTTCATTGGTGAAATATTATCAGAAGTAATCCCGCCGCCGGCTGCGCCGCATCCCAGGCTCAAGGCCGGGAAAAGGTTGGTTGTCGCGCCGATCCCCCCTAATGTGGCGGGAGTATTCACTAATATTCTGGATACAGGTTTTTTCAGGGCAAATTCCCGGATCACCTGCTCATTCCGGGAGTGAATGACCAGCGTATGTCCCCGGCCCTCATTAACCAGTAATTCTAGGCATTTTTCACAGGCACCCTGCCAGTCCTTTTCAACATAAAAGGCCAGCACCGGGCAGAGTTTTTCTCTGGCATACGGGTTGTCGGGCGACACATATTGTTGTTCGGCGATCAATACTTTCGTATCGCCCGGCACACACAGACCGGCTTGCCGGGCCAGCTCCAGCGCCGGTTTGCCGACAATTGCCGGGTTTAACCTGCCATCAGGCCGGAAAAAAAGCTTACTGAGCTGTTCCGCTTCCTGTCCTGACATGAAATAAGCGCCCTGCCGCCTGAGCTCCTGCCGCACTTCATCGGCAATACAGTCCTCAGCAACGATGGATTGTTCCGAAGCGGAAACAATGCCGTTATCAAAAGTTCTGCTGGTAATTATATCTGCTACCGCCTTTCTTATGTCGGCTGAACGCTCAATAAAGGCGGGCCCGTTACCCGGCCCGCCATAAATGGCCGGTTTTCCGGCTGTATAGGCCGCCCTGACCATCTTAGGTACACCGGTAACCAGAATGAGCGCGGTATCTTTGTGGTTCATCAACTCAACGGTACCGCCGGCCGCCAGCGTCCGTAGATAGCCGACAGCGCCGCAAGGCAATCCGTTTTTTTCCGCCGTCCGTATCAGGATATCCAGCACTTTGCCAATCGTTTTTTTGGCCTTGGGATGAGGGGAAAAAACAATCGCATTGCCGGATTTTATAGCAATCAGGGTTTTATAGATGCTGGTGGATACCGGGTTGGTCGCAGGCGGCAAAGCGACAATCACACCGACAGGTACGCCAATCTCCATGGTCTGGTTGGCCTTGTCCTCACCAATCACGCCGACAACTTTCATATCCCTGATTTTCTTATAGAGAAAGTCACTCGCAAAAACATTTTTGACAAACTTGTCCTGCCATTGGCCAAAACCGGTTTCCTCCTGGGACATAACGGCAAGTTCCCTGGCGTATTGATACACCGCTTCAGCCATATGCCCGACAATTTTATCCAGCTTTTCCTGGGGAAAAGTCGCCAGTATTTTTTGCGCCTCGCGGGCGTTTTCCACCAGAATCCGGGCCTCCTGAACAGAGAGCAAATCATTGTCAATTCGATTCATCTCTCACCACCGCCTTTCCCGCGTAGCAGCAAAGCTTACAACAACTGCGTTACCAGTCGATAACATATTTGGCAACAATCTTTTGTACGTCCGCATGCGGCCGGGCAATAACATTGGAACTATAGACCGGGCCCACCTTGCCGGCGGCTTTGATGCCGGCCTCTACAGCTGCTTGCACCGCGCCCACGTCCCCGCGGACCACAACGGAAATCAAACCGGAGGCCACATTTTCATAACCGACTAATTCCACATCCGCAGCCTTGCACATAGCATCCGCAGCCTCCAGTACCGAAACCAGGCCATATGTTTCTATGAACCCCAAAGCATCATTTCTCTCCACGCGGATTCCCCTTTCAACTAAGCACTGCTTAGCCGGCATCAATATCATGTTTAGAGACAATTTTCCCCACCCTGCTGACAGGACGCGGCATGACGTGGGCGGCTGTCATCTCGCCAATGGCGGCGGCCGCCGCCGCACCTTTTTCTACCGCCGACCGCACTGCCGCAACATCGCCTTTCACCATGACCGTGACCAGCCCGGAACCCACATTCTCATACGAAACAAGCACAACGTCAGCCGTTTTACACATGACATCTGCCGCTTGAATTGCCGGTACCATACCTCTTGTTTCAACAAGGCCCAATGCTTCTTCCCCAAAGTATTCCATCGAAACCCCTCCTCTTGCTATCGCGTTACACGTCCAGGGACAGCCACCGTATGGGTACCCTGCATATCTGCAATGATTAGCTTGCGATTATTTATTTGTCTAACCTTTAATAAACCGATAAATGCTGGTTTTCATGATATCACATGCCAAAAATTTTTTTTTGAAAAATCAATATACAAAATAGTACTATTGCAGCTAAACAAAATCCAATTATTGTACTAAAATGATTTTCTGGCAAAATTAGGACTAAATTTCAGCTGCTGCGCATACAGAATTCAAAATTCGAGGTAAAATAATACATTTTAAAACAATATAAAATTATGCAACAAACAGACCGGGAATCCGATGAACGGAAAAAAAACACCCCCGGTTTTTCTAATCTGCCGGTGATGTGCAGGGAAACATGCCTGGCCTGTGAGCTAAACCAGCCGAATTTTAGCGGCAGACTCGGATATCAGGTCCACATGCATTGATTTTATTAGTTTTTTTTGCTATAGTGAATTATCAAAAATTCTAAAATCCAAGTTTCACATACTTGGTGGAGCTAACTATGAGAATGGAAGAATTAGTACAAGAAAAGCTGCGCCATGTTTTTCATGATAAAAGCATGGTCTTCGATAAATCCCGCTTTGCCGGCGGCCTTACCAATTACAACTATATTATGGAGATTAAGGGCATTGAATATGTCATCAGGCAACCTGGCGGCATGACAGAACAGATTATTGACCGAAAAATAGAAAGGGTCAATAATAATATCGCCTCAGAGCTCGGCGTAAATTCTAATTGTATTTATTTTGATGAAAACAGCGGCATCAAAATCAGCATCTATATAAACAACAGCCAAAATATGGCCCACGCCGATCCCAGCCTACCACAGAATCTGACAGCAGTTTCCCGGTTAATGAAAAAGATTCACTCCCTGCCCCAACATTTTGCCAACCGCTTCGATTGGCAAACAGAGCTGCATAAATACGAACAGATCATAGAGCAGCTGCACGGCGACCTCTTCTTTGATTACACACGCTTAAAAGATCAATTAGTCAATTTTGTCCAAAAAAATGGCCAAAATGCAATTCTTGTCCCTTGTCACAATGATACAGTGCCTGAGAACTTTATCATCGACGACGCCGGCAGAACCTATCTTATTGACTGGGAGTATTCCGGCATGAACGATCCCTGTTGGGACGTGGCCGCCTACATGCTTGAATCCAGGCTATCGGCAGAAGCGATCGACTATTTAATCCAGGACTATTTCCACCGGCCACTGACCCCGGTGGAGGAATTAAGAATAAAAAGCTTTATGATGGCCCAGGATTTACTCTGGACAGCCTGGGCATTAATCAGGCATTACAACGGCGATGACTTTCTGGAATACTGCACTATCAGATACGAACGCTTCCGGAAAAATATCAAAACAATATCCAAATCACCCGCTTGCGCCATTGCCGGTATGGTCATGAGTTAGTTAACAGTACGCACAGCAGCTGGCATGGCTACCGTCTAGCCGTTCTTATGTCCACAGAATTTATTTATAAATTCTGTGGACCAATAAACCGAAGGTTAGAAAATCCGGCTCATATTGCCGGGTTTTTCAGCCTTTGTTTTATTTATGATCAGCCCCAAAATAGTTATTTTGGGGTTTGATTTGCTATGTCCTATTTGCAACTTAGATATTACTGCATCTGAGCCGAATCTCTTCTCGCACTTTCTTGCTAGCCCTTCATAATAGAGGACCCTGCAAACTGCCTGAAGGCCAGCTTGCAATACATTGTATACACCAGCAAACTGACTGTTGTTGCCGCCAGCATGACTTGCGCCCCGCCCGCCTCATACACCCAGCCCAGGCCAGCGGGACCGATGCCATTACCGAGAAATAAAAAAAAGGCAAACAGGGACATGCAGGTTGACCTGGCTTCAGGCAAAAGCTCGGTTGCGTAGGTCTGCAGGGTGGTATGAAGAACAATGAACCCCAGCCCCAGCAATAAAAAGCCTGCCAATAATGCACCCCAGTGAGGTATCAGCCATATAAGGCCAAACGCACAGGTAAGCAGGGAGGAACCTATTAACGGCATTCTATGTTGGCCAACCTGCTTGATAATCGGGCTGATAAAATAGCTGCCAATAAAAGCAGCGACACTAAAGCCAGCGGTTAGTAAGCCAACAGAAAAATAATCCAGTCCCAGAACCTTATTCCCGTAAACCCCCAGATAGGTAAAGCCGCCAAATAAAACTACACCTTCTAAGCCTACTGCTAAATAAACTGTCCGTGAGCGACGGCTGGCAAAGATTCTTTTATATCGTTCTTTTAACGGGATTTGTTCTTTTGGGGGTATATGTACCAGCCGTGACTTCTCCCTTAAAAATGCAAGCCCAACTAGCATTCCAGCAAGGCCAATTGCTAAAAATATAAACTTCCAGCTAAAAAAATGAGCCAGCATGGAGCCAAGTACGATACCCAGGGCCTGGCCGGACATGGACAGCGACATAAAGAAAGAAATTGCTTTAGGACGCTCCGCAAAAGTAAAACTGTCGCCAATTTGGGCGAGCGAAACCGGAATAATGCCAGCGGCAAAAGTTCCGCTAAATATTCGGAATACCAACAGAGAAGTAAAACTATCAGCATAGCTGCACGCAAGCTCGGCCAAGGCGAATAAAAAAAGGGCAACTGAGATGGTCTGTAATTTGCCGAATTTATCGGCAATAGGTCCATATACTAACTGCAATAATCCATAGGGAATAGTAAAAGCCGAAACCAGCAGACCGACCGCAGCTTCCCTGATCATTAAATCGTCGGCAATAGCTGGTAATACCGGCGCAATTGCCCGGCTATCGGCATTGACCAAAAAACCGCTAATGCCAAGTATCCATAATAACTTCATAGTAACCCTCCCTGATGAGCGCCGCCAGGCAAAAAAGATAAGCAATATAGCCTCGCGGCCTGCGTTTGACTCCAACTGGACCCCTGCAAGCCGCTTGTCCATATCAAAATCACACTGCGGCGGCCATTCCGGCCTATACAAAGACCTGCCGTCTTATTATTAACCATACGGCAGGTCTTTGGCGCGCTTGCGGTGTGCCCGGATACCTTTATCCGGCATTTTTCTTAAACAGATAATAAACATTCACACAGACAATAAACAGGTTGGCCAGGACCACAGGCATCGCTTGAATGGCTATCCCATAAACGACAAAGAGAACAGCGCCAACCAGGTTAATAAACCGCAGTTTATTGATCGACTTCATTACAAATGAAACTGCGACCAGCGCCGAAGCCAAATACCCCAGCCATTCCACTAGATTAATGGTTTCCATTGATTATCCGGTCCGATCCTCATCATTATTTGACAGGTACATCATTTAATTAGTATACCATTATTCCTGCTTGGGAACAATTCCAGCAACCACGCCGGTAAGGCAAATAGAGCAGCTTTTAAGTTTTGAGAATCAATCCTCGTAACTACAAATAGAGGTAAAGCTACTCAGGTGCTCCGTAAACCGCCTGCAATAAGGTAGGTTTACGTAAATCAGCACACCCGCAGGTTTGCTTATCGCCCATTGCTTTTACCGTATCAAGCAGAATATGGCCGACCGCATGGGCATCTTCATAAAATATCTCGCTGAGTTCACTATGCTGCCAGTCTTTAACAATACCCTCGCCATAGTTTACCACCGTGTATAAGCCGGCAAAGCAGGCACCAATCTCCCGGGCCAGATACACCTCAGGGCATAAACTCTGCCCGATGATATCACCATGACCTTTAAACATGGCCACTTCGGCCGGGCTTTCAAAATGGCGTCCATCCGTAACTACATACACGCCACGCGTAAATACCCGGTTTAACGGCCGGGCCTGAGCAAAATGAATCAGGCATTCCCGCAGGTCCGGGCAGAGTGCCTGGCGCATAATCAACAGATAATGTCCCTCAAGGCCAATATCTTTACGCACCGACTGATCAATATAGTCGGAAGCCACTACAAAGTCGCGCGGGTCAAGCAAGTGATTGACCGAGCCTACGCCGCCTTCAGCCAGGATTTTTTTAACACCCGCCGCACGGAACAACCAGAATAGTTGGCGCGACGCATCTGCTCTGCTAACCCCGGTACGCCAGCCATGCATGCGGCAGGTCAGCACATTTCTGCCGGCCAGTGCAAATAACTGCAAAGGCGGCGTTTGTCCGTAGGGAGTATCAAATATCAGCTCCCGCGCAATAATTTCCACATCATCCCGCTTTAACGCCTGCGGAAACTCCATCGACAAGGTTCCCGATCCGCCGATGATGGCCACCGGGGCCAAGGGAATATCCTTCATAATTCCTCCTGAAAATCGCCACAATAAATTTTTTTAATACATTTTGATAATATTATAGGCGGTATCCCGCTGGGCCGCTTTTTTACCAGCGCCGCGAATGATATCCACCATATATTCTGTTGACATGTGATTGGCAGTCCCTGCTGCGCGCACCACATTTTCTTCCAGCATAATGCTGCCTAAGTCATTAGCACCAAACGCCAGCGTTAACTGCCCAATAGACTGCCCCTGGGTAACCCAGGACCCCTGCAAATGTTTGATGTTATGCAGGTAAAGCCGGGCTACGGCTAATGTCCGCAGATACTCCCAGGACGAGGCCTTCCCTCCCCCCAATTGAGTGTTACCGGGTTGAAAGGTCCACATGATGAAGGCTCGAAAGCCGCCGGTCAGGGCCTGCAGTTCCCGTACAACCCGCAGGTGGTTGATGCGTTGCTGATAAGTTTCTCCCAGCCCGATTACCATGGTCGCGGTTGTTGCCATACCCAGCCTGTGCGCGGTTGCCATCGTGTCTAACCACTGCTGTACGGAAATCTTGTCAGGGCTGACCCGTAACCGGACGGCATCATCAAGTATCTCCGCCCCGCCCCCGGGCAGGGAATCCAGTCCCGCCTTTTTAAGCCGGCTAAGAGTCTCTTGCACGGTCAGGCGCTCCTTGGCCGCCAAATCAACAATCTCCGTCGGCGACAGCGAGTGAATGGTAATAGCAAACCGTTCCTTAATGCCTCGCAGCAGTTTTTCAAAATAGGCCAGTCCCAGCCCGGGATGCAGCCCTCCCTGCAGCATGATTTGCGTACCGCCGGCAGCAATAGTCTCCCCGATTTTCTGATAAATGCTCTGATCATCAAGCAAATAGGCATCTTGGGCATCGGCCTGACGGTAGAAGGCGCAAAACTTGCACTGATTTGTGCACACGTTGGTATAATTGATGTTCCGGTCAATAATAAACGTCACCGGCGAATCGGGGTGATGGTGCTGCCGCATCAAATCAGCGGCCTGTCCCAATTCCCAGATGTCTGCCGCCTGCAGCAGCAGCAGCGCTTCTTCGTCGGTAAGCGGGGATTTCTGCCATTCCCTGTTCAAAATCTGCCGCCAATCGGTACCCATTAGTTATACCTCCAGAAAATCGAGCCGTGGAATTTCGGCAATATAGCCAAGCGCGGACGCCCGGCGGTAGTATTCCAGCAGACCGGCCTGATGGCCGGCATCAAAACCATACTGCAGTGTCATAAAATATTCCTGCAGAAACCCGGCACTGAACGGCTCCCACCGCGCCGCATCTTTAGCCACCTGGTCGATACGCTGTTCGCTGTAGCGCAGTGATTTTATAAAAACCCGGGCGACTTCCCGGACCACCGCGGGATTATTGGCCGCATAACTTCTGCGGATCGCCCAAACGGCAAACACCATCTTAAGGCCGGTAAGTTGTTTCCACTCTGCTCCTAAATCATAGGCGTACAGGCCTGGCGGCACTTGATAGTGGATCTGCAAGGCCGGGTCGCCAATGAGCAGGGCCGCATCGGCCTCCAGCAGCATCGCCCCCAGATTCGGCGGCGATTCAAAACAAATGGGGTCAATGCCATAGCCGTCGCGCAATATGATTTTCAGCAGGACCTGCGATGTCGCTGAGGTATTGGTAAGAGCTATCCGTTTGCCGCCTAATGCCTGAATGGAAAATTTGCTGACCAGAAAGATACTTGTGACAGGGCCGTCACTGCCCACGGCAATGTCGGGAACCATCATAAATTCCCGCCAGTGGCGGGCATATTCAATCGATGAAATTGGACAAATATCCAGGGTTTCCTCGATCAGGCACCGGTTTAATTCTGTAGGTGTGCCTTTTATCAGGTCCACGTCCCATAACACATGGCTTTTTACCAGCCCATAATAAAGCGGCAGGCAATTGATAAACTGAATATGTCCCACCCGCGGCCTCATACCGCTTCCCCTTCCCGGTGAACCTGCACTTCACCATACAAGGTGTCGCGTTCCACCGGCAGATGCCCGGTTTCCCGGATTAACGCAATAATATCGGCTTTGGAAATCCCCAGAGCGGTTTTGGCCCCGGCCGAATGGACGATTTTCTCTTCCACTACCGTGCCATCCAAATCATCGACACCGCAAGCCAGGGAGAGCTGGGCAATCGGCACAGTCAACATAATCCAAAACCCTTTGATATGATCAAAGTTATCCAGCAGCAGGCGGCTGACAGCAAGCATCTTGAGATTCTCCCAGGCTGTACTCTGTTTGACATTAGCCAAGCCTGTGTTTTCCGGGTGAAAAGGCAGGGGGATAAAAGCCTGAAAGCCGCCAGTCTCGTCCTGCAGGGACCTCAGGGTAATCAGGTGGTCAATCCGCTCCGCCGGTGTCTCCACATGACCGTAAAGCATAGTGGCATTGGTGTGCAGCCCCAGATTATGGGCCGTGCGGGCCACCTCGATCCATTCGCCGGCACTGGCTTTTTTCTCACAGATCAGTCCCCGCACCCGGTCGTTAAGTATTTCGGCGCCGCCGCCCGGCAGAGAGCGTAAGCCGGCTGTTTTGAGGACTGTCAGGACCTCGGCAATGCTCTTGCCGGAGATTTTGGCAAAATGTACAATCTCCACGGCCGTAAAGGCTTTTATGTGCAGGCTGGGAAACTCGGCGTGGATGCTCTGCACAATATCTGTATAATAGGCAAAAGGCCTGTCCGGATGGAGGGCGCTCACGATATGCAATTCTGTTAGCTCCGGCGCCTGCCTGACCGCCGCGCGCGCAATGGCCAGTGCTTGCTCTTTATCCATTATATAGGCCTGCGGCGCGTCGGCATCACAGCCGAAGGCGCATAATTTGCAACGGGCCGCACAAATGTTGGTCAGATTAATATGCCTGTTGACGTTATAATATACTTTGTTTTGCGATTTACGGCACTTTACGCTGTAAGCCAGTTTCCCAATCCGCAAAAGCTCGTTGGACGCCAGCAAATACAGCCCTTCTTCCTTCGTAAGCCTTTCTCCCTTATACACTTTTTCTTCAATTAATGCTAATTGATCCAAACAATCATCTCCTCAGCCCAGTAGCAAAATAATATTTTTCGGCCTTTGGCAAGGCCAAGGCCTACAAAAATTTGGTATCGTAGTCCCTGGATAAAAGCTTTTTTCATTTAGAATTAAAACACTATTCCTATCATATAAAAGATTCGGCCAAAGTGCAAAGGTGAATTGCAGCTGTCTGCTCATGCTAAACCTTCCTGGTTGAAGCAGGAAAGAAAAAAATGCCGCGGGAAGGCGATGCAAGTTCTTGCCCAAACTCATATTAATGACTAGGTCAGACATTCTGCCACCGGCCTGCCTAATGCCAATTAGCCCTGTAAACAACACTCGGTTGAACAGCCATATTGAAAAAAAGGAAGAAAAAGTATACTATGATAAAAAAGACTCAATTAATGAATGCAATCCATTCTTCTTATTATCTGATAACCAAGCCGCCTCCAGTCTGCAGGCCGGCCAGCCATTATCCAGCAGGCAGCATAATACGAAACAAATACTATTTTGGTGGTGATTTTTTTTGGCAGGACCAGAGATGAGTCCCCGCGAGCGGGTACTGGCGGTATTTAACCGCAAGCCCTGTGACCGGGTTCCGGTTATCAATCCAACATCGCTGGCAACACTGGAAAGTATGCGCCTGGCCAATGCCTATTTCCCGAACGCGCATCTTCAGGGCGATGCTATGGCCGCGCTGGCGGCGGTTGGCCACGACACGCTGGGATTTGACAGTGTTACCCCCTATTTTTCCGTACATGCAGAGGCAGCAGCCTTAGGGTGCTGCATGGACTGGGGTAAACCGGATAGTCTGCCCCGGGTCCTCGAATCTCCAGGCGGCGAACCGGATGATTTTGTACTGCCGCCTAACTTCCTGGACAGAAAGCCTGTAAAGACGGTATTGCAGGCGATCAAAGCCCTAAAAAAGAAATATGGCGCCAAAGTGGCTGTTATCGGCAAGGTAATTGGCCCCTGGACACTGGCCTATCATTTATACGGCACGGCTGACTTTCTGTTATCTGTTGTTTTGGAACCGGAGAAAGTCCACCGCTATCTGAGGAACCTGGCAAAGGTGCCGCTATTGTTCGCTCAGGCTCAGTTTGAGGCCGGAGCCGACATCCTTACCTGGGCGGATCACGTGACTGCTGATTTAATTAGTGCTAAATCCTATGAGGAATTCCTGCTGCCGGTACATCAGCATTGTAATAAGCAGTTAGTAAAAGCCGGACCGGTTATCCTGCATGTGTGCGGACCGGTAATTGACCGGTTGGATTTATTCTGCCAGGCTGGTTTTGAAGCCTTCCACCTGGATTCAAGAAACGATGCCTCAGTAGCTGCCGGAATCGCAGGAGAGCGGCTGATTTTAGCCGGTAATATCAATAATCCTGCTACCTTGCTGGGTGGCACTGCGGCAGATATCAAAGAGGCTGTACATTATGCCCTGGATGGCGGTATTCAATTAATCGCCCCGGAATGCGCCCTCCCCTGCCGGGTTGCTAACAGGAATCTAATGGAAATTGTGCGTGCGGCTCATTGCTGGAAAGCCGTATAATTAAGAGGTGCTGTTATGAATGCAGTATTTAATCATTTTCTCAGGGTTCTTGAAAAAATCGATACTTCTGCAGTAAACGCCGTGCAGCTTATAGACCGTGGCGGACAGATCATTGCCAAAAGCAGAGCGGAAGCTGAAAATATTGCCGAGCCGATTGTGCAAAGTATGCTTCAGGCTGTTGACGACAGCAAGCCCCGGAAAATTCTCTATGACAACTCTGGGGAATATACAGTGGTGGCTGTGCCGGTTGCTGTCAACCTGCGATTATTCGCCCTGATCCTGGTGGAGACTATGAATTTAAAAAGCGGGGAACAGGTTGCCAATACCCTGAGGGCCTCGCTTGAGGCCTTTATCGAACACCTGGCGGCCCAACACCAGGTAGAGGCAGATACAGACCGTGATGCCGTCATCATTAAAGAAATTCTAGAGACCGAAACCGGCCATTTGCATACGGCTTCCTACAAGATCTTCAGAATCTTAAAAACCTATAATATTGATTTGTTTTTATTGCGGTCGGTTATTCTGATTCAACTGGAAAAAAAGACAAATGATTTTTTTAATATCAATCTTGACCTGGGCTATGAGGCCTCCATTAAAACCTTTAAAGACAATGTGGTGCAGGTTATAAAAAACAATAAATATCTCAATAATCAGGATCTGGTTGCTTTTGCCGACAACGATCATATTGTGGTTATTAAATCCTTTCTGTCCAATAAAGATATAGGCAGGCTTTACTATGCCCTTGATATTATCTGCCAGGGTATCATTCATGATCTGGATGCAGCCAAGATCTTTACCTACCGTGTAGCCTATGGCCGCCTATATTCCAACTTCCTGGAACTGGTTCACTCTTATACGGAAGCAAAAAAAACAATTTATCTGGGTGAATTGTTTCAGGATAATCCGGGCCTGTATAGTGCCGATCAGGGATTACTCGAACACATTAACTATTATCTGCCGCATATAATCCGGCATAAATCCATTTCCCCCGTCCTGGCCGGGATAAAAAAAGAGGGGGGCAATCCGGATCTGGAATTGCTGCAGATTATCGAAGCATATATTGACCAGAATACAAACCTGACCAAAACAGCCTCCCTGCTTCACTTACACAGGAATACCATTGCCCAAAAAGTTGACAGGTTTAAGAAAAAAACCGGGCTGGATCCGGAAAATAGCTTCAAAGATGCATTTATAATAAAAATGGCGGCTTTGACGGTAAAATTAAATAAAAGCTGAGCAAAAAAAACCAGATAATATCCCTGTTTGATTACCTGCAGAAAAAAACCGAAAAACCATGTGCATAGTGCACATGGTTTTTCTATTGCCACTTGCATTTATGTCAATTTTTAAGCAGGTTCTGAGGTTTTTCTGATTGAATGTTATGAATTATATATGTATTGCGAATTAAAAAATTTTGGGAGGATGGCAGTACATGATCAATATTGCCGACAGGAAAGTGTTTGCTGAGTATTTGCTGCAGAAGAATCTTATTTCTGATGCGGACAGTACTGAGATCGAACAGTTAGGAGGCGGCGTATCCTGTGAAGCTATTATGGTCAGGTCACCACAATTATCTTTTGTAGTAAAGCAGGCGCTGCCCAAGCTCAGAGTGAAGGAGGACTGGTTTTCAGATGTCAGCCGGATTGTAACGGAAAAAGATTGTCTAGCTTTTTATAATCAGGTGGTGCCGCAGGCCACACCAAAATTATTGTTTTACGACGAAGAAAACTATTTATATGGAATGGAAGCGGCACCGGCAGGATCGGAGATGTGGAAAAAACAGCTGCTTAATGGCCGGATTGACTACGCAGTTGCCGGTAAAGCGGCACTGGCTTTGGCCAATGTCCACAATGTGGCGGCCGGGGATAAAATCATTAAAAATCGGTTTGCAAGCAAGAAGTTTTTTATCGAATTAAGGATTGATCCGTATCTGCGGTCAATCGCCAAACGGCATCCGGCTTTGTCAGCAATTATTGACCAGGAGACAAACCGGCTGTTGGCAACACAGGCAACCCTGGTTCACGGCGATTACAGCCCCAAAAATATTCTGGTTAACGGGCAACAGATTTTCATTCTTGATTTTGAGGTCGCTCATATTGGTGACCCATCCTTTGACCTGGGTTTTTTAACAAATCATTTTCTGCTTAAGGCGGTAAAAAATAAGCAATGGGCATTAAGTTACCTTAATCTCGCGCTGTACACGGCTGAGGTTTATTTGCAAAAGATTAATTTTATGGATGCAGGCTTACTGGAACGAAATACTGTTAAAACGCTCGCCCTATTATTTTTATCCAGGGTCGACGGGAAATCGCCGGCTGAATACATAACCGCCGGCAGTGATCAGGATTCAATCCGCAAAATCAGCTATTATCTTCTGCAGAATGATGTGCAAACATACCGGTCACTGATCCGGTATGTCGGGCAAGAGCTTAAAATCATGACCTAAAAACAAAAAAGAAGGGATGCTATTTATGAGAGATACAAGAATTAAAAGAATTAAGGCCCGGCAGGTATTTGACTCGCGCGCCAATCCGACGGTCGAGGTTGACGTCGAACTGGAATGTGGCAGCAGGGGGCGGGGCACAGTTCCCTCCGGTGCGTCCACAGGCATCTATGAGGCCTTGGAGTTAAGGGATGGAAATCCGAACAGTTTTCGGGGCAAATCGGTTCTTAAGGCGGTCGAAAATGTTAATCAGTGCATTGCACCGGCCCTGACCGGGACCAATGCCCTGAAGCAGTCAATTATCGACATGACAATGCTAAATCTGGATGGAACAGAAAACAAATCCAAACTGGGAGCCAATGCGATTCTGGGGGTGTCGATAGCAACGGCCTGGGCGGCCGCCAATGCCTGCGAAACGCCTCTGTACCGCTATCTGGGCGGAGTACAGGCAGTTACCCTGCCTGTGCCGATGGTACAAATTATCGGCGGCGGCCTGCACGCAGGCCAAAGTATTGATATTCAGGATTTTCTCATTATCCCGGTCGGCGCGGCTACTTATTCCCACGGGATTGAAATGGTGGCCAATGTATACCATGCCACCAAAGAGGTATTCACTAAGTATGGAAAACCGTTGTCTGTAGCCGACGAGGGTGGCTTCTGGCCTACATTCTCCGCTAATGCGGAAGGGCTGGACCTGTTGGTGGAAGGAATCCGCCAAGCCGGCTATCAGGCGGGAGCCGAGGTCGCGATTGCCCTGGACATTGCTGCCAGTCATTTTTATCAGGATGGCAAATATACCTTTGCGGCCGAAGGCCGGGAAATGGACAGTCAGGAATTTGCCCGGCTGTTGTCAGGCTGGGTAGACAAATACCCGATTATTTCCATCGAAGACGGGATGGCTGAAGATGACTGGGACGGCTGGAGCATCTTATCGGCCCAACTGAAAAACCGCATTCAGTTGATTGGGGATGACCTGTTTACCACAAATGCCGGTCGCATTAAACGGGGTATAGACCAGAATATTGCCAACAGTGTATTAATCAAGATGAATCAGATTGGTACTATTACCGAGACACTACAGGCGGTAGAACTGACCCGTAATGCCGGTTATCTGCCGGTTGTTTCGGCTCGGTCAGGAGAAACCGAGGATGCGACAATTGTTCACCTGGCTATTGCCACCAATGCCGGCCAGCTTAAGGTTGGTTCAATTGCCCGTACTGAACGGACCGTAAAATGGAATGAGCTGCTGCGAATTGAAGAAGAGCTGGGAACAGAAGCAGTTTATCCGGGCCAAGATATTTTCAGGCGCATAATTAAAGAATAAGTAAACAAGGGAGGTATGTTACTATGGCAGACTCCGTAAAAGCCGGTGTTTTTCGGTTCCGGTATATTTTATTGGCAATCATTTCCTTCTGCTATTCCATTCAATATCTGGACAGAGTCAATACCAATATTCTCTTACCCTTTATCAGCAAGGATATTGGCATGAGCAATTATGAAATCGGGATTGGCGCAGCCCTGATGCTGGTTTTCTATGGACCTTCCCAGGTGGTAACCGGCTGGGTATGTGACAAAATCGGCTCTCGTAAAGTCCTGATATTCTCTATTATTGCCTGGAGCGCCCTGACCTATTTGCAGTCTACAGTGCATAGCGTCAGTGAATGGTATATACGAATGGTACTGTTCGGCATTATGGTGGGAACTGAATTTATTCCGTCAGCGCGGCTGATTGTCCGTTATTTCCCACCGCTGCAACGGGCCCGGGCCCAAAGCATTCTTTCCTGGGCCTGGATCATTACCCCCGCCTGGGCACCAATGGTCAGCACGTTACTGTTTACGCTGTATGGCAACGAATGGCGGGAAATCTTTAAACTGCTTGGTTTAATCGGTGTTATCCCGCTTATTCTGGTTATCTTGTTTGTTTTTGACCATCCTGAACAAAACCGCTTTGTGAAAAAGCAGGAGGCGCTGGAAGCCTACGAGGACGAGATCAAGCAGGGAATTATTACCGCCGAAGATGTCCAAAAAGGCGATGTGAAGATTATTGCCAAAAAATCTCAGGGCTTGAATGTTTCTTTCAGCAAAATCCTGCAAACCCCGGGCTATATCCCCCTGGTTTTTGTATATGTGGCTGCTCAGCTGGCCTTTTGGGGTGTTATGGTCTGGTCGGCACAATATTTGATTCAGGTACACGGATTCAGCGTTATGAAAATGGGCGTCTGGGCCTCAATCTACTTTATTGGCGGTGCGTTAGGATCATTTGCCAGCGCCTGGGTCAGCGACAAGATCCTGGGCGGTCGCCGCAAGCCAATGATTATTCTGTGTTTTGCCTGCATGATTCCTTTTATTGTTATTCTGGCAACCCTGACCAAAGGAGTTTCGCCATTTGTATTATTGTTAACACTTACCGGTGCCGGATTTTTCTCCAACATGGTCTGGGGACCGGCTATCACCCTGCCGGCCGATATGTTCCCGGTAGAGTCTTACGGCAAGGCCATGGGGGGCGTAAACTGCATTGCCTATATGGCAGCCGCAGCCTCTCCTTTTATTATGGGCGGCTTAATCAAGATCGATCCGGTCACAAAATCAGCCGACTATTTCTATGCCTGGTTATGGGTTGCCTTCACCGCCCTGCTGGGGGTTGTTGCCGCCAGTATGCTGGTGGACAGGCAGCGGCTGAAAACCGCAGCCAGTGGAAAAACTGTCGCCTCCTGATACACGTATGGCAAAAGATAGCCTACCCGCGCATAAGCAGTTAATTGATTTGCAGTACAACGGTAAAACCACGCCAGCAACCTCAATCAAAAAACTCCTGGTAAATCCCACGGGGATTTGCCAGGAGTTTTTGCTGTCTATAATATGATCAAATAGAATCTAATGATTCAATAACCGGCACTACAAAGGGTTTCGGTGCTTCAATAACTTCTGTAGGCAGGCCCATTGTCGCCAGCAGTTCTATAAAAGGTGTAGGATCAAGCTCTTCCACATTGACCATCTGCTTAACATCCCAGTCGCCGCGGGCGACTAAGATGGCCGCGGCCGCGGCCGGGACCCCGGCCGTATAGCTGATGGCCTGGGATTCCACTTCCTGATAGCATTCGGCATGGTCACAGGTATTGTAAATGAAGATTTGGCGCGGCTGATTGTCTTTGGTGCCGCTGATGAAATTGCCGATGCAGGTTTTACCGGTATAATCAACTGCCAATGAGGACGGATCAGGCAAGAGCGCTTTCAGTACCTTGAGGGGCGCAATCTCCACGCCTGCCGCTATTTTAACCGGTTTCTCCGAGGTAAGGCCAAGATTGGTCAGCACCGAGAACACGTTTAAGTAATGTTCGCCAAACCCCATCCAAAACCGAATAGAATTCGCATTAATATTTTTAGACAATGAGTGCAGTTCGTCATGTCCGGTCAGATATACGGAACAGGTTCCCACGACCGGAAATTCGTAATCCACTTTAATCGAATGAACTTTTTGCAGTACCCATTTGCGGTCAATCCAGGTCCACACTTTCCTGAATTCACGGAAATTAATCTCGGGATCGAAATTTGTGGCAAAATACTTGCCGTGGCTGCCGGCATTAACATCCAGTATATCAATGGTATCGATTGTATCAAAATATTCCTTTTGCGCGAGCGCGCACCAGGCATTAACAACGCCCGGATCAAAGCCGACCCCTAAAATTGCCGTGATCTGCTTGTCCTGACAGCGCTCTTTACGTTTCCATTCATAGTTGGCATACCAGGGCGGGTCCTCGCAGACCTTGTCCGGATCCTCATGGATCGCCGTATCCATATACACGGCACCGGTTTCGATGCACGCCTCCAGCACCGACATATTCACATAAGCCTGCCCGACATTGATGACGATTTCCGACTTGGTGTCCTTGATTAATTCGATCACAGCCGGAACATCCATGGCGTTGACTGCCCGCGAATACAGTTTTTTCGCCGGGTCCTGCAAATGATTTTTGCGCAGTACGCTGTCAATAATTGCGTCGCACTTTTGCTGGGTACGTGAAGCGATACAGATATCACCCAAAACATCATTATTCATCGCGCATTTGTGAGCTACCACATGACCCACGCCACCAGCACCAACAATTAAAACATTTTTCCTCATTTCTTTCTCCTCTGCTAAAAAATTTAATTTAAGATAAATTATTTAAGAAATCCGGGTAAGTGAACTGACGCACAACCTCAATCGTACCATCTAGCCTGCGCACGGCAATCGCCGGCATCTGCAGGCCATTGAACCAGTTTTTCTTTACCATTGTGTAGCCGGCGGCATCGGCAAAACGGATTTGGCTGCCAATTGCCAATGGTTCGGCAAAATCAAAGGTGCCAAAAACATCGCCTGCCAGGCACGAGCGCCCGGCCACCATATAGGTATGCCTGCCGGGGCCGGTTGTCTCCATTTTGGCTGCAAGCCGGTAGATTAACAAATCCAGCATATGCGCCTCAACCGAAGCATCAACAATAGCAATATCCATTTCGTTATGCACGATGTCAACCACACTGGTAACCAGCTCGGTACAGCCGGTAATCGCACTTTCCCCGGGTTCCAAATACACCTGAATATTAAACCTGTCAGCAAAGTCTGCCAGTTTTTGGCTGAACTTGTCCAGCGGATAGCCCGCTTGCGTAAAATATAAGCCACCGCCCAGACTTACCCATTCCAGCGCCTGCAAAAAATCGCCATAGCTGTCGCCGATCAAATCAAGCTGCTCTGAAAACGCGGCAAAATCATCGTTTTCACAGTTGTAATGAAACATCAGACCGCTAAGCCGGGGCAGCTGCTCGGCCAGCGCCGCCCTGTCCGTCACCCCCAGGCGCGAATACTTGCGGGCCGGATCGGCCAGATCAAAATGAGAGTGGCTAAACCCGGGATTTACGCGTAATCCCAGCTTGGCTGATTTTACTGTATCATAATATTGATCCAACTGGGAAACCGAATTAAAGATAATCTTATCGGCAAATTCGGCCACAGCCAGGATATCGGCCTGTGAATAGCCGACACAATAAGCATGTGTTTCCTTGCCGAATTTTTCGAAACCCAGCCTCGCCTCATAGAGAGAACTGGAGGTGGTGCCTGCCATATACTCGCGCATCAGATCAAAGACACACCAGGTGGAGAAACACTTCAGCGCCAGTACCGACCTGGCCCCCGAGAGCTGCTGCACCTGCTGAATAATCTGCAGATTACGCAATAGCTTTTTCTCATCAATGAGGTAATAGGGGGTATTAATCTTCATTATTTATAACTCCTGTTTAAGTATGTACTAAAAATAACGGCAGCAGTCAGTTTATTTTCTCATAATGCAACTACGACATTAATAATAGCAAAAATGACGGCATTTGTCGATTATTCTTTAAAAACAACCGTAATTTGCCGAAAAAAGCGATTTACGCCAGAAAAGTCAGGCACCATCCAGCCTATGCCGATTCTGATAGCCTAAGTACCTTGACCGGGTTGAAAATTCAGGTTAGGTTGGGAGACTTTTTCGTCCTGCAGGGCGGGAAAAGATCCACAAGCTAACCAAAGTGTTAATCTGGTCAAGGTACGAGCAGCGCAAAATGAAAAAGACGGCCTCCCATCCCAGACACCGGATTTGAGGCTGTCAGATTTTTCAGAGTCTTATCCACAGAAACTAATATTGTCTATTCCACAACCATATTACTTTATCCCATAGAAGCCGGCCTGCATACCGGAAACCCAGAAGACCTCAACCGGGGAAAAGCCGGCTGCAGTCAACAGCTGCCGGTGGGCCGCAAGGGTGACCGGCTGCAGTTCAGTTCCATATCTGCTGATATGCCTGTCCGCTGCCTCCGGGCTTTTACCGTTCAGTACCTGAGTCCGCCGCCAGCGCGCAAGACCGATTTGTGTGCCTGCTGCCGTATCAGGCTGAATGGTCTCAAAGGTAATATAGATACCACCCGGTTTGAGCATCCGGTAACAATTGCCGGTCGCTTGCCGGCGGCCGGCCGCATCTAAATAATGATGAACCATAACGGCGGTAATCACATCAAAATTGTCCGTATAATCTAAATCCTCACTGCCTGCCAATACAAAAGAGACTTTGCTATTTGCCAGTTTTTCCGCAGCAAGCTGCAGCATCGCGGGCGCCGGATCTGCAGCCACAAACCGGGTTGAGCCAAACTCGGCCATTGCCTTGACAATAAGCGTGCCAGTCCCGCAGCCGGTGTCAAGCCAGGCCGAGGGCCGGGGCACAGCTGCTTTGACCAGATCCAGAATTTCATCATGAAATAAATGATAGCGGGGAATCGTTTTGTCAACATTTACATCATAATCCGCGGCTGCCTGCGAAGTCTTATTATCACGCATCTTGTACCTCCTGTGTAAGCCCGCTTATTAGCAGCTCTCCTGACAGTTTAATGTTTCGGCAATTTGGTCCAGTTGGGAAACCATTTTGCTTACTTGCTGGATCGTGTCGGCCACCTGGGTTACGGCCACGGCAATCTGGTTGATTGCCTCCTGGGTATCATTAATCTGGGTATATATAGTGGAACCATCTGACTTGATATTGCCAATAATTGTCTCAATCTTCTTGACCGAATCGGTACTCGTTGTTGCCAGCTTGCGAATCTCGCCGGCCACCACACCGAAGCCCCGCCCTTGTTCGCCAACCCGGGCCGCTTCAATCGCAGCATTGAGCCCCAGCAGATTCGTTTCACTGGTAACATTCCTAATCATCCCCAGCACCTGGTCGGTCTCCTGCACCCGCACCTGCGAATCACTTGCCACCTGGGCCAGTGTCCGGCCGGTGGCGGCAATCTCCTGGGTCTGGGCCGAAATCTCCTGCGTAGTGGCCGCCAGGATGTTCATACTGTCCAGCAGGTCACCGGCCATCTGTTTCATTGATTCCTGCAGCTCAACCGGCTGGGTTATGGCAATAGCACCGATAACTTCACTGGCGTCATTGTAAACAGGTATGGCCACCGAGGTATAGGGCAACCCATATAACGTTTTATCAAAACGCATGGCAATCCGCCTTTGCTCGTGGATGGCGCGATACACCCCGCTGCCGGCCTTCAGCGGCTGGTCCTTTGGTACTTTTAAATCAAGCTTTCCGCCCGGTTTATACAGGATAAACTTTTCCCGGTCGGTGAGAGTTACCCCCGCATCGTACTGCAAAGCCTGTTGAATGACCGGTAAGGCCCACAGCAGTTTGTCCAGGATCTCCTTATCACTTGCCGACATACTCATCGCCTCTCTTTTTTTACATATAGTAGCCACTAATATCCACAGGCAGGATGCAGGTTAAGCGAAAGTCAAACACCGGCGGCGCCTTGCCAACAACCTGCCTGAAAAACTTTTATTTTAGTCAAATTATTCTGGCACAGGGCTTTAGCCGCTGCATCATAACAGGAGGAAAACGCCAAGGCTCCGGTACTTTGGCGTTTTGTATTCCGGCTATTTTTACTATTTTACGTAGGCCGCTTCAGTCGCTCTGATTTGCGGTAAGCCAATCAGCTCATTGAACTCGGTAAAAGCAACCATTTGGTCCAGCATACCGGCAGTAGTCCCGGTTGCCTTCAGATTTTCCATTAAGCGGGTGATGGCCAGCGTCATGGTGTAGGTCGATGCCGTTGGATAAATAACAATCTGATAGCCGATAGCCGCCAGCTCCGGCACCGGCAGCAGCGGTGTCCGGCCGCCTTCCACCATATTAGCCAGTACCGGTACGGTAAAGCCGGCGGTAATCCTTTTCATTTCCCCGACACTCTCCGGCGATTCCACAAACAGGATATCGGCCCCTGCTTCTTCATACGCTTTCGCCCGGTCCAGGGCCTCATCAATCCCATGCACAGTCCGGGCATCCGTCCGGGCAATAATTACCAGGTCAGCATCCCGGCGGGCATCAACGGCGGCCTTAATTTTGCCGACCATTTCAGCCTGAGGCACGACCTGACGGCCAGTCATATGACCGCATTTTTTGGGGGTAACCTGATCTTCCAGCTGAATGGCGGCCACACCGGCCTTTTCATACTCACGGACAGTACGCATTACATTGACCGCATTCCCAAACCCGGTATCAGCATCGGCAATAACCGGTATGCCGACAGCCTCGACAAGATTGGCCGCCCGGGCTACCATTTCACTCATCGTCAGCAGGCCCACGTCCGGTTTACCCAGATGGCTGGCTGCCTGGCCGTAGCCTGTCATATATACTGCCGGGAAGCCGGCTTTCTCAATGATTTTAGCGGTCAGTGCATCATGGGCGCCAGGGGCTACAATAATACCCGGACCTGCTAATAATTGTCGCAACACGCTAGTTTGTCTCATGCTCATTCCCCTTTAGGTTTATCTTAAAATATTTTTTGGCAAAGCGGCCGCACTGGTCGGCATAACGGGACCCTAAGGCTCCCAGGGCATACAATAGATACTGTTCATCAATAATAAACCGGGGCTGAACAGGTAATAAGGAAATCCCGGGGTTCTTAAAAGCCGCGGCCAGGATCAGCTGGTTATCGGCCTGGGAACCATGGGTAAAAATCCCGCCCACGGCGATCACATACTTCACCCGGCGCAGATCCCTGCCAACCGGGGTTCCGGGCATAATGCCCATAACCGGATTAAAATCCTGGGCAATATACCCGGCATGCCGCTTTAAAGCTACTTCAATGGCGCTAATCGCCAGTGCCAGATCAAACTGTTTTTCCTGCGGCGACTGGCTGATATGGCCAGGGTTCTGTTCCAGATATTCGGTATAGGCTGACAATTGATTGGCCGTCTCTTCACTGTTATAGCCGATTTTGGCCAATACGCCCAGTGGGCCGATTGTTTCAACAATGCCTGTTGCACTGACACGCAAACCCAGATTTCCTTCAACAGTACGATAAGAGGGTTGCTTTTCATTAGTTACAACCAGGCCCTTTTCCTCAATGGTCAGCTTCTCCAGCTCAGGCAGGACCGAATGGATATCGGTAGTGGCTCCCCCAATATCAATGACGATGACATCACCGACACCTTCTTCCTGGAAAGTTCCTTTGGCCAGCAGCTCTGCACCCAACAGCACTGCGCCAGGCGTAGGCATCACTTTCTTATTGGAGACAATATTCAGTAGTTTATTTAACCCTTTAGCCTGGGTAATCTGTTTGATAAACTGCTCATGAATGGCCTCTCTGGCCGGTTTAACCTTTAATTCATGAATTGTTGGCATTACATTAGGGACACGGATATGGGGAATGTCACAGCTGGTAAAAATCTCTGCCACCTGGTTTTGGGCCTCTTTATTGCCGGCAATAATTATCACGGCTTTGATGCCGGCCTGAACAATAATATGTGCATTCTCAATGAGTGATTGCTGATCACCGCCGTCGGTACCGCCGGCCAGTAAAACAATATCCGGTTTAATCTCCCGCAGTACTTCCAAACGGTATTCCGGCAAATCCTCATGGCTGATGATTTCCAAAACCCGGGCCCCCGCACTCATCGCTACCTCTTTGGCGGCTTTGGCGGTTACCCGGGGCATGTAGCCAAGGGCTACCATCCGCAGGCCGCCGGCCGCACTGCTGGTGGAAAAGACTTTAGCTTCGTCTGACACCCGGACACCACTTGCCACTAATGCCTGTCTGGCATTGACAAGGCCTGTTTCAATATCGGCAATGGTTGTTGGCGCCTGGGAGCGGGCCACAAACTCCAGTTCCCCCCGGTTCAGCCGGAAGGCTGTTAACTTCGTGTAGGTGCTGCCCACATCCAATACCAGCAGATCTGCATGCATACGATTACCCCCATCCCGGCTAGGCGTTCCTTACAAAGACATAACCTTCCATGATCCGGCGGGCTGTGCGGGAAAACGCAGCCCGCACCAGTTCACCCTTGTCCACAGCGGCTTCAATATCAATAATGCCGGCTGGATGGCCAATACGAATAACCTCAATGGTGTCAATATGAGGAATGGCTTCATGAACGATTGTTCCCGCAATCTTTGCCGCCGCCCCGGTGCAGGCCGTACCTGTACCCGGATAGGTTTTATGCAAAACCTGCATAAACATCATTCTGGACAAGAAATCAACCTGCTTGCTGCTGATTGTCTGACCTGTCGTAAAATCAACATAATCGGCAGCCGGAGCCACAAAAGCAATCATGGGGAAAGCCGGGCTTTTTTGCGTGGCTGTCTGAATATCCGGAGCCATGCCGATCATCACCGTCGCCTTTGCCCGGATTTCTTCCAATAATGCCAGGAGAGCCGCATTACCATTCACTTGCTGCGGCGTTTCCTGTCCTGTCATGCCAAGGTCTTTGGCTCTGACAAAAACGCAGGGATTGGAAACATCAACAATAGAAATATCCAAAGGCCCGTTACTTGTTGAAATCGTGTCAACAGGGTTGCCTGTTGGCAGCAGCCTGTCTGTCGCCGAGCCGGCAGTGCCGGAAAAATCCAGCATAATCCTGGCGCCGGTACCAGGCACACCGTCAATCTTGCAGTCGCCGGTCACCCTGGCCCGTCCATTTACGGTAGGTACTTCAGCAACCAGAATCCTGCCTGTATTGGTATTATGAATCCGTACCGTTGTCGTGGGGGCTTGGGCTGCAACAAATCCTTCATCGATGGCAAATGGCCCCACCGCCGAGGAAATATTGCCGCAATTACCGGTATAATCGATATAAGGCGCTGTCAGGCTGACCTGACCAAAGGTGTAGTCAATGTCAGCGTCCGGATGCGTAGAGGGAGCTATAATTGCCAGTTTGCTTGTCAGCGGGTCAGCGCCCCCCAGGCCGTCGATCTGCCGTACATCCGGACTGCCGAATATCTCCAGAATCACCTGGTCCCGTACAGCTGCATCCTGTGGCAGATGATTGGCTTTCAAAAACATGGCCTTACTTGTGCCGCCCCGCATAATTACACAAGGTATTCTCTGCATCTCACCCATTACAAACCTCTCCTCTCTAACGCTGCTTCGATCCATTTGACACACTGAGCAGGATCGGTACCAGGGCCGAAAAATCCGTCAACCCCCAAAAAGCCGGTCCCTTCATTGGCAATCTTTTCTTCATAAAAAGTATGTTCTTCTTCTTTTTCGCTAATCCGCCCCCCGGCGATCAAGAGTACTTTGTCCCGCAGTCCCAGTTGTTGCAAGCGGCCCTCAACCCGGGGAAACAGATCCCGCCCCAGTCCGAGCAGATTAGCAATACCGATGATTTCCGCCTTGGCCTCAGCCGCCACTTCAGCCACCGTTTCCGGCAGGTTCATGCCCCGCATGTAAATGACTTCATAGCCGGCCTTTTCAAATTCCTCGCGAATCAGGTTAATGCCCATCACATGGGCATCAGCCCCCACAGTAGCTAATACCATCTTCTGTTTGCGGGTTGGTTTTTTCTCTTCCGGCACCACGACCGGCTCGCTGGTTATCGCCATGCGGGCAGCATCGACCCCCAGCGGTGTATAGCCAGGGATATAGCGTTTAATACCATCTTTATCGCGATGGGTTTTTACATGACGCTTCAGGTCCCAGCCGCCGGCCCGGGGGCAATCCATAACACCCGCTTTACCGGCCTGGACAATTCGTTCAATCATTTCGTCTTTCGCATATTGCCGCCAAAAGGTTTCATTGATCTCAGTCGGCGCAAGTGTACGCTGAAGTCCTAAAACAGACTCAAGCACCGCCATCGCTTCACTGAGAATTTCTTGCTTGCGCTCTTCAATATAGGGATCGCGGATTTCTATCGCGACAGTGTTCTCAAATACATTATGGGTGGCCCAGATGGCCTTAGCCATCGAAGCACCTGTCGGAATGCCCACCGACTCAGCCGCCTTCGGCCGGTAGAAATGGGCCCCGCCAAGTTTTGCACTGATCGCCATGCGGGCAAAATGCGCCGCTTCGGCGATTAAATCACCGGGCGGATTCTGGAAGGTCTCCGGCACGACAATCAGGCTCTTGCTCCACATAGTTTCTTTAAAGGCTTTCATTACGGCCAGATCGGCCAGAATATTAAGACCGGCCACATTCATCTGCACGGCGCTGAGCTCAGGCGGCAGCCCGGCTAACACCCCCAGCCCCTCCGCCAGCAGGCACATGGCTAAGGCCATCCCGTCCGTACCGCCAATGTTATTCAGATGCTTATGGGATTCAATCTGTACGAATATGTTGTTTTCAGCACATATCTCCAGGGCCTTAAAGCCGTTAACCACCTTCGTTTTATAGTCATGAATGCCCCGGCCGCCAAAATGGACATGGATAACCGGGCCGATATCAGTACCGTCAAAGCCGGCAATCAACGCATTAATGATCGACAGATGGGGCGTGTCGCCGGTGGCATTGATCCGCATCGGATGAGCAGCCCCGCCGCCCAGTTCCACCAGTTTCCGTTCGCCGTCAGGGGTAATGCCGCCTTTACCACGGGATTGCTCGATCAGGTCCCGCCCTTTCAGGGGATCAATATGCCGGGTGGCCTCGGAATGGACGAAGTGAAAAAGGTTAATGCCCAGTTTTTCCGCCATATTGTACATTTCCAGTGATTCCTGATAGGTTTCTCCGGCGGTATTACGCCCTAAAATCGGATTCTGCACCGGGATGCCGGTCAGCTCCGCCTGCCGGGCCAGCTCATAAATCCGGTAGCCGCTTCGTTCCACCCCGTTGACCAGCCGGGGATAGGGAGCCGGCAGCCCCTCAACCGCACCGTCTTTGCCAATTGTCGGCATCGCTACGTCAAAAGTCTCCCGGTAAGCGCAGACGCTGTCATAATCTTCAATAATGATCTGTTTTGTTCTTTCCTGCACGCTTTATCCCTCCATGGCTTTAGTTGTTGCTGATGCCCAGTTCTTGCCTGACCCGGTTGATTAAACCGCCGGCAGCAATGGTTGCCAGCACATTGGCCGATAAAGCCTGGGCGGCAATCTCCCGGTCCGCTGTTCTGACAATCCCCTGCACAAGATCGGCCTCAACCAGGTCACCGGTCTGAACATGCCGGCGCAGCTCCGCCACCAGCACCGGCAAGCCGATATTAATGGCATTGCGCCGGAAAATCCGGGCAAAGGATTCGGCAATAATCAAACTTACCCCGGCCGCCTGCAGCGCTACCGGCGCCTGTTCCCGGCTGGAGCCGCAGCCGAAATTCCTGCCGGCCACAATAATGTCGCCGGCCTGAACCCGGGCTGCAAAATCAGCCTGTTTACTGCCGGCCATCGCATACCTGGCCAGTCCGGAAAACTCTTCCGCCATCGCATAGCCTGGCAGGATCTGATCGGTATCCACGTCATCGCCAAACACCCAAACCTGCCCCTTAAGCCTGTTCATAACCAACGCCGCCTTCCAGTACTAATGATCCCGGCCGGGTAATCCGGCCCCGGACAGCCGTGACTGCCGCCGTAGCGGCCGAGGCTAAATATACCTGGGCGCTGCGATGCCCCATCCGCCCGGGGAAATTACGGTTGGTCGTGGATAAAATAACATCCCGGTCGGTGCCAAGCCCCTGGTGGGCCCCAAAACAGGGTCCGCAGCCGGGATTGGTGACAACGGCCCCGGCATCACGCAAAATCCTGCACCAACCGGCCGCTTCCATAGCGGCCAGCACATTTTTCGAGGCCGGGATAACCAGCATGGTAACCGCCGGATGCACCGGCCGGTGCTTAAGCACATTAACTACCTGCTCCATATCGGACAGGCGGCCGTTGGTACAGCTGCCGACAACGACTTGGGTTACCGCTACCTCTGCCAGTTGGCTGACAGGCCGCACATTCGCCGGCGAATGCGGGCAGGCGGCCACGATATCAATGGTTTCCAGGGCCAGCTTCACTGTTTTTGCCACCGCCGGCGCGGCTGTCGCCTCACCGCCGAAACAGGCAATCATCGCCCCCATCTCAATGCCCATATTGCAGATGGTCAGCCGGTCATCCAGGCCAAGAGCGGTAATGCCGGGGCCGGTAAAAACAACAGCCTTGTCGGTCAGTCCGGCCACGCCAAACTCTTTGATCAGTGACAGCACAATATCCTTGCCGCCCACATAAGCCTGCGGCTGTCCGGTCATATACACCTCAATGACTTCCGGCACCTCAAGGTCAATGGTCCCGGTCGCCATCGCCGCCGCCAGCTCGGTTGATCCGACCGGGATCGCGACAACCCCGTAACCGCCGGCCGTACAGGTATGGGAATCGGCGCCTACCAGAATGCTGCCCGGCGGCAGCCGGTGCCGCTCGGCCAGCACCTGATGAATGACACCCTCGCCTTTATCATACAGGGTGATCCCGTACTGGCCGGCAAAGTCCTTCATGATCCAGTGCATGGCTTTAGCCTGTACCGTCGCCGCCGGAAAAATATGATCGATCACCATGACAACTTTCCCGGGGTCAAACACCTGGTCAACCCCAATCTGTTCAAACTGTTGAATAGCCATCGGCCCGGTAACGTCATGGGCTGCCACCAGATCAACACGGCAGCGGATATCCTGCCCTGCCGCCACTGTCTCCAGGCCTGCTGCCCTGGCCAGATATTGTTCAATAAAATTCATGACGCCCCCCTAATCAACAATCTCGATACCCAGTTTATTAGCCACCCGGTACGCTTCGGCCTGATCTGAGGCCTGCCTGAGCACCAGCCGGCCGCCGCCCCGGTTAAGGGACGATACCAGGGAGTTTTTTTCCGTGGCCAATACCGTGATCTGCTGCAGCTGGGGCTCCTGGACCTGCAGGATCTCAACCTCAATCCCCTCGCCGGCCACCTTGCTCATCACTTCCCGGTATAACTGGCTGTTGTCGGTACCGGCCCCGTATACAGCCGCCATCAATATTCCGGGAACATTAATCCCCCGGCGGGCAAACAGTTCCGGATACAACTCGATTTTGACCTTAGTAATCTTCCCTTTGGCCAGATAATGGGCAATCCGGGCGGCATTCGTCGGCGATCCCACCGCCTGGCTGCTGCCGCCGACAACCGCCTCGCCAAAAGGCTTGACAATCGCATTGGCTTTGCGGGCCATAGCCCGCGCCTCAGCCAGGGCTTGCTTGACCGTCTCTTCAATCCGCTCTTTCTCCAGCGCCTGCATATCATCGCCAATATAGGTTTCCACCGCCGCGTTGGTCTTAAAAAAGGGCTCCATATACTGAATGACAACAGGCACCACCTGCTTTGCCGACACCGGATGCACGGCGGCCGCCATCGCCACCATGACATCCACCGGCACCGTCACCGGAATCGAGGTGTGCAGGGCCAGCTGCGCGGCCAGCTTGCCGATCATAACGCCACCGCCGATATGGGTGGCGCACAGCCCGGCCACCATAACCCGCGGTGTGCAGGGGTTGGCAATTGTCGGTGATATCGCCAGCACAATCGCCTTGGCCATAGCGGCCGGGCTGCCGCCGGCCAGTTCGACAAAGGCGGCGGCCGACGCCGCCGCCCCGGCGCCGAAGCCTTCCATATTGCAGCCGGTGGAGGTCTTGCCCACCCGGAAGATTGTACCGATTTTCAGCATGACCGCGGCAACCCGGGCCACGGCTTCCTTATCCTCCAGTTCTTCCAGCAGCGCTCTGACAAACCCCGCATAGGTGCAGGAATCACCGGTACCGGCGCAGGGCTGCAGTCCGACTGAGTGATTGCCCACCTGGGCCCCCAGGGTATAGGTCAGCACTTTATTTAGAAACTCATCGGCCACAAGCTGGGGGGCGCCGGCCTGCGCCACTTCCCGGCCGGTGGTCCCCATTAAAAAGCTTGCGCCGGTTGTCGTCCCGATTTCCACAGCATACAGATTATGCGCAAAGCTGGCCAGCACGGCTGAATACACCTCTGACCGGGTCATGCTGCTTGTTGTCATTGCTTCCGCGATAATGACCTCACTGACCGGCACCTGCGCCTGCCCGGCTATATCAATACAGTCGCCGATTGTCAGTTCACCGGCTGCCAGACCTTTTGCCGCCATAATTTGATTGATTTTTTCCATCATCGACCACCGACCTTATCCCCGTACTTGAATGCCTGCCATTTCTTCCCAGACCTTGATTACCGCCGAAATATCCTCCCGGCCTAAGCCTTTGGCCCTGGCCATGGCAAACACCTGCTGGGTCAACGCCCCTACAGGCAGGGGTATTTCCAGGCTTCTGGCTGTTTCCATTGCCAGCTCCAGATCCTTATATTCCAGATCAATGGCAAAACCGGCGGCAAAATTATTGTTCAGAATAAACTTTTCCGCTTTGGCCTCCAAAGCATAGCTGCGGCCGGAGCTGGCCTGAATAATCTCCAGCATCACCCGGGGATCAAGCCCGGACCTGGCCCCCAGTACCAGGGCCTCCGCCACAGCCGCCATGTTGATGCCAAGCAGCAGGTTATTTACCACTTTCATTGCATCCCCTGCCCCGCTGGCGCCAACATGATAGATTTTTTTCCCCAGCCTTTGCAGCAGCGGCAGCACCCCTTGCACCGCCGCCGCTTCGCCGCCCACCATAATGGTCAGGGTTGCGGCCGCTGCGCCGGCAACCCCGCCGCTGACCGGTGCGTCAATATAGGCTATCCCCCGGGCCTGGGCCAGGGCCGCCATCTTTTTCGTGCTGCCGGCGGCAACACTGCTCATATCAATGATGGTCTGCCCGGCTGTGCCACCGGCCAGCAGGCCCTGCTCACCGGTCAGGGTACTCTCCACAACAGCGGCATTGGGCAGCATCATAATGATCACTGATGCCGCCGCTGCCAGCGCCCGGGGTGACGGGCACGCCGTTGCCCCCTGGGCTGCCAGTTCAGCCATGGCCGCCGCATTGACATCATAAATGTACAATTGAACTTCCGCCGACTTCAATAAATTTTGCGCCATCGGTTTGCCCATGGCCCCAATGCCGATAAAACCAATGTTCATGCTTCCACTCCCCCCGGGCCGGTTAGCGCAGGCCGTCTTCCCCTTTTATTTCCTGGACTTGCAAACCACCAATCCGCGGATGCGGCCGCCCCCCGGAGGTCACGGCCACGGCAACCACAATTTCATCGGCCGCCGGCGCATCGTGGAGCCTTATCTCCATGGCATCATAGTGGGTTCTGACAAAGGCGGCATCCTTATAGTGCAGGGGTACGTCCAGCGGCGTTCCCGGCCCGCCCAGCTTTTTGGCGGACGGAATGATGGCTTTGCCGCCGCCGACCGCTGCCCGCATCGGTTTGCCCAGCTTGGGATGAAGAATAGCGGCGCCATGCTCCAATTCACCGCTCAGGCCGATAATCGCCCCCTTGCCGTAACTCTCGGCCTGTTCGGCGGTAATGCCCATGGCCGCCACGGCCTTCTGGGCGAGCTCCCCGCCCAGATATTCGCCAATGTCGCTGAGCAGGCTCAGGTCGTCCACATATTCACCGGCAAACGGGTTCTTGATAACGGCTGCGGCCGTGCATTTTTTAAAAGGCTTATCAACCGCTTTCCTGCCATCCCGCAGGACCTCTTCCACAACAGTTACAATCTTGCGAATCGTCAACTCCATACTTCTTCCCCTCCTGATTTTTGCCACTTCTTAGACACACACGAAACTTATAAAATTTATGGGACCAAAAATCTCTTGGTCTGTTTCAGCTAGAGAGCAATGATAAACCCCTCCGGAATCATGACCAGCTGTTGTTGAACAAACACCGCGGCGCCGGCGATAACTCCCTGGTTGTATAATTCAGACGCCCGGCTCCAGCCGTTCATGAGCGCCGCTTCCACTACTGCCGGCGGCAGCAAGCCCACTTCGGTGACAACCTGGTGGCCCCATATATCGGTATTGGGGTCCAGTTGCTCAGCCCGGGCCAGTTTAACCGCGGGGTGGCCGACATAGGTGGCGTTGCCCAGACTGGTGGCGCAGGCATCAGCAACGGCAGCCGTGCCGGCCGCCACAACGGCGGCGGTAGCAATGCCTTTGGTAAAGCTGCGTCCGCCCAGGCCGCTTGTCGCCACCCCGCCAATCCCCCGGCTGTCATCCAGCACCAGCTTATGGGTAGGCTGCCGGCCAATGGCCGGCGCTATCCCAACCGCAGTTTTCTGCCCGGTTGCCAGCCGGACGGCGATATCGCCGCCGTTATTGACAATCGCTTTGGTAGCCCCCCGCGCCAGCAGCCAGTCGGCGGTCAGATCGGCGATGGTTCCGGCCACGGCCGCCATAGGCGTCAGGGTTATATCATCTGCCCGCTGTACCGCTGCCAGCATACGCTTTAACACCTCCGGCCAGTCATCGCCGCTCTTGATCGCCAGCTGCGGGCTGGCTGCCGGCTTCTGATAAGCAGCCAGCTCGTATAGTACCGCCCTGGCATAATGGGCGGCCTGTTGCGCCTGCCCGGTCAGGGGACTGCTGCCGGCCAGCGCTCTGATTGTCATTTGTATGGGACCAAAGTCCAGGCTGACCTTGCCCGGAGCCATCACCGTAATCATAATTAAACTTCCTTTTTTATTAAAGCTAGCGGTTTAACAGCGGCAGTATGGCCGCCGATTCTCTCAAAGGTGGCCCGCGTCATCGTATATTCAACCGGGGCTACCGTGGCCGGGGTGGCCACCCAGCTAAAGGCCTGGGGCACCACTTTTTCCACATCAACCATAAAATTAATCCCACCGCCGGGCAGAATATAGGTCGGAGCCCCGCCAATTGTCAGTTTTACTTCACCCTGGTGCACGGCCTGGGAAAGCTTAAGCGGGTAGGTCGTCACCCCGGCCCGGGCACTGCCGCCGGTCCCGCCCACATAGACAGCCGATACCCGGGCGTCCTCGCAGTTGGCGGCAATCAGGTCAACTACAGCCTGAATCTCAGCCGTCAGGGGAATTTCCCGGACCGTACCGTCAGCCTGAACCGCCAGCAGCCCGGCCTGCTGCCCGGTTGTCTCGGTAACCAGAATCCTGAGGCCGGGCTTAGCCAGTGCCATATCGACCGCCTGTACGGCCTGCAGGGGGCCGGCGATACCGGTGCCGCCCCAGCCATGGCCCTGCTCACCGAAATAACGGCCGCGCGTACTTTTCCGTCCGTTCGGAACAACACCGCTGTAGGTCATGCCGACCTCTTCCCCGGCCCGGTGCTCGGATAGCAGGCCAATGACATGATGATCAAGGATAATCGCTTCATCAACAACCTTGCTTACCTGGGCGGCAAACATACCAATAGTTGCACTGCCGCAGCCAACGCGCATTTTCTTTTCCGCCACGCCGTCAATGACCGGCGGCTGGCCCACCGCCAGTTCAAGCTTACTGCCTTTCTCCACCTGCAATACGATCCGCTCACCGTTGGCCAGACCGACAATCGTCCGGGCGGCCATAAACCCGTGTTTGCCGCTCAGGATATTGGCACCGCCGATTGATAACATCTTGGCACCGTATTCTTCGGTATCAACCATGCCGATTGCGGCCCCATCCCTGAATACCCGTGCCCCTTCCGCCCCAATATGGGCATTGGCGTCAATTTTGACTTTAATGCCGCTATAGCTGAGCGGCGCCTCGGTAACTACCGTTACTACCTCAATATCCCCCACACTGGCGGCCACGATATGAGGTGCCGGCTTACAGCAGGGATATTCAGTACCTGCGCCTACGGCTGTAATCAGAGGATGGTCCGGTATTTCCGGGTGCAATGCGCCGCCGGACTTACTTGCCGTCACTAACGGCCGGTTGCGTTCAAGGGTGCCGCTGACATTGGTGTACCGGCGGCAGGCGCCTTCAAAGCCGGGCTGGATTGCACACTGCACCGGGCAGGCGCGGCATATTGCTGCCCCGGTGGGAACAGTGCCATCCCGGCTTACTGCTCCGCAGGGACAGACGCGCATACAGACGCCGCAGCCGGTACAGTTTGGACCCAGCCGGGCTATTTTGTCGGTTAAAGCCACTGCACCGGTGGGACAGTTTTTTATACATAACCCGCAGCCTTTACACAGACTTTCCTCTATTACAATCATATGCCTTCCTCCCTTAGACCTGTTTCACGCTTACCTTACCGACTGCCGGCGGAGTATTGCGGCTTTTATTCACTTTAATTTCGCCGTCAATCAGGACCAGCGCCACTCCTGGTAAATCTCCGGCCTGAATAGCTTCCAGGGCATTTTGGCCGACCGAGCCCATGGGTGCGTCAATAATGGCCAAATCGGCCTCTTTGCCGGGAGCAATCATCCCGGTATTGAGTCCGTATACCCGGGCCGTATTGCCGGTAGCCATGGCAATTGCCGCTGCGGCCGGAATATCCGACATACTGGCAATCTGCACAATCGTGCGCAGAATACCGAGCGGAATAACCCCGGTGCCGGAGGGGGCGTCATTGCCACAGATAATCCGGTGCAGTTGTCCCAAACGCTCCAGTTTCCGCACCGTCTGATCGGCTATTTTAGGGTTGCCGCACTGGACAATCTCCAGGGCCAGATCGCTGTCGGTAATCAGTTTATCGACTTCGGCCGGCGAAATGGCCGTCGGCCCGCCATTGATATGGGAAACAACATCAGGCTGCACTGCCAGGACATCTGCCGCCGTTACGGTGGAGCTGCCGGGGATGGAGGTGCCGCCGGTATGCATCATCACCTTCATCCCGTGGGCCTTGGCCCACCGGACCATCGGGGCCGCCTCGGCCGGTTTTTTGATTGATCCCAGCCCGACCTCGCCCACAAGCCATACACCGTTGGCTGCCAGTTCAGCAAAATCAGCCTCGGTCAGCCCCTGTTCCAGAATGACCGCCCCGCCATGAACCTTAACGCCGCCTGGCCGGAGCTTCTGAAAGGAGCGCTGCGCCAGTACCGCCAGGGCTTTCACCCCGGCCGGATCGGTCGGGCGGCCGGGGGTATGGCACTCACCGGCCGAGATCATGGTCGTCACGGCACCATGTACAGAGCTATCTATAAAATCAGCCATTTTCTGCCGGGGGGTATAGTCGCCAATGACCGGGTGAACATGGGAGTCAATCAACCCCGGCACCACTGTCATCCCGCCGGCATCAATGAGTTTGTAGGCAACAGAATGCAGGGCAAGATCATCAATCAGCTGTTTGTCACCCACAGCCTCAATCTTGCCGGCATGAATAATAATGGTATCAGCAGATAAAACCGGCTCGGAAATATTGCCAGAGACTATCATTCCAATATTAGTTATTGCTGTATAGGTCATGTCAGCCACCTCCTGCGATTTTAAAGAACAGGCAGAGAAATTTTATTTCTCTGCCGATTCTTTTTTTATTGCCGTCTAATTCAATGCTTTCTGTTTGGTTTCGTCCCCCAGGACAATCATATCCAGGGCCGCGATAACCAGTACTGCCGTAAACATCATAAACACCAGGGGAATTTTATCAGGACCGGTAATCATGGCCGCAACAACCATCGGTGCGGCAATCCCGCCAATCCGGCCGAAACCTGCCGCCCAGCCCACGCCGGTGCTGCGGGCCTCGGTGGGATACAGTTCAGGCGTATACGTATACAGAATCCCCCAGGCGCCAAGGTTGAAAAATGACATCAGGCAACCCCACAGATAAATATCGGTAACCGATGCGGCACTGCCAAACATGTAGGCCGAAAAGGCGCAGCCCAGCAGGAAGGTGGCCATGGTAGCCTTGCGGCCGAGCTTGTCAACCAGGGCGGCAGCGGTAAAATAACCCGGGATTTGCGCTACTGTCATCCATAAAACAAACTCAAAAGACTGCACCATATTGTGGCCGGCTTTGACCAGCAAGGTCGGCAGCCAGAGGAAAATTCCATAGTAGGAGAATACGATGCAGAACCACAAAATCCATAAGCAGGCAGTCCGCTTCAAATATTTAGGACTGAACAGCTGCAGCACGCTAAACGCCGGGGCGGCGGCCGCGGTTTGAATCTCCGCCATGGACGGTTTCTGGCCCGGGGTTACCCCCAGCTCTTTTTCAATATTGGTCACCAGCGCATGGGCCTCTTCCACTTGTCCTTTCTTCATCAGGTACAGGGCCGACTCCGGCACCGTCCGCCACAGGTAAAAGACATACAACGCCGGCAGGGCGCCAATATAGAAAGCAATCTCCCAGCCGTATTTAGGAATAACTAAGTACGAAATGATCGATGCCGCCAGCCAGCCGAAAGCCCAGGCACTTTCCAGCAGTACAATCATCCGCCCCCGGGATTTAGTCGGGGCATATTCGCTCATCAAAGTAATCGCCACAGGCAGTTGTCCGCCTAAACCAAAGCCAACTAAGAAACGAAAAAAGAGCAGTGATTCGTAATTCCAGGACAAGCCGCAGGCCCCGGTGCCCAGACTATAGATAACCAGGGTGGCGGCAAATACCTTCTTCCGGCCGATATAGTCGGCGATCGTGCCGCCAAGCATGGCGCCGATAGCCATACCGATCAAACCCACACTGCCAACAAAGCCAACCTGGGCGGAGGTTAGTTGCCAGGTCGCAATCAGTTTCGGTAAAACGAATGAGATAATCCCGGTATCCATGGCATCAAAAGCCCAGCCCAGACACATAATCAGCAACAACCGCCAATGGAACTTGCCAAGGGGTAAGTTTCCTAAACGCTCAGTAATCGTAGACACGTAAACAGCTCCTTTATTTTGGATTAAAAAATCACACTGTCTGCCTCACTAACTTTTTTGCATCGCCTCCATTCAGCTGCACCGTTGCCGCTGTCCTGTTACCACATTGCCGGCAACCGGAGGGTTGACGCCGTGGATCTATCTATACACCGGTTACAGCCCAGACATCGTTGGCTATGGCTGCGGCCTGCGGGGCTAATAGCATTCTCTGCTAAAACCCCGCAACCAATGGTGGACAATGATTATTTTTATTGCCTTCGCGCAAGGATTGATCCGGCTACATTGGCGATAAACGAACCGGCGGCTCACACCTTAGCGTCAGCCGGGGCCTGCAGCCTGGCTAACACTTTCTCCGGCGTAATTGGCAGCTCAGTGAACCGTAGCCCGATCGCATTATATATGGCATTGGCTATCGCCGCCGCCGTGGGAATCAGGCTTGGCTCACCCACCCCTTTGGCGCCAAACGGGCCGGTTTGTTCCGGCTCCTCCACAATGAAGGGGTGCATCTCCGGCACATCCAATGAGGTGGGCATAAGATAGGTTGCCAGGTTTTTAGTCAGGATCTTACCCTCATTCACCTGTATTTCCTCTGTTAATGCATAGCCCAGGCCCATCGTACAGCCACCTTCGATCTGACCTTCAATATTAACCGGATTTATTGCCTGGCCGACATCATGAGCCGCCACAATCCTTAGAACCTCGACCTCACCTGATTCAGTATCTACCTCTACTTCAGCAATCTGGGTGGCAAACGCATACGTGGCATAGGGTTTTCCCTGCCCGGTTTCCGGATCAAGGCCGGTTGTGTCCGGATTAAACCAGCCATGCCCAAGCGTAAGCTTGCCTTTCATCCGGCATTGGGCGATACAATCGGCCAATGGCACCGACTGCCCCTTGCTTTTGGGCGGCAATCCCAAATCCAGCCGGCATTCGCTTAAACAGTCTGTTAAGAATGGGGACTGCCCGGAAGCGGGTCTGACATATAGTTCTTTATGACCAACAACTACGTCACCGGGAGCAACCCCCAGCATGGACGCGGCCATGTCAATCAGAACTTTTTTGGCTTCCTGGGCCGCCAGACGCACCGCATTGCCGGAAATATAGGTTTGGCGGCTGGCCGATGACGCCCCGCCGTCGGGAGTCATCCCTGTATCGGCCGATACCACACGAACATCCTCCATATTAATGCCAAACTCCTCCGCCACAATCTGCGCCATTACAGTATCAGACCCCTGACCGATATCGGCACAGCCGGTCAGAATAAGCGCCGTACCGTCATCGAGAAGATTTACATAAGCTCCGGCCGGATTCGGCAAGCCGGTATTGCCGATACCATACCACATCGATGCCACGCCGGTGCCGCGCTTTTTGTGCGCTTTTGTGCCGGCGGCGTGGCTGCTGATTAACATTTCCGCCGCGGCTGCCGTCTTTTCCAATGTCGCGACAATACCGACACTCTGGGCCAACTCAGCCCCTGTTGCCGTCACCGCTCCTGGACGTAACGCATTCAGCAGCCTGATCGCCAGCGGCGATATGCCGATTCGTTCCGCCAGCATGTCCATTTGCGCTTCATGGGCAAAGGCAATCTGGGGCACCCCAAACCCGCGCATGGCACCGGCTGTCGGATTATTGGTATAGACTGTATAGGCTTCAATCGCAACATGGGGAATCTCATACGGCCCGGTCGCGTGCACCGCAGTCCGGGTAAGCGTCCCCGGCCCATAAGAGGCATAAGCGCCGGTGTCACCGATAATTGAGCATTCCAGGGCCAGCAGTTTGCCGGCGGCATCGGCGCCTGTCTTCATTTTAATCAGGCAAGGATGGCGTTTGGCTGAATTTATAATCGATTCGGTCCGCGAATAAACAAGCCTTACAGGCCGTCGCGTTTTCATGGCCAGCAGTCCCAGATGAACCTGGACCGAAATATCCAGTTTCCCGCCAAAGCCGCCGCCGGTCGCAGCCTGAATCACCCGGACCTTATCCAGGCCCACTTTTAGATTCCGGGCTACCTCTTTGGCGTCAAAATGAGTATTTTGCGTGGATACCCAAATTGTTATTACCTCACCGTCAAATTTCGCTACCCCGGCTTCCGGCTCAATATAGCCATGCTCAACCATTTGCGTCCGGTATTCCTGCTCAACCACCACCGAACACCTGGCAAAGGCGGCGTCAATATCACCTTTCCGGATTTTACGGACAGCCAGCACATTGCCATTGGCATAAAGCCGGGGGGCGCTGTCCGCCATGGCGGCCACAGGATCAAATACCGGCGGCAGCACTTCAATATCCGCCTGTATCGCCGCCAGGGCCTGTTCGGCCTGCTCCTCCGTCTCAGCGGCAATTAAGGCCAGCGGATCACCTATTTTGCGGATCTTCTCATTAATTTTAACCAATACGGGTTCATCTTTTACAATCATGCCGGTGCTGTTAGCTCCCGGTACATCGTCTCCTGTCAGAATTACGGCAACACCTGGCAGTTTCAGGGCCGCCGACACGTCAAGCGAACGCAATATCCCATGCGGTATGGTACTGCGAAATACTTTGGCATGCAGCATGCCGTCAAAATGAAGATCAGCGGCAAATTGAGCTTTTCCCAGCACCTTGTTCACCGCATCCACCTTTTTTACCGACTGTCCCACAATCCGATATTGGCTCAACCTACTCACTTCCTCATCTTTCGTGACTTTTGGCAACCTTTTCAATAGCGTTGATTATTTTGGCGTAGCCGGTACAGCGGCACAAATTGCCGGAAATATGCTGGGCAATTTGCTGCCGGGTAGGTTGCGAATTCTCATCCAGCAGGGATTTAGCGCTCAGCAGCATACCGGGAGTGCAAAAACCGCACTGTACGGCTCCTTCGTCAATAAACGCCGCCTGCAGGGGATGCAATTTATCATAGGTGCCCAGCCCCTCCACGGTCAGCACCTCATGGCCTTCAACCTGTCTGGCCAGGATTAAGCACGAATTGACTGTTTTCCCGTCTACAAGCACCGTACAGGCCCCGCAGTCTCCTTCACCACAGCCGATTTTCGTACCCGTCAGCCCTAACCGGTCGCGCAGCATATCTACAAGCAGCAGGTTTGACTCCACTGCAATTTCTGTCTTGGCTCCGTTTAAGATAAAGGCTATGGTTTTTTTATCCACATTCGCACCTCATTTGCACCTGCTCCAGCGCCGCCGCTAATCCCCGGCACACAACAACCCGCGCCAGACGGGTACGATAACTGGCTTTACTGCGCACATCATCAATCGGCTTTAACAGCTGCGAGGCAATTACGCCGGCCTGAGTAAATACCTCAATCCCGGCCGGCTTGCCAATCAGCCACTTCTCCAGTTCATATAAGCGAATCGGGGTAGGGGCTACCGAACCAAAGGCAATACGGGCATCACAAATCATACCGTCCGCTATTTTCAGCCAGACTGCGCAATTGATAATAGCGATAGCCAGGGCTTTGCGTTTGCCAAACTTAAAAAAGGCCGCCCCCTCATCAGCTTGAATCTGCCTGACTTTAATCCGGCTGATAAACTGGCCGGGCAATAAACAGGTCCGGCCCGGTCCTTTAAACAAATCGGCTAATGGCAGCTCCAGAAAATCATGCCGGCTATGGATTCTTACCCTGGCGTCAAGCGCCAGCAAAGCAGGTACAGTATCGGCAGCCGGTGAGGCATTACAGATATTGCCGCCAACCGTGCCTCGGTTCCTGATCTGCGGTGAGCCGACCTGCCCGGCAGCGTCTGCCAAAATCCCCGCTTTTCCCTTGACAAGGGGCGACCTGGTCAAAGCTGTATGGCTGACAAGCGCACCAATTGATAAATAGCCGTCTTCGTCGTCAATTGCCTGTAAGTCATCAATCCCATTTATATCAACCACTGCTGCCGGCATTGGCCGCAGCAGCTTTTCCTTCATTTTAACCAGCAAATCGGTACCACCGGCCAGCAGGGCGTAGCTGTGCAGCCCGCTCAGCGTGTCTGCCAGGGCCTGAATGCTCTTGGGATTATAATAAGCAAATTCCATTTTGGTCCACCCCCTCTTTTTCCTATTAACTTACTTAATTCATGTTGCAATTATCATGCCAAATTGTCAAAAACCTATCCTGGGAGCTGAAACACGATAAAAACAACACATTTTCCCTGTTTTTCGGCCAATTTATGATCGATTGGAATGGGTTTATAAATAAAAAGCATTCCAATTATGAAATGCTTTTAGGGAGAACTACCACGAATAACGATATTATCATACTTTATTGCATTTTATTTTTGCAATGCAGCTTCCATAATCGTAATCGCCCTGCCCCCTCACTGTACGCTTACATTTGTCACAATGCCCAAATCAACCATCTTACGCCACAATGTAGTTGTACTAACCCCCAGCAGCTTAGCGGCTTCTCTTTTAGTCCCGCCGGTATATTTTAGAGCATTGATAATTGACTCCCGTTCCGCTGTCGCCACCGCTGCCGCCAGCGTGCCAATCTGGCGGGTATTATTGTCTTGGCTTACGGGGCCATGGATATAATGCGGCAGATGGTTCATTTCGATGGTGCTTTCATTAACACTGACAATATTCATAATATATTCAATGCAGTTTTTTAATTCCCGAATATTGCCAGGCCACTGATAGCGGCATAAATGATAAATGGCCTGATCGGAAATGCCGGTAACAAATTTACCCAGCAGATTATTAAATTCACTGATAAACAGCTTGACCAAGGCCGGGATATCCTCCGACCGTTCCCGTAAAGACGGCACTTTAAGTTCAACAACATTCAAACGGTAATATAAGTCATTTCTGAACGTACCGTGGTTGATCATCTCCACCAGGTCCCGGTTGGTTGAGGCAATGACCCGCACATCAACCCGGAGCGGCTGGCTGCCGCCAATGCGGGTAACCTCCCTTTCCTGCAATACCCGCAGGAGCTTGCTCTGCAGATTAAAATCCATTTCACTGATTTCGTCCAGAAAGATGGTCCCGCCATTGGCCTGTTCAAACGCTCCCGGGCTCCCTCTTTTCTTGGCGCCGGTAAAAGCCCCCTCTTCATAACCAAAAAAGCAACTCTCAATCAGTGATTCAGGCAAGGCGCCGCAATTGATGGCGATAAAAGGCTTGCTGCGCCGTTCGCTGGCATTATGAATGGACTGGGCAAATAACTCTTTGCCGGTGCCGGTCTCACCGGAGATAATGATGGATGAGATGCCTTTGGCCACAAAAGCAGCCCGGCTTTTCATTTTTTCAATAGCCTCGCTGAACCCGATAATATCGGAAAAATTATAGCGGGCATACTGGAATTTTTTCACTTCCTCAATCAGCTTTTGCTGTCGTCGCACACCCTGTTCATTATTAAAGCCGAAACCAAACTTACGCGTGATGGGGATGCGCACCGCCACAGCGCCCATGCCGGATATGGATTCGCCAATAACCGGCCGCTGGCTTTGGATAGCCTGTTGGGCAGCAACACTGATTTTACCGATATAATTCATATTGGTTTGACCATCGACACCCACACTGGCTACCCGCCGCCCCTCCTCATTAAACAGCACGGCCTCACCGCCGGCAACCCGGGCGATGAACGGCAGCGCCTGCTCCAGCGACTCTGCTAATTGCTGCTCACATTTCAGCCGTTCAAAATTACTGGCGGCAAGCACATAATCACCCACCGGCAGACTCCAGGCCTCAGCCCCCTCAGTCAGCTGCGACGGACCGATGCCCACCTTGCCGGTACTGCCGGCTTCCCGGGCTAAGTCAAATATCTTTCCCTTTAAGGTTTCCACCTCTTGTCCCTGGGAGTCGACCGTCTTGATTCGCATTCCTTTTTTATCGGTAAGAGTGGCATAGCCGCCGGTAATACGTGCAATTGGCAACAGGGCCTGTAACAGGCATTCAAGTAATGCAGACATAAACAACACTCCAACTTTAGTTATTTTAGGTATGTGTTTTACCAGCCGGCACTCTTCCGGCCTCAGACCAAAAAAAAAGACTTTCTCACGATTTGCGAGAAAGTCTGCTATGACTAAGCGAAATATGTTTAGTTATCATACGTTTCTTTATATTTTAATGTACATTATATTTTCTGTCAAGTGAGTTCATTCACTTGACATATTCCAATCAAAGGGAAACAAGCTTAACCCCTTGCGGTCAATGCGATTTTCATTGCCGCACAGGCCTCGGTGATCATGGCCTCATCCCGCACATAGCACAGGCGGACATAGCCTTCCCCATTTTCCCCGAAGCAGGAGCCGGGCACAACCGCCACCCCGGCTTTTTCCAGCACAAGTTGGGCAAACTCTTTACTGGTAAGACCGGTGCCGGTAATATTGGGAAAGACATAGATGGCGCCTTTGGGTATGCTGCAGGTAATACCGGGAATTTCATTTAATTTTTCCACCATAAGATCGCGTAACTTTTTATAGCGGCTAATTCGCTCCGCCATTAGTTCAGCCGGCGTATTCAGGGCACTAATGCCGGCATACTGAATAAACGGCGGCACGCAGGTATAGACGGTCTCAAACATCTGCCCCATCTTGGCAATCAGGTCGGCCGGACCGATAGCATAGCCCAGCCGCCAGCCGGACATGGAATGACCTTTGGAAAAACCGCTGAGAATGATCGTCCGCTCCCGGCATTGATCAACAACCGCCGGTGAATAATGACGGCAATCATACAGATTTTCCGCATAAATTTCATCACTGAGCAGATAAATATCCTTTTCTCTGGCAATTTCGGCCACCCGCAGCATTTCCGCTTCGGTCATTACCCCGCCGGTGGGATTCTGGGGTGACGTAATGATAATCAGCCGGGTTTTATCGGTAATCCTTGATAACAGCTCCTCCGGGTTAAGCCGGAATTCATTCTCTTCCCGTACCGGCACCTTGACTGCTTTTATCCCCAGATAACTGGCAACAGCAATATATACGGCAAAGCCCGGATCAGAAAAAATGACTTCTTCCCCCGGGTTGACAACACAACGCATGACAAAATCAATGACACTGTTGGCCGGCATAACCGCCACCTGGGACACAGCCGGCCTAAAGCCCAGCTTTCGCTCGGTATACCCGCAAACCGCCTCTCTTAGGGGCAGAATGCCCAGTGAATCAACATATTTGATATGGCCTGCGTCCAGGGCTTCCTTAGTAGCATTGATGACGTGGGGATACGGGTCTATATTGGCATCACCCACCTCAAACCGGTACACCTTTTTCCCGGCCGCTTCGAGCGCGCAGACATTTGTTAATATATCCAGCATCGGCTGGCCTAACAGCCCCTGGGTAAGTTTGGAAAAGCCTTTCATGAAAAAACACTCCCTTATCACTAATGGACATCTATAATAGCCAATAAATAACAGCCGGCAAAATACAAGCACGATGATTGCCCGTAAAAAAGCAAATTATCGTTCTTTAATTCGTTATATACCACCATTTGTCCTGCATAGTCATACAAAAAATTACATCAGTTAATATTTGCTGCTTTTTTACCAGCCGTCTGTAATATTTGCTGCAAACCCTGTAGATCCCTGTCCCGGCAATCCATGCAGTGATACAGGCGGTGTGAATTGCCGGTTCCCTGGGGAAGCCGCAATTATTCCACCGGCTCGTAACGGATTTCCCAGGTCAGGGTGCCTTGGCGGCGGCTATCTTTGAAAATTTTCCTTTCATGCATGCTGTAGCCAATAACTATAATTTCCACCGCCCGCTTGTCAGCTGAAAACCTTGTATTTTGGGCGCCGGGATGAATCGTTCCAATCTCACCGTTTTCCCATACAATCCTAATCTCTGATTTGTCTGCATTCTCACCGGTTGCCTGAAAGTTAACAATAGATACATCCCGGGCGGCCCGGCCGGCAATCGCCTGCCGCAATTCAACCTTCCCCTCGAACGGCACCTCAATCCCATGAATAATCCGCAAGGACGGCAACGGCGTAATCGTAACCCGGTCAGCCGGCACCGGTGTGTCTGTTATCTCTTGCTCAGGCCCGGTAAAGCTGTTGCCGGTGCCTGTATAAACCATATAGCCGGCGGTAACTGCCACCAGCATGAATACAGCGCCAATCAGGAAACTTTTCCACGACGTTATCATAAACTCCCCTGCCTTTACTGCTACCGGACTCACGGGGACGGTTCTCCTGAGTCTGGTACAAAATGATCTTATTATCTTATTCTACACTGCCCGCCGGCCCCCTACTTACTCACACAGTTCCGTCCCTTTTTTTTCGCCCGGTACAGGGCCGTGTCGGCTGCTTTTATCACTTGCTGTGTTTGTTTATTCTTTTCGCTGCGCTCGGCGACCCCAATACTTATTGTTACAAATAGCTTTTTACCGGCTGATTTTCTTTTGGTCTTTTTCGTTTTCTTGCCCTGGTATGTATAAGAGGTTTTCTCCACGGCCATGCGCAATTCCTCCAGGAAAGGCACGGCTTCCGCAGCTTTAGTGTGCGGAAAGACGATGGTAAACTCTTCCCCGCCATAGCGGAAAGCCCGGCCGCCGCCAGTTACCTTCTGCAATACCGAAGCGACTAAACGCAACACATCGTCGCCGGTATCATGGCCGTAAGTATCGTTAAACTTCTTAAAAAAGTCTATGTCCACCATAGCAATTGTATACTCGCCCCGCAGTTTCATCAGTTCCTCTTTCAGGGCCCGCCTGGCAGGTAAACCGGTCAGTTCATCAAGGTAAGCCATCGAATAAGAGTCCTGAATCACCGCGATGATCAGCATAACGGCAGCAGCACCAAAAAAGACGGGGATCGCTAACGGCTGCGGGTGCAAATGCAACCCCAGCATTGTTGTTACCAATACAGTCAAAATGGCATTATCGATATGGGTACGGTTCTTTAGCTGCCGGCCAACGCTTATTATGAAAGCCAGGCTGTAAGCCAGCACTGCCGACGACGGCAGGGGCGTGACAACAGCTGCCGTTGCCGCCGGCGCCATTTTATCAAAGAAACCGAGAAATATCTGATCATGTGAGACTGTTGCCAGCGCAATATAAAATAACTGAAAACCAATTATGCCAAAACGGCCGCAGCCCCAGGTATTAAAAATACCGCGTTCTTTTAGCCGGGAAAAAATAAATATATTCACAGGCAGCAGCAAAGAGACAACCGGATATATTATTGCGGAAAAATCCGGTATCCCGGCGGCAGCTGCCGCTAAATCGCTGAGAGCATATTGGGTCAGGGCAATCACGGTTGTAATAAAAAAGACCCGGCTGCGGTTAAACCACCAGCTCAACAACAAAGCAACGGCATAAACTGCATAGGCGGCATTGCTGATCATATTAAACAATGCAGATTCTGTTGCTAGCGCTAAATAAACGATACCGGCAGCAACTAACAGCCCAAAAGGCAGGGTTATAATAAGTGATAGTAGTTTTGCCATCAATTTTGTTAAAATCCCTTCCCAGGTAATAGATACATTGATTGAAAAACAAACATCTTTCTACGTTATTATAGCAAATTGCGACATCTATTGTCATTATTTACAGTTCCCGGCCGTGAGTCCCCCCTGTCGCTGCCCTGAGCCGGCCATAAAAAACAACGATGCGCAGCTGCTGCGCATCGTTATTATTTATCAGGGTTCATCTTTTTCCCTCCCCTGCCGGCGGTCAGGCACTGGCTCCGGGCCTGGCCTTATCGCACCAGTAAGGTCCTCGGCTGCTTCACACTGCGTCGCCAGTGTTTGCAGCTTCCGGCTGCTTACCCCTTGCTTACCAGGCGAAATCACAGCCGCTTTACTGCGCCCGGATCTGTCGGCCACCAAAAAGATCACGGAAAACAGCACCACAAAAGCCAGGCCGGCAAACAGACCGGCCCCCTGTCCGGGAATTAACGGCATACTGACAATAATCAGCACAATACTGGCCAGGGCTATTAATGACGTAGCAGGAAACCCGGGCAGCTGGCAGCGGCCCTCAGGCGGACACCCCTGCTGCTTGCGCAGTTTATAATGGGTTAAAAGAATCACCAAATAAGAGAAAAGCAAGGCAAACCCACCAGAGCTAACCAGGAAAAGATAAACCTGGGCCGGCAGCAATAAGCCGATCCCCAGCGCGGCCAGCATCGAAAAACCGGAAAAGCCAATCCCCTTATAGGGTATATCCCCCTGATCCTGCAGCCAGGCCGGGGCGTGGCCCTCAGCTGCCAGTGACCGCAGCATACGCCCCAGCCCGAACATGGCCGCCAGCATGGTGGAGAGAATGGCCGTTACCAGCACAATATTAATTATATTGCCGGCCCAGGTAAAGTTCCAGCTTGTCAGTGCTGTGACCAGCGGACTCTGCGCCGGCGTCAGAACAGCGGTTGGCACCAGCAGTAATAAAGCGGCAATGGCCGCCACATATAACCCGGTTAAGCCAAAAACAGTATAAGTAATTGCCCGGGGCACAGTCTTCCCCGGCTCGGCAGTTTCCGAGGCGGCCAGGCCAATCACCTCAAAGCCGGCATAGGAAAACATAACAATCAGCATACTCCCGGCCAGGCCGCCAATCCCCCCCGGCAATAGGGGCTGGGCGGTCACGGCGCCGGCGCCGGCCTCCCGCAGCCCCGGCATAAGGCCGCTGACAATCGCCAGTCCCAGAACCACAAAACCAACAATGGCAATCAGTTTGATTGCGGCCAGTCCACTTTCCAGCTTGCTTAAACGCTCAGCCCCCAATAGATTGAGCAAGGTGACAATGGCGATAATGGCCGCGCCGAGCAGTGGCAGGGACAGACCCGGCCGCCAGCCCCGCAGTAATTCCGACACGGCAATCGCCTCACTGGACATCGCCAGCACTAACCCCGTCCAGTACACCCAGCCTACAACAAACCCGACCGCCGGCCCATAGGCTCTTTCGGCAAAGGTGCGGAACGATCCCGGGGCCGGATCGGCAACCGTCATTTCCGACAAGGCATACAGGATCGCATAAACCAGAGCACCACCAGCCAGATAAGCAATGATAATTGCAGGGCCTGCGGCCCGGATGGCAACCGCAGACCCGAGAAAAAACGAGCCGCCAATCACTGTTCCTAATGCCAGCATCGTTAACTGCCAGGCCGACAGGCCTGCTCCGTGCTTCTTCAAATTACCCCTCCTTATAAACCTGTTGCGTATATATCAAGTATCTGCGCAGAACAGTTATGTTATGAGTGGCGTATTGCTATAAATAAAGAAAACACGGCTTGCGCCGAGCCTTTGGCGAAAGCGGAAGCCGATGTTGGCCTATCCAGGGAAAGTTATACTTTCTTTCAGGATAAAAAACCGCCGGCGCGGTCTTTGGGCTTTGCGCCTGGCAGATAATGCTGGCAAACAAGGGCCTGAGCTTACTTTTGGCAGCGACCCAAAAGTAACAAAAAGTCTAGGCCCGAAGCCGCCCAAAGCTAAAGGGCCGGAGGTTGCCGGGGTTACGGGGGCGCCGTCTCCTTGCCCAAACCGGGCATTAACCTTGGCAATCCTTGGTCTATGGACTTTCTGCCTCGCAAAACTTATACATTCTGATACATAATTAAGAAAAGACTTGGCTTGTGCCAAGTCCCTCAGGATGCCGGCAGAAGTCGCCTGGGCCCTTTAGGGTATAGTCGTTCTTATGTCCACAAAATTTATTATAAATCTGGCAGGCCAAAGAAGAGCCTAAGCAGGCTCTTCCGGTAACTACGGCTATTCATTTGCGGCCGGGGCTGCAGCCGCCCACAGTCTTAGCTAACCTGCCCGTGCAGTTCACCCGCTTTGGTGTCAACAACGCGATTGCGCTCATCCACCATTACCACAACAGGTTTTATTTGTCTGGCCTCCTGTTCACTCACCAGCGCGTACGCAATAATAATAACAATATCACCCGGCTGCACCAGCCTGGCCGCCGCGCCATTGAGACAAACAATACCTGAGTTTTCCTTGCCGGTAATGGTGTAGGTTTCCAAGCGGGCTCCATTGTTATTGTTAACAATCTGGACCTTTTCCCCAGGCAGAATATGAGCCGCCCGCAATAAGGCCGCATCGATAGTGATACTGCCCATATAATTTAGATTCGCCTCAGTAACCGTTGCCCGGTGAATCTTCGATTTCATCATCGTTATCAACATCTGCTTCCTCCTAAGTACGGCTGGGGGTCAGAATAATATTATCAATTAGCCGGGTAGCGCCAAACCTGACCGCAACTGCGAGCAAAACGTCCTGATTCAAAACAGCGATCTCCGCCAGGTCAGGAAAGGAGTACAGCTCCACATAGTCCACATTGGCCTGGGGTGCCGACTGGATATGGCTCAGGACGGCCTCCCTGATCGCCGCAGGCTCCTGCTCGCCGGCGGCAGCCATTTCCCTGGCTTTTGCCAAACCCTGACTTAGCACCAGGGCAGCCTGGCGCTGCTCGCTGCTTAAATACGCGTTGCGCGAGCTTTTGGCCAGACCGTCCTCATCCCGGACAATCGGAACCATAACGATCTCCGGTACCATATTCAGGTCACGGACCATCTTCCTGAGCACAATGACCTGTTGCGCATCCTTTTGCCCAAAAAAAGCCTGATCGGGCTGCACGATGTTAAACAGTTTTGTCACTACTGTGGCCACCCCGCGAAAATGCGTGGGCCGCGACCGACCGCATAACTTGTCGGTTACGCCCGTTACCTCCACCCAGGTTCCCCATCCGTCCGGATACAATTCCCGCGCCGGGGGATGAAATACAGCGTCCACACCGGCTGAACGGCAGACTGCCAAATCCTCGGCCCAGGTGCGCGGATAGGCCGTAAAATCCTCATTGGGTCCAAATTGGGTTGGATTGACAAAGATACTGACAACTACAATATCACAGTTTTTTTTGGCTTGCTGCATCAGGGCCAGGTGCCCGGCGTGAAGGGCGCCCATGGTAGGAACAAAACCAATACTTTTTCCCGCCTGTCTGGCCTCAGCCACCAAAACCCGCATGGCCGCAACCGTTTCAACAATGGTAGCCATATCCCACTCTCCAATCATAATGGGTAAATAAAAAACCTTCTTGGCCGCACTCAGTACAGACAAGAAGGCATACTCCACCGGTTGAAGGTTTACCCGTCTAAGTCCATAGGATCCAAGCGGTATAGAAAAATGATTTATTTACCTTTAGTAACAGCCTTTGACAGTATGACCCCAAGAGTATCATCCATCTTACGGCTGGAATATATTCATGTTACTATAAAAATCGTGTTGCGGCAATATAAATTTCCCTATCCCGGCAATTTTTTATCATAGGGAAGGGGAATATATTGAACCGAGGGGCGCTGCTGAGCCGGCTGCGGATATAATTCCATGAGTTCATATACCTCCAAAGGCATTTCATTGCAAACGGAAGGCAACTCCATCTCCCGTAATTTTTCACAGGTAATCGGATAATCATGGGTCCAGCGTCCTTCGGCCAGCATCTTGGCCAGCTCCTTGGCTTTTGCGGCCGGCAGCTTGTCGAGCAGCAGGATTTCGACAAACTCCTGGACCTGCCGGACGGCTTTTGCGGCCATATCAGCCAGAATCAGGGTATTGTCGTCAATGCGGTTAATATTTTTTTGTTGGACAACCTGTAAAATCGAGGCCGCCGGATACTGTCCCAGCTGCGGGTCCACCGGCCCTAAAACGGCATTGGGATCAAGAACAATTTCATCTGCCGCCAGTGATATCATCGTGCCGCCGGACATCGCATAATGAGGTACAAAAACAGTAACTTTCGCCCGGTGCTGCTGCAGGGCTCTGGCAATTTGCTCGGAAGCCAGAACTAAGCCGCCAGGGGTATGCAGTATTAAATCAATCGGCATATCATCCGGGGTTAGCCGGATGGCCCGCAGAATATGTTCAGAGTCTTCCACATTAATATAGCGGCTGATCGGTATACCAAGAAGACTGATTGCCTCCTGCCGGTGAATCAGGCTGATAACGCGCGACTGCCGCTGCTCTTCAATTTTACGCAGCAGGTTGAACCGCCGCACGGCAATACTTCTTTGCTGTACCATCGGCAAAACGGTAAACACCAGAAACACAATCCAGATTATGTCAGTAAAGCCAAAATTCATTTCATCACCTCATACGACATTTTTCTAAATATATTAGACTTCTACCGCCGTTTTCCCTGCAACAGCCAGAGGTGGAAATTACAGGTATGTTGGAGCGCGCTAAATTAGTTGCTTGCATATACCAGGAATGTAGACGCGAAAATTTGAGACACTAACAATAAAATAAGGAGGGATTTAATTTGGAACGAAAATCAGCCAAACGTAAACAGCTGAGCAACCAGTTTCGCCGCAAATATAAACGGTATGCTGCCGCCCTGGCCGGCGCCGCCATTTTGTCCGGTGCCGCCCTGCCAGGTATCCCGGCCGCCCAAGCCTTTGCCGCTGAAAGTCCCTCAGATTCACGTGTTCCGGCGGCAACCTATTCAACCAAGGACAAGAATACAAAAACAACGGTAAAAAAAGTCTATGGCGAAAGCAACCGGCATAAAGACCGCAACGGCCCGCCGGGCCGGGGCTGGCATGAGCACAATCACAGCTGGCCGGGTTCTAATGAAAACCAGGCCTGGTATCAGGATGGAAAGATCTATTATCGCGGTGATTCCAACTATTATCGCAGTGATTCCAACCGTTATCGCAATAATGCCAACTATTACCGTTCCAACTATGCCTATGCTATCAGCAATCCGGTAGATGTTGTAAAAAGTGCGGCCGCGCGCTATGGCTTCAACCGCACTACGGATTCATTTACCCTGCTGTCCCGGACAAGCAGCAGAGCCATCGTGGAAGTAATTAAAAGCGACACAGGCCAAATATTTAATATGGTTCTGGAAAGAACCAGCAACAATGACTGGCGGATTGTAGGCACACTGGCAAGATAAAGAAAACACGGCTTACGCCGAGCCTTAGCGAAAGCGTAAGCCGATGTTGCCCTTATCCAGGACGCCGCTAGAGAAGCAGGGGGACGTTCATTTTGCTTCCCCCGCCCGCCTGCTTCCCCAGGAAAACTTCCTGGCAGTACGCGGATCTGACTTGCAATCCCCCGCAAACAAGCTATAAATAGGTGAAATTAAAGTCGCCGTGACCTGAAAGTGTTGACGCACTTCCAGGCCCGCGCAAGGTGAAAAAGGCACCTACACGTAACAGTCAAGCTGTCCACGACGACATGTCTATTATACACCGCGCTTTGGCCGCTACACAAGCGGAAGGACGCAGATCTAAAGGATGATGTTGCCGCCGGCGCCGGGCTGTGAGTGCGACTGGACACAGCAGACCATTCATTCTCGCCTCACTAACAATTGTCGGCAGCAGGCCAGCCTTGCCTTACAGGTGTGACGGCCTTGCTGTCCAGGCCGGATCTGGCCGGCTTATTAGTATTTAGGCTTTAGCAGACGACGAAGCAAAGCGCATGTGTAGGCTAACAACCTCGCATGCGCTTTAATTTCCCCCTGAAAACAGCTGGCGGCAGTGCTGCCTGGCAGCGCTCTGCCCCAGCCTCAGTAGGGGGGGTATACATATGTTTCACGAAACCGAAACCCGGCTCAGGCCAACGGTCCACGCTACCAGCCCCCGGCACCGGCGACGGCCATTCTGCCGGCACCAAGCACCAGTCCGGGGGCACCGGCGGCCAGGAGCGGGACAGGCGGGCCGAGTGGTACTGACAACGATGTTAAACCAGGCTTTTGACCAATATGTTTTTACCAGAGTCGATCATATCCTCAAGCTGGCCGATACGAATGATGCCGGCTACAGGAAAACGGCTGAGGAAGTCAGTGCCGCCCTGGACCGGCTGCTGGGGAGAAGCGCGGGGACGTTCTTTTTGCTTCGCAAAAAACCAAAATAAACACTGAAGCTAACCAATGCCTTCGGTAATATACAGAATGGTTACAGTCGCAGGTAAAATTACCACCGGTAAAAAAGGGCTACAACCCTAACGACCTTATCCTTTTGTTATAAAGCAACCCGTTACTCGCAGGTATCTGACATCAGATAGCTTATGCTCACAGCCATGAACATTTTCCTTTTCCGTAGATTTTTAACCGTTTTTTTGTTGCTTGCCTGTATATAGAGTGTTTTTTAAAACGCCGTTGCTGGCAACTGCAATACCGGTTTATTCCCTGATCAAACAAAAGGATTGCTTCCAGCACACCACCTGCAATCGCCAGGGCCTTATCGGAAATGGTAAAACAATGTTCCCGGCAGCAACGGGGATCAATATCCCCAATTTTCATACGGGTGAATACCTGAAGACCATTGTGGAGCAAACCACGGAGAGTACCGGCGATGGGGGCGAACACAGGCTGGCCATTAACATAGCCAACAATATCGCCGGCGTTTACCTGCTCGCCAATTGTCTGTACGCCTTGAAAAATGCCATCGGCACCTGCCCGCAGAACACGTTCGGCAGTATAGCCGCCAATATTGCCGGGAATCCCGGTATTGGGCAGTGCGGGCCGGTCGGTCAGCACCCGGCCCAAATTGTGACCGCGCATGGTTTCGATAACAGCGTGAACATCCCGGCCGGGGATAAAGCCAGGGCCGACGCCAATGACAACCGGCGCATGACTGCGTAATGTGCCGGTATTTTTTTTCGCGATAATGGCATCAACTACAATCCGGGGTCCCAGAGCAGCAATAGAACTCCGGTCCGGATCGACCAGTACAGGAATCTGGCGCCGATGTAAGGTTGCCGCCACTTCGGGCAGACCAACCCGCACAGCCGTAATACCTTCTACTTCCGCCCTGCCGTCGTAAATAGCCTGGGCAAAGGCGACCGTACGGCGTACTACTGTCGGCTGGGCAAGTTCAGTCATGACAATGGAGAAACCACTGCGAAACAAACGATAGGCTATGCCTGTGGCAATGTCGCCGGCACCTCTGATAACAACGAGCCGGCTGGCCGGTATCTTGGCAATAAACGTCAAATTCAAGCACCTCCTCTTGGCAGGTTACGCCCTGACTACCCGGCCATCGTGAGCCGGCAAGCAAGGGACTTTCATTTTAGGTGGCAATAATATTGGTTTCCGCATTTTCATCATAAGCTAGTGCCTAGTGCCTTGGCAAAGTTAGATGTTGGTTTTAGGGCGAGACAAAATGGTAAAGGGCAAGGAAGCACCGACGACGCATACTGGCAGGGGTCTGCCAGGAGGGGCTGACGCCGCCATTTGCCATTTTGGCCGTCATCATACTAAAAAGCTAATGTTGGTCAAGCTGCTGATGGCAAGTCGCAATGCCGCCCGACAGCCAGCTCGGCCAACAGTTGCATAGCATACGCGGCAGCCTGCGCAATAATCGCATTTGGCTGGACTCAGAATCCATCCTGTTGGCGGCGGCTACAGACTGTCTAGCTGCAGAATGGCTGCCAAACTGGTTGACTCAACCTCTTAAACATGAATCGCAAGTATCATGCCACTATTCTCTAGTCGCCAGAAAAAGACGAAACCATCTGGAAAACCAGCATTTCAGGAATTAGTTTAGCCTCATTTCCCTAGTCATAGCCAAGCAAAGACTTATTTCAATTATGGAATATACTTTCAAAAAAATCCTACCCGACCGCGCTTTACTTATATTTCATTTATGCAATAGTTTTTCAAAACTGCAATCATTCACACGCGAAATGCGGGGACGGGCGGAAGCGTGGGACGTTCATTTTGCTTCGCAAAAAACCGGAATAAGCACCCGAAGCTAAACAATGCCCTCGGTAATATACAGAATGGTTACAGCCACAGGTAAAAAAAAGGGTTACCCGCAGTAACCCCTCAGACCCTATAAAACACCGGTTCTGGTAACTATGATTTAAGCGACTCCTCTTGGCAGGGTACTCCCTGACTACCCCGGCCATTGTGGGCCGGCAAGCGAGCAATTTTCACTCTAGGTAGCAATAATATTGTTTTCCCGCATTTTCCGCCACAAAGTAGTATTGCTGATGCCAAGCCGCTGGGCTGTACGACAGCGGATATTCCGTTCCTGCTGCAGCACGCGCAAAATGGCCTGCTTCTCTGCTTCCCGCAAAACGGCTGTCAGATTATCCGCATTACTGCCTTTATAATCATTTCGGTGCATTAACGAAGGATAAAACTTCGTGGGAAGATGATGAACCTCCAGCGTATCTTCTTCGGCATGCACCATATTCAGTGCACTTTCAATACAATTTTGCAATTCCCGAATGTTGCCTGACCACGGGTAATTCTCGAAACTATCATAGACTGCCTGCGCTACCCGGCTAATGTTTTTTCCTAACACCGGGTTGTATTTGCCAATAAAATACCTGGCTAACAGCGGGATATCCCCGTCCCGCTCTTTCAACGAAGGAACGCGGAGCTCAACTACATTAATCCGGTAGTACAGATCCTCACGAAAACGCTTTTCTTCTATTAACTGGGATAAATTCTTGTTAGTGGAGGAGATAATGCGCACGTTGACAGGAATGGGTTTGGTACTGCCGATGCGGGTAACTTCACGTTCCTGAATGACCCTGAGCAGCTTGGCCTGCAACTCCCAGTCCATTTCACTGATTTCATCCAGAAAAACTGTTCCCATATCAGCCGCCTCAAAAACGCCGATATTGCCGTGCTTTTTGGCCCCGGTAAAAGAGCCGTCCGCATAGCCAAATAAATTTGCTTCAATTAAGGTTGGCGGCAGAGCGCCGCAATTAATCGCGATAAAAGGGTTATTGCGCCGGTCGCTGAGGTTATGTATAGCCTGGGCAAACAATTCTTTACCGGTGCCGGTGGCACCATAAATCAACACGGAGGAAATCCCCTGGGCCACATAATTTACGATAGTTTTGCATTTTTTGATGGCTTCGCTTTCCCCGATAATATCAGACAGATTATATCTGGCATACTGAAATTTCTTTACCTCTGCCAGCAATTTCTGTTTTTGTGATACCATCATTTCATTATTGAAGCCCAGCCCGTAGTTCTCAGTGATGGGAATACGTACCGCCGTTACGCCCTGCATAGTGATAGATTCACCGATCACCGGCTTCTGCGTCTGCATGGCTTCATAAGCGGCCTGACTGACTTTGCCAATTAGCTTCTCACTTTTCTTACCGGTGTAATCAGCTGTCTCCAGCCGCCGGCCACTGTGATCAAACAATACGGCATCTCCACCCGCTACCCGCGCAATCATAGGCAACGCTTTCGACAGTGCTTCCCGCAGTTTCGTGTCCCGCTCCACCCGCTCCACATTACTGCAGCAAAGTATATACTCACCAATCGGCAGAGCCCAGGCTTCCGCTTCCGTCACAAATTGGGAGGGCCCAACTACCGGCATTTGCCGCTCCCCGGCCTGTCTGGCAATTTCGTATACTTCTCCCTGATACTGCCTTATTTCACGTCCATGTGAATCAACACTTTTCAGCCTTCGTCCCAGTCGGTCGGTAACAGTGGCAAATCCGCCTGTAGTACGGGCAATAAAATCCAAAGCCAGACACAGTTGATCCAAAAATTTGTTATTACCCATTATTGCACCCGCCCTAACTGTTCTTTCCATAAGTGTATGTTCAACCAGTACAATCCCCCGTAAATGCCACCTGTGGGAATGATGCCGAATACACCCGTTTATATATATTTGGCCGCGATTAACTAAACCAGTTGCTTACCCTATAGTATATGTGTAAACTGTATGTTAAAAAAGTGAATTTTTATAATGTACTGTTGCAAAAAAATCATGTAATGCGGGAAAAGGAAGTGATTGATTTGACAATTTGGAAATACCAGGTTTTCAGTGCTATTGTCGCCTCGGGCAGTATGGCAAAAGCGGCCGAATTGCTGAATTTATCACAATCCGGGGTCAGTCATGCCCTGGCCAGTCTGGAAGGCGAATTCGGGTTTCCCTTGCTGACCAGGGATCGTTCCGGTATCAGCCTGACCAGCAATGGCACACAGGTGTTGCCGCATATCCGGCAAATTCTGCATTACAACGAACGGCTGAAGCAGGAGCTTGCAGCTATCGCCGGCCTGACTGCCGGCACAGTGCGGATTGGGACATTTACCAGTGTTTCTATGCAATGGCTGCCCGAAATCATTACCCAGTTCCACCACTGTTATCCGGCCATAACCATCGAATTATTGGATGGCAATTATGATGAAATTGAGGAATGGATAAAAAATGGTTCCGTTGATTTTGGCTTTGTTTCGCTGCCAACTATGAAATTGTATGAAATCATTCCTTTAAAAAAAGACAGGCTGCTGTGTATTCTCCCGCCCCATCATCCGCTGCGGCAGCAAAGCATGATTACTTTTGCTGATATTAAAGAGGAGCCGTTTATCGCCACGAAATGGGGCAGTTATGATGAAATAAAGCGGCTTGTAAATGAGCATAACGTGAAACTCAAGATACAATATGAAGTAACAGAAGCCCGGGCTATTATCACCATGGTGAAAAACGGTTTAGGTATCAGTATTCTTCCCGAAATGACCCTGTTACGGGCAGTAGACACTGTTTATACTGTCGGCCTGGAACACGCTCCCGCCCGGACAATAGGTATTGCCGCACTGTCGATAAAAAATAGTTCCCCCGCGGCCAGAAAGTTTATTGATTCTACCAAAGTCTGGTTGACCAAACACCACTTGATGGATTTTTAGCCACCACCTAATCCACAACATCAATATTCAGTTTGCGGGCAGCTGCCCGGGCTTCCGCCACCGACGGCACGGCCTCTTTGATAATCAGGCGCCTGCCGCCTCTGCTTAACACAGTAATCATTGAATTCTTGCCTGTCGCATAAATTGTAACCCGCTGCACTTGCGGTTCATTGGTCTCCGCAATTTCTATCTTTAGGCCGGAGTTAAGCACCTGGTTCATAATGTCCCGGTATAACCCGGCATTGTCGTTGGCGGCGCCATGTACCGCCGCCATAAGGATGCCGGGAATATTAATTCCCCGTCTGGCAAACAGCTCCGGATACAACTCGATTTTCACGCCGGTAATCTCGCCTTGCGCCAATTCATGGGCAATTCTCGCCGTATTGGCCGGCAATCCCACAGCCTGGCTGCTGCCGCCAACAACCGCGTCGCCAAAAGGCTTGATGATGGAATTGGCCTGATCTGCCAGAATACGGGCCTCCGTCCGGGCCTGGGCGAGCACAGTGTGGATACGCGCAGTATCGCGCGCTTTTATGGCCGGTTTAATGTATTGTTCCACAGCCTCATTGGTGTTGAAAAACGGTTCCATATAACGGCTAACGATTGGTACAACCTCCCTGGCTGACAACGGATGAACCGCAGCCGCCATAGCAATCATGACATCAGGCGGCACGCTTACAGGGATGGTTGTCTTGACTACCAGATTGGCTGCCAAATGGCCCATCAATATTCCGCCGCCTAGATGCGTCGCGCACAGGCCGGAGACCATAGCCCGCGGCGTACAGGGATTGGCAATAGTGGGTGACAGGGCCAGCGTTACGGCCTGACCTACCTGATGGGGAGTGGCCTCCAGCATCTCGGCAATCACCGCCGCCGTAGCGGCCGCACCGGCACCAAAGCCCTCCATATTGCAGCCGGTGGATGATTTGCCGGCCCGGAAAATACAACCGATTTTTACCATCAAGGCCACCAACCGGGCTGTCTCCTGTTGGTCCTCCAGCATATCCAGCAGCGTTTTTACCACTCCGGTATACGTACAGGCGTCACCGGTGCCGGCACAGGGCATAAGACCCACCACATGATTGCCGACTTGGGCGCTAAGGGTATACTTCAATGCCTTATTGATAAACTGGTCGTCAATTAAACATACTTCTTCATCTGCCAGATCCTGTCCCACGGTTCCCATCAGCAAACTTTTGCCGGAAGTCAGGCCGATTTCCATCGCATACAGGTTGTGGCTGAAGGCTGCCAAAACGGAAGAGGTCACTTCTTCCCGGCTCATTTTATTGACTGCCATGGCTTCTTCGATAACGATGTCACTGACCCGCACCTTCAGCTCGTTCGCCAAATCAATGCATTCCTCCAGGGTCAGACCGCCGAGGGTATATTCCTTGTGCCGCACTACCTCACAAAACTTATCCATATATTATGCCTCCTGTCCACGCCAACCCGAAACGCTCGCCACAAGCACGTCCGCACCTTCAGCCCTAACACTGACTCCGGCCCGGGCACTGCCGCCGCTGCCGCCTGCATATACCGCCGCACCACCTGCCGCTCTTCCCTTGGCGGCAATTAACAACCGGTTCCCTGACTGCCGCTTTAGCCGCCAGGGTCTGTAAGCTGTTTCGGATGTAACCACAGACTATGCCTAAGATTTAGCGTATGGCAGCCCGCTGCCGGCTCTGGCCAGAGCCGCAGCGGGCAACCGCCTATACAAATAAACCGTTGCGATAAGCCGTTAAGTAGTCCCCGCAATACTCATCCTGATCCAACAAGGCTCGGGCCGCATAAATAACCCCCATCATGCCTTTGTCGGTCGGATTCAAAATATAGCCATCCATTCCCAGAGCCATCGTTTGCACCACAAATAACCGGTTCAAAGTTTTACGGGCAGGCAAGCCAAAGGATATATTGCTCAGACCGCAGGCAAAATGCACTTGCGGATACTGTTTTTTAATCAGTTGAATCGTCTCTAACACTTCTATGCCCGCCCCGCTGACAACGCTGATTGGTTTTACCAGCGGATCAAAATGAATGTCGCCGGCAGGAACACCGGCTGCCGTAAGCTTGGCATAAAGACTGTTTACTGCCCGCATCCGGTCTTCTGCGGAATTGGGCATCCCGGTATCATCCATACACAGGGCCACAATTTTGGCTTTATAAGCAAGGACCAAGGGCAGGACTTCAGCAAACCGTTCTTTTTCATCCGTAATAGAGTTAATCATCGGCTGACCATATTTGGCAAGTGCCAGGCCGGTTGCCAGGGCCCGTGGATTCGGACTGTCAATACATAGCGGGGCTTCCACGTCGTCCTGAATGGTGTTGACCAGCCATTCCATAATTTCCACTTCATTATGGACTTTGTTGCCGCAGTTTACGTCCAAATAGGTAGCGCCTGCTTCCATCTGGGCCAGCGCCACCCGTTTGATGCACGCGGCATCCCTATTGTCAACAGCCTCGCTGATTTCCTTGCGGCTGGTATTGATCAGCTCACCGATAATAATCATAGTGTCCCTCCTTGTGGTAATGAATTGTAGCGCTTATTCTAGCCAACAGCTAGGGGTAAAGAATAGCCGGGAAAGAAGTTCACCGCCTTTCCCGGCGTACTTGCCGTTCAGGGTTGCTTATTCTCAGGCAATCATCTGCACGGCGATTTCCTTAGCAGCGATGGCATCGGCACAATACGCATCAGCGCTGATTTCATCGGCAAATTCCTGGGAAATGGGGGCGCCGCCGACTAAAATCTTGACTTTGTCCCTGAGCCCCGCCGCGCTGATGGCGTTAATGGTATCTTTCATGGCCATCATTGTCGTGGTCAGCAGTGCCGATAAGCCGATAAAGTGCGGTTCATGCTCTTTAATGGCATCGACAAACCGTTGCGGCGAGACATCCACGCCAAGATCAATAACTTTAAAGGAGGAGCTTTCCAAAATCAGTGTCACCAGATTTTTACCAATATCATGAAGATCGCCGGCCACTGTGCCGATAACAAAAGTGGCGGCCTGTCTCGTACCGGCATTATCATCCCCCAGCAAAGGTTTAAGCAATTCCATACCGTTGCCCAGTGCCTTTGCTGCCCGCAGCACCTCAGGCACAAACATTTCTCCAGCCTTAAACTTGGGCGCCACGATATCCATACCGCCAAGCAAGCCCTTATTAATAATTTCGTCGACATTGGCCCCGCTGTCAACCAAACTCTGCGTAATTGCTTTAACGCTTTTGATGTCTCCTTTAAATACGGCTTCCGCTAATTTATTGAATTCACTCATTATTAAATTCCTCCTGATATAGTTAGTCTTCATAGTAAATCGCTTCGGCTTTTTCCAAAGCTCCGTAAAATTCATCAAGCACTTCTTTATCGGTCTCTTTTGTCATGTAGCTGACCACTACCATCAGTACGGCCGCAGCCAGCATACCGAATACCCCGTACCAACTGTCGCCCAGGCCATACCGATAAGTAAGAATTACACCGATTACACCCGCGACAGAAGCAATCACGGCGGCCGGTGCGGTGGCCCGCCGCCAGTACAGTGCGGCAACAAGTACCGGAAACATCGGCATGACCAGGGCAATCGCAAACATAATCAAGGTCCACATCAAATCAGGCGGATTCAGGGCCAGCCATAAGGCGGCCAAGCCTAAAGCGACAACGGCCAGCCGGGCCATGGTGATATGAACGCCGGGGCTGACTTGCAGCTTTAGCAACCGGTTGAGAATATCCTCCGAGATGATGGAGCCGGCTACCAGCAGGTGAGAGGTCGCAGCCGACAACCCCTTGGCCAGCGTGCCCCAGATAAATACAGCCATGAGCACGGCGGCAAAGGTGGCGGCCTGAGGCGAAATAATTTTGGTGATCAACATGGGGATAACCAGCTCTGTGTCGCCGCCTTTCAAGCCCGGTACCAAGGCAATGGCCGCGAAACCGATAAACATGGTGCCGGTCCACACAATAACCTGCAGAATCGGCTGGCAAAACATCAGTCTGCGCTGGCCTGCCATATCCTTGCCAAAATATCCGGCCCGGATGAAAACGTCAGGCAGCATGATAGTCCAGCCGATGGCGCAGGCAATAGGATAACCGAAGCGGGCGGAGTATGGCACCCATTGTTCCGGCCCGGGATAAGAAAACCAGGAATTGGTATTTTGCCAGACACTGGCTACCGCCTCGAAGATATCACCGCCAAAACCATAGGCAATCGCGCTGATGCCAATCGACCATAAGGCTGCCATAAAGATCCAGGCCTGAACGGTAGCCGCCCAGGCCACCGATTTTACACCGCCAAACGGAATAAACAGCAGTGCTGTCACACCGACAAAGACGACCGCACTGGTCTCAGAGATAGCACCCTGAGTGGCAACTGCAGCCGCTTTGCCGCAGGCAATATAGATGGCCGCAGCGTAAGGCATGGACACACAAAAGAAAACAATAGCCAGTACCAGCCGCAAGGTTGGACTCCGGAAACGGTCAACAAAGATGTCGGCCTGCGTGGTGTAATTCCTTTGGGTATTCAATAACCACACTTTATTCATTACAAAATAGGTGAGTACCGGGAACAGTGGAATATAGCTCAGCTCGGACATAAAATACCCAAAACCGCCACGATAATAACCACCCGGTCCGGCAAAGAAAACCCAGGTGCTCATAAGAGCGCCGATATAGGTCATGCACAATACAAACCAGTTGATGGTGTTGCCGGCCGTGTAAAAATGCCGGGCTGATTTATTTTTTTCACTCCACCAGGTATAAATCCCGAAGGCTATGAGCGCTCCCATGTAGATAATATATAACGCCCAGGTTGTCGTAGCGGATAACACTTACATCCCCTCCCTGGAACTGGAATCGGTATTGCTGACGATAGCGCCATCCGGTTGCGGGGTAATCTGT